>NZ_FNLM01000036.1:736814-1105222 GCF_900105725.1 Gordonia westfalica
TGCTCGCCCAGGTCTTCGCCGACGCCGGGCTCCCGGACGGGGTTCTGTCGGTGGTCCCGACCCGATCGGCGCCCGCGGTCGTCGGTGCGCTCATGACGGACCGGCGCCTCCGGAAGGTGTCCTTCACCGGATCGACCGCAGTGGGCAAGAAGCTCATCGCACAGTCTGCCGAGCAGGTGTTGCGGACCTCAATGGAGCTCGGCGGCAACGCGCCGTTCATCGTCTTCGACGACGCCGACATCGGAGCCGCGGTCGAAGGTGCGGTCGCCGCGAAGATGCGCAACGGAGGACAGGCGTGTACGGCCGCGAACAGGATCCTGGTCGACAATCGAATCCGGGACGAGTTCACCACAGCGCTGTGCGCCCGGATCGATGCGATCACCGTGGGCCCTGGCCACGACGACGGGGTCTCGCTCGGCCCTCTGATCAACGCGAGGCAGCGCGACGCAGTCTCGACCCTCGTCGACGAAGCGGTCGCAGCGGGAGCCCGTGTCTACACCGGGGGAGCAGCTGTCGACAGGCCGGGCTTCTTCTACCAGCCGACCCTCCTCGACGAGGTCCCTGCCGGATCGTCCATCTTGGACGAGGAGATCTTCGGCCCGGTGGCGGTGATCACCGGGTTCGACACCGAGACCGAGGCAATCGAGGCGGCGAACGGAACCGACCACGGCTTGGCCGCCTACTTCTACACCCGAGATCTCGACCGGGCCAGCCGAGTAGCTGCCGCCATCGAAGCCGGCATGGTGGGCGTGAACCGCGGGATGATCTCCGACCCAGCAGCTCCCTTCGGTGGCGTCAAACACTCGGGTCTGGGGAGCGAGGGCGGGAGCGAGGGCATCGACGAGTACCTCAACATCAAGTACATCGCGCTCACCTCGTGATGCGGTCGAGACACGCTCAGATGGCCACGGAGGGGATAAAATGATGTCCGACAGCGATTCCCGGGCCTTTTTCCTCGACTGCGACCCCGGTATCGACGATGCACTGGCCCTGGCGTACCTACTCGCGAGGCGTACTCCCATCGTCGGCGTGGGAAGCGTGGCGGGCAACGTTGACGCACGGCGGGGCGCCGCGAACGCTCGCCGGCTGCTGCGGTTGTTCGGCAGGCTCGACATCCCGGTATCTGTCGGACTTGAGGCGCCGGGCGACGACCACGCCGACGACGCCAACTCGTCATTTCACGGCCGCAACGGACTAGGGGGAGTGTCCCTACCCTCGGGTCCGGATGACGTCGGGGAGTCAACGACTCCCGACACGCTTCGTCGGCTGGCTCGCACCTACGGCGACCGACTGCACATCATCGCGACCGGACCACTCACCAACCTCGCGCACGTCCTGGCGAAAGAGCCCGACTTTGGACGCCGCGTGGGCGGCATGACCGTGATGGGCGGTGCGTTCTCCGTCCCCGGCAACGTGACCCCGTGGGCGGAGGCGAACATCGCGTCTGATCCCGCGGCGGCTGCGCACGTCGTCCAGTCGGACTGGAGTCGGCTCACGTTCGTGCCGATCGATCTGACATACACCCATCTGCTCAATCGGGAAGACCAGGCGGCCGTACGCGATCTCGACCGTCCGGAACTCGAAACCCTCTGTCGCATCGTCGACTTCTACTACGACGCCTACCAGGAGCGATTTCGCGGACAGCACATCCCACTCCACGACCCATTGGCCGCGGCTATCGCAGTCGAAGATGCACGTGTTGTTGCCGCCACAAGAGGAGAAGTGACCGTTCGCGTCGAGCACGGCGAACGCCGAGGGCAGACGACTGCGTCGCCCGACGCGGACGGGCGAGTCACAATCGTTTCAGCGGTGGACAGGCCGTGCGCGCAGATCCTAGTGGATACCTTCACAAGCTCCCGGCAACGTTGAGGGAGGTTAATTGGGTTCGACACGCGATAGCGTGACCCAGCCGCTTGGCCGCCCCCTGTCGGATGATGCCGGTGCCGCTACCTTCTTCAGAAGACCTAAGCCCTGTGACACATTGTGAACCGCCCCGGGTTTGTCGGAGGCTCTCGAACCTGTGAAGGATGGAGAGTATGGCAGCACCACGGAAGTACAGCGTTGAGCTGAAGGAGCGGGCGACGCGGATGGCGGTGGAAGCTCGCAAGGACCCGGCCACGCGGCCGGGGGCGCTCAAACGGATCGGCGATCAACTCGGTGTGCACCCGGAGGCGCTGCGCACCTGGGTCAAGCAGGCCGAGATCGATGGCGGCGTTCGACCGGGTACCACGACCAGCGAGGCTGAACGGATCGCGCAGCTAGAGCGCGAGAACCGTGAGCTGCGGCGGGCGAACGCGATCTTGAAGCAGGCCTCGGCTTTCTTTGCGGCGGAGATCGACCGCCCACAGCGCTGATCGTGGAGTTCGTCGCCACTCATCGTGGCGAACACGCCAGTCGATCCGATCTGCGCGGCCTTGCGCGATACGGCCGCCCAGATCGCTCCGTCCACGGTGCGAGCCCATCTGAGTTCTCGACGAGTCGAGGCGCCACGGGTGGTCGGTGACCGCGAGTTACTCGGCGAGATCCGCACCGTGCATGCCGACAATCTCGGCGTCTACGGCGCCCGCAAAGTTCATGCCGAACTACGCAGGAAGGGTATCGGCGTGGCCCGATGCACCGTCGAACGATTGATGAAAGCTGATGGGCTGCAGGGGATAACGAGGCTGAAGACACGGAAGACCACGCACAGCGAGGGGGCCGAAACTCCGCAGCCGGCAGATCGTGTCGAGCGGCAGTTCACCGCGGCGGCACCCAACGCGCTGTGGGTGGCCGACCTGACCTACATCCGCACCCACTCGGGGTGGGTGTATGCCGCGTTCATCCTTGATGTCTTCTCGAGGATGGTCGTGGGCTGGCAGGTCTCGACCACCATGCACACCGACCTCGCACTCGACGCCCTGGACATGGGGTTGTGGGCTCGCTCGCGTGCCGGCCAGGACGTGGCCGGGCTGATTCACCACTCCGACCGCGGAGTGCAGTATCGAGCGATCCGTTACACCGAACGCCTCGCCGAAGCCGACGCGGTGACTTCTGTTGGCTCTAAGGGCGATTCGTACGACAATGCGATGGCCGAGGCGTTCAACTCGCTGTTCAAGGCCGAATGCATCCGCAACCCAATCATGCGCCCTCGAGGTGGTTGGGGTGGTGTCGGTGAGGTCGAGATCGCCGTCGCCGAGTACATCGATTGGTTCAATCACCGCCGCCTGCACGGCGAGATCGGACACATCCCACCCGTCGAGTACGAGACCGACCTACTGGTCGACCCACACAGTCACCAGCTACCGTGAAAACCCCGGTCCCGGCAACCACTGGAACCAACTAACCGAGCCTCCAGCAAACCCGGGGCGATTCACACCGCGAACCATCGCGTCGGGCAAAGGTCACGTCGTATTGGCCCGTCATATCCGCAACACCCGACTCAACGATGCTGCCATGGCGATGGCGCAAAGCGCGTGACCGGCAGTCCCGGCGCCCGCGCCTACTACGACAACCTCAGAGCCCAGAAGAAGACCCACACCCAAGCCCAACGCGCGTTGGCCAACCGGCTCATCGGCATCCTTCACGGCTGCCTCACCCACCGCACTCTCTACGACGAACACACCGCCTGGGGCCACCGCATCAACCTCGCCGCTTGACACCTTGCACCCTTGGGATGTCTTCGAGGCTCGTCGCTATCGCTCCTCGCACCTCAGGCGGCGGAGGCGTCAGGCTCGTCGCTATCGCTCCTCGCACCTCAGGCGGCGGAGGGCGTCAGGGGCGGCGCGCGGCCCGACGCTCCACCCAGAACCTCGCGCCTTCGGCGATGGCCTCGGTCACCGGGCGCGGCGTCCAGCCCAGGTCGCGTTCGGCCTTGCCGTGGTCCATCTCGGACATGAAGAACATGAGCTTCACCGACGGCACGGTCAGCTGGACGGGCTCGCGGGTGATCGTCGCGCGTGCTGAGCCGACCGCACCGACGGCATACAGCGCCGCGCGGTCGAGGGCGAGCCGCGGTGGTTGCCGTCCGGCCTCGCGGGCTGCTATCTCGGTGATCTCGCTCATGTCGATGGACCGGTCGGACACGATGTAGCGCTCGCCGGCCCGGCCGCGTTCCCCGGCCAGTATCAGGGCGCGGGCCGCGTCGTCGATGCCGACCGACTCGGCGCACCAGCCGCGGATGGTGAACGGCAACTTACCCAGCGCAGCACCGGCGACGAAGGATCCATGCGGCGTCGGCTGCCAGTCACCGGGACCGTAGGTGTTGGCGACGCACATCGAGACGCCCGGCACCGAACCCTCGCGGGCACGAGCCAGAAGGAGGTCCTCCGCCGCGACGCGACTCTTCACATAGTCGGGCGCGCCCGACCAGTTGAACGCGTCGTCCTCGGTGGCGCGACGATCCTTCACCCGTCCGATGGTGGCGGCAGTGCTGGTGAACACGAACTTGCGCAACGGCTGACCGGCGGCGACGTCGAGCACCGCCCGCAATCCCTCGACGTTGGTGCGGTACAGCGGCGCCGGATCCCGCAGCCAGGCACGGGTGTCGACGGCGCAGTGGAACACGACGTCGCAGCCCTCCATCGCCGTACAGACCGAGCCGGCGTCGAAGAGATCGCCGATGGCATGGTCGAAGTCGAGGCCGGCCAGAGTGCGGAGGTCGCTGGTCGCACGGGTGAGGACGCGGACGTGCTCCCCGTTCTCGACGAGTTGGCGAACCAGTCGGGACCCAAGGAACCCGTTGCCGCCGATGACGAGCTTCAACGTCCCCCCAGCCCGCCCGGCACGAGGTCGTCGATCGCGGCCGCGCTGCGGGACAGCATCGCGTCGAACATGGCGGTGCCGCGCTCGGTCGGTTGTGCGGCGGCCGAACCGAAGACGATGATCAGCGGCGCCTGGATGAGGTTGGCGACGTAGTCGGTCCAGCATTCGTCGAGCGTGTAGCCGGTGACTCCCTCGGTGACCAGCGCACGGTGATAGGACGCGACGATGCCGCGCTCGTGCTTCCGCCGGTCCTCGGTGGTCAGGCTGGTGCTGAGCAGAAAAGCGATGTCGCGCAGGGGGTTGCCGGTGGTGATCGTCTGCCAGTCGATCACCGTCACGTCACCCGCGGGCCCGAACAGCACATTGTCCACGCGCAGATCGCCGTGGATCAGCGCGGCGTTGCGCAACGGGGCGACGAGCCAGTCACCGGCCTCCCGCACCAGCCAGTCGATCGCCGCGGAACTCGCCGTATCGGGGGAGAAACGGTCGCGATAGACGTCGGCCATCGGCGCGAGAATCGACTCCATCATCTCGCGTTCCGGGACCCCGGGCAGCGGCATCTCCTCGAGCAGAGCGGCGTCGTTCCACCGTGGTGCGTGCAGACCGGCGGCGGCCACCGCGACCGACTCCGCTTGCGCCGGAGTGCATCCGGTGATCTGATCGCCCTGCACCGCCTCGCCCATGTCCTCGAGGAGCAGGACGAACTCGGTGCCGGCATCGGAGATGGTCGCGGCGAAGCATCGTGGCATCGGGACGGTGAAGCCGGCGGCCAGGTCGCGGTAGAAGCGCACCTCGTTGCGGAACACGCCGGAGCCGAACTCCCGTTGCTCGGGGCCGCCGGTGGCCAGCTTCGCGACCATGGTGGCCGGCAGGTCCGTCGGCGACCCGTGGTCGAGTGTCAGCCGGTACGACCCCGCCATCTGTCCCGTTCCCACGGCTTCCGCGGCGACCGACACGATCGACGTGTCGTGACCGTTCTCCCCGAGGAAGGCGGTCAGCCAGGCGGGCGTGAGTTGGTCCACGCTCGTGGGTATCTCGATGGTCTCTGTCATGTGGACCTCACCGTCACGAGGGCATCCTTCCGGGATTGACCGGCAGCCCGGCCGCGCGGTCGGGGCGTATGTCGCGATACGCCTCGACAACCGGAGCGAGCTCGGTGGGCGTCGCTCCGTGCAGGATCACCGAGTCGACGCCCAGATCGAACTGCTCGGCGACGGTCTTCGCGCAGTCGGACGGTGAACCGGTGGCGGAGTCGGCGACCCAGGCCTCCGGGATGGTGTCGGCCAGCTCGCCGAGTTCGTCAGCGGTGGCGGTGGCGTCGATCGGGCCGCGGGCCCCGGTGAACGCCGCGGTGGCGCGGACTCGTTCGAGATCGGTGGGGTCCCACTGGTTGGCGCCCATGAGCTGATCCGGATAGCCCTGCAGGTAGGTCGCGAGGCGGCCGTACAGCCTGCGCAGCCGGTCGGTGGGGTCCAGGTCGTCGGAGAGGGTGGCCACGACCGACCAGATCCGGATCGACGCGGGGTCGCGGCCCGCGCGCTCGGCCGCACTGCGCACGTGAGCGACCGCCCGCCGGGTGGCGTCGGCGCTGAAGTACGTGTGCAGGACGACCCCGTCGGCGATCTCACCGGCCAGTTCGAGCGTTCTGCGGCTCATCGTCACGAGCAGGATCGGTGGTGGGGGATCGAGCGTCACCCCGAGATTGAGCAACGGATAGGAACCGGCGGGCCCGTCGTGCCCGATGACCATCTCACCCGCCCACAGCTTGCGGAGGAGGCCGGTGATGTCACGCAGGGCCGCGCCGGTGACGAGCGGGACGCCGAGGATCTGCCACTGAGGGGTGATCCCACGACCGAGTCCCAGAGCGAAACGGCCGCCGGAGACCTCGGCGAGGGTCGCCCCCATGGTCGCGGTGACGATGGGGTGCCGCGTGTTGTGGTTGGTTGCGGCCGTGGCGATCCCGAGGTTCTCCGTCGCACCGGCGAGAGCGCCGCACAGTGCGGCGGCGTCCTTGACGTTGAAGCGTTCCGAGACGAACGCCGTCCCGAGTCCGCTCTCGTCGGCGAACCGGGCCTCGGCGGCGAGTTCGCGTGGGGTGACCGGGTGCCGGGACAGCGCGTAGTAACCGAGTTCGGTGAGTTGATCCATGGTCTCGTGCGTTCTCGCCTACGGGGAGCCGGTGCCCGCGCCGACGGCCTCGCCGTAGGTCTGCGACCGTGGCTCCCGTACCCACAGGGTTCCGTGGCCCGCGGTCGCGCCCTCCTGCTTCAGGGTGCGCTTGAGGATCTTGTTGGTGGCGGTCGTCGGCAGGTCGTCGGCGATCCGTACGTACCTCGGCCAGGCCTTCGGCGACAGATCCGCCTGGGCCGCAAGCTGTTCGGCGAACGACTCCGGCGTCAGCACCGCGTCGTCCTGAAGCACCGCGGCAGCCATCACGGCATCCCCGACGTGCTCGTCGGGCACCGCGTACACGGCGACGCGGTTGATCTCGGGGATCCGCAGCAGGATGCGTTCGATGGGGCCGGCGGCGAGGTTCTCGCCATCGACGCGCAACCAGTCGCCGGTGCGCCCGGCCAGGTAGATCCAGCCCTCGGAGTCCTTGTAGGCGAGGTCGCCCGACCAGTACATCCCGTGGCGCAGGCGCTCGTTGGTGGCGTCGGAGTCGTTGTAGTACCCCATGAACATTCCGCCGCCCTCGATGTTCACCAGTTCACCGATGGCCTCGTCGGAGTTGAGGAGCGCCCCGTTCTCGTCGAATTCGGCTGCGGGACATTCGCTGACGGTCGACGAGTTGTACACCGCGACGTTCGGGAAGCCCCGGCCGATGGAGCCGTGCGGGGTACCGGGTTCGCGGGTGATGATGATCGCGAGCTCGGTGGAACCGAAGCCGTCCCAGACCGTGCAGCCGAAGCGTCGTGAGAACTCGTCGATGTCGCGGTCGGTGGCCTCGTTGCCGAAGGCGACCCGCAGGGGATTGTCGGCGTCGTCGGGCTTCTCCTCGGTGGCGAGGATGTAGGCGAGCGGCTTGCCGACGTAGTTCATGTACGTCGCCTTGTAGCGCCGGATGTCCTCGAGGAAGGTCGACGCGGAGAACTTCGCCGGGGCGATCGCGGCGCCACCGCACAGTGCGACACAGTACCCGCCCATCAGTGCGGCACTGTGGAAAAGTGGCATCGAGAGGTAGCAGACGTCGCCGGGCCCGATGTCGTACTTGTCCACGAGGACCGGTCCGGCGAACGGGATCATCAAGTGCGCGAACTGAACAGGCTTGGGGTTGCCGCTGGTGCCCGAGGTGAAGATCAGCATGAAGGTGTCCATGGCCCCCGGTACCGAATGCGGGGTCAGCTCGCCTGCGCCGGCGATGAGGTCGGCCCACTGCGTTGTCGAGGTGTCCAGGACGGTGACGCCACTCAGGTCCAGCCCCTCGAGGAGGGGGCGGTGTTCGGCGTCGGTGATCAGGATCTGGCAGTCCGCGCGCAGGATGTCGGCGGCCAGCCCCTCCCCGCGTCGGGTGTTGTTGATGCCGGCGGTGACATAGCCGCCGAGAGCCCCCGCGGCGAGGGCGATGAGCATGTCCGGGGTGTTCCCCAGCAGAGTGCCGATGTGCATCGGGCGGGTGGCGTCGGCCACCGATAGCACTGCGGCGGCGGTCTTCTCCGCGTCGCGGATGTACTCGCGCCACGTCCACCGGCTGCCCTCGTAGGTGATTGCCAGGTTGTCGTCGTCGGCGCGTTCCTGAAGGAGCTGGGTGACTGTCTCGGCCATGCGGCCAAATCTAGAACGTGTTCACCCGGTCCGTGTACAGATCTGAAATATTGTCTACTCGCATGCCTGTCGGGGGCGCCGAAGCGTCCCCGACAGGGGTCGTGCGTGTGCTCCTAGCGGGTGAAAGAGCCGCTACCGGGCACGACGGTGAAGGTCTGGTCGTTCTTGCCGATGATCGTGGTGGTGAACTCGACGGACCCGGCGCCGGTGGCGATGGCGACGCCGTCCGACGGGCGGCCGTCGGTGCATGCGGCGAAGACGTCGCTGCCGGTGCTCCCGGTGGACTTGTTCGTCCAGGAGATGCCGACGCGCGCGTCCTTGAGATTCGTCGAGCAGGACTCCGTCGGGGTGGTGTTCAACGAGACCTGGGTGACCCCGGGTTCGGTCGCGGATGCGAGGATCGAGGCAACGAAACCTCCGGTGACACCGTTCGACCCGACGGTGATGCCGGCGTTCGGGATCTGTTCGACGTTCAGAGCCTGCTCACCCGGCGCGGCCTGCGCGGTCGCAGCGCCCAGGGTCAGTGCGCCGGCTGCTGCAGCGGCTCCGAGTCCGGCAATAATCTTGCGGCCCATGTGTATCTCCCGTCACTTCGGACACTTTGGACACAGACTACGGGAGTGACGTTGGACTCCTCAAGGTGAGGTCGGCGGCACTCTGCTGATACAGAAGACACATGAGCGATCCGCAGCACGCTGTGTCACCGAACCCTGGCCCGCACGACCCACTGTCCGCATTCCATCTCGGCGATCTCGCCGTGGAGGGCAAGGGTGTGCGCGCCGCCCAGCTGCTGTGTTCGCAGTTCGCCGATCACCGCGGGCTGATCGAGTTGCCCGCGCTCGCCGTTCTCTTCGACCACTGCGGCGGCATCCCGTTCCATCGGGTCCACGAAGATCCGGCGGCTGCCACCCTGCAGGCACGCTTGTCGCTGTCGACGCACGGCCGCGCGCGGCTCGGCGACATGCTCGCGGCGCGGGCCGAAGTCGTGATGCACGACGACGGCTGGGGTTCGACCAGCGTCGAGATCCGCACCGGCGCAGGACAACTGTGTTGTGTCGGAACCGCGCGCAACGTGCGGGTCGGACGCGCCCCGACCGGGCAGACCCCGTCCGCGGAGATCGGGATGGCGACACCCCGATGCGCCGACGACCATGGTGTGACCCTCCCGGCCGCGATCCCCGCAGGGTTGACCGGACGTGAGGTCGTGGGGGAGATCGCGACGAAGCAGCGCGACGCCGGTCCGCTCGTCGAGATGCTGAACGGCACGATCGAGGTGCTCGACGGGGCCACCGACCGGGACGCCGGCATCCGCTTCCGCAGCGCCACCGACCCCTGGATGGGCAACATGTTCGGCACCATGCACGGCGGCGTCATCGCCACGATCGTCGGCCAGGCGGGTTCCTTCGCCGGACACCTGCATACCGGACCGGGGCAGGAGTACTCGATCGGCGACATGGCGATCGGCTTCTACCGGTCACCCGCGGTCGACGGCGGCGAGGTCACCGTCGAGGTGACACCGATCAAGACCGGGCGTCGTATCTCCTCCTTCGAGGCCACCATGACCTCCTACGACGACGTCCTGCTGAGCCGCGCGACGCTCGACGTCCACTACCACTGACGGTCGTCGGGGCGCTGCCCGAAACCCGCCCCTGAAGTGCGCCCTGTGTGGCGGGGTCGCTGCTGACATACCGTCACCCCCTCCAGGGGGCGCACAGCAGAGGCGGCTTCCGGCGTCGCGGACCAAAGAAACAATCAAGCGCGCTTGATTCTTCTGGGCAGGTGTGTGAGGCTGATCGCATGACCGATCGAGCAGCGGCCGTGTACGGCGTCGTGGCAGATCTCGAAGCCGAGTCGGACCAGCTCGACGCGCTGGTCGCCGGCCTCGACGACGCCGGATGGGCGACGCCGACGCCCGCCCCGGGGTGGACCATCGCCCACCAGATCGCGCACCTGGCCTGGACCGACGAGGTCGCGGCCATCGCGGCCACCGATCCCGACCGGTTCACCGACCTCGTCACCGAGGCCCTGCAGAACAATCCCGAGACCTATGTCGACGATGCCGCCGAGGCCGGGGCGGGTGCCCCGATCGACGAGATCCTCGCCGGCTGGCGCCTCGCTCGCGCCCGGCTCGCGGATGCCCTGCGCGAAGTGCCCCAGGGCGTGAAGATCCCGTGGTTCGGCCCGCCCATGTCGGCGGCGTCGATGGCGACCGCGCGACTGATGGAGACCTGGGCACACGGCCTCGACGTCGCCGACGCCCTCGGTGTGACGATGCTGCCGAGCGACCGGATTCGGCACGTCGCCCACATCGGTGTGCGCACACGCGATTTCGCCTACATCGTCAACGGCAAGACCCCGCCGGCCGAACCGTTCCGCCATGCGCTGACCTCGCCGTCGGGGGAGCTGTGGACCTGGGGACCCGGCGACGCGTCGAACGTCGTGAGCGGTTCGGCGCTCGACTTCTGCCAACTCGTGACCCAGCGTCGCAACCTCGCCGACCTCGACCTCGAGATCGTCGGCGACGACGCACACGAGTGGTCCGGCATCGCACAGTGTTTCGCCGGTCCGCCCGGTGCCGGCCGAGAGCCGCGCGGGGCCTGAACCGCCGCCGGCTCACCTTCAGAACCACCAATCAACCGCAGTCACAACCAAGGAGTCTCGGGTGCCCATTGTCAGCCCCAACGTCTGGGATACGCCGGAACGTCTCCAACTTCGTTCGATGGTCCGGAAGTTCGTCGAGAAGCACGTTCTGCCCTTTCAGGACGACTGGGAGCGCGACGGACTGATCCCGCGTGAACTGCACCTCGAGGCCGCCAAGCTCGGCCTGTTCGGCCTCGGAATCCCCGAGGAGGTCGGCGGTTCCGGCGGCGACATCATCGACACGACGATCCTCGCCGAGGAACTGCACTACGCCGGTGCGGCGGGCGGCATCTTCTCCGGCCTCTTCACCCACGGGATCGCCCTGCCGCACCTCATCGCGGCCGGCGACCCGGAGCAGATCGACCGCTGGGTTCGCCCGACCCTGGCCGGCGAGAAGATCGGCAGCCTCGCGATCACCGAACCCGGCGGCGGCAGCGACGTCGGCCACCTCACCACCAAGGTCGAGCGCGACGGCGACGTCTTCATCGTCAACGGCTCCAAGACCTACATCACCTCGGCCGTCCGGGCGGACTTCGTCGTCGCGGCCGTGCGCACCGGCGGGCCCGGCGCCGGCGGTGTGTCGCTGCTCGTCATCGAGAAGGACACCCCCGGATTCACCGTGACCCGCAAGCTCGACAAGATGGGCTGGCGCTGCTCGGACACCGCCGAGCTGGCCTTCGTCGATGCGCGTGTCCCGGTCAAGAACCTCGTCGGTCCGGAGAACTCCGGATTCGCCCAGATCGCCATGGCCTTCGTGACCGAGCGGTCCGGCCTCGCGGTGCAGGCCTATGCCAGCGCCCAGCGGTGCCTCGACCTCACGGTGCAGTGGGCCCGTGATCGCGAGACCTTCGGCAAGCCGATCATCGCGCGGCAGTCGGTGCAGGACACCCTCATCGAGATGGCGCGTCGTATCGATGTCGCCCGCACCTACACGCGCGCCGTCGTGGAGCGGAAGGTCACCTCTCACGACGACCTGATCGCCGAGGTGTGTTTCGCCAAGAACACCGCCGTCGAGGCGGGAGAATGGGTGGCCAACAAGGCCGTACAGCTCCACGGCGGCCTCGGTTACATGACCGGCACCGAGGTCGAGCGGCAGTACCGCGACATGCGCATCATCGGCATCGGCGGCGGCACCACCGAGATCCTCAACGGCCTCGCCGCGAAGCGACTCGGCTACCACGCCTGATCCGGCCGGCCGGCAGAATCCGAACCAACAAGGGAGTGAAGCGATGACAGCTCTGGACAACCCGTTCGTGGAAACACCCGAGCGCGCCGACCTGCGTGACGCGGTCGCCGGGCTGGCCGCGAAATACGGTCAGGAGTACTTCCGGGAATGCGCCCGTGAAGGACGCAAGACCGACGAACTCTGGCAGGAGGCGGGCAAACTCGGCTTCATCGGCGTCAACCTCCCTGAGGAGTACGGTGGCGGCGGTGCCGGCATGTACGAGCTCGCGATCGTCATGGAGGAGATCGCCGCCTCCGGTACCGGGCTGCTGATGCTGGTGGTCTCACCGGCCATCTGCGGCAACGTGATCGCCCGCTTCGGCACCGACGAGCAGAAGCAGCGGTGGCTGCCCGGCCTCGCCGACGGCTCCATCACGATGGCGTTCGGCATCACCGAACCCGACGCCGGGTCGAACTCGCACAACATCACCACCACCGCCCGTCGTGACGGCTCGGACTGGCTGCTGTCCGGGCAGAAGGTCTACATCTCCGGCGTCGACCAGGCCCAGGCGGTCCTGATCGTCGCGCGTACCGAGGACGCCAAGACCGGCAAGCTCAAGCCGGCGCTGTTCATCGTGCCGACCGACGCGGAGAACTTCTCCTACACCATGATCGACATGGAGCTGCAGAACCCGGAGAAGCAGTTCCAGCTGTTCCTCGACGACGTCCGGCTGCCCGCCGACGCGCTCGTCGGTGACGAGGACGCGGCCCTCAGCCAGCTGTTCGCCGGGCTGAACCCGGAACGGATCATGGCCGCGGCGTCGGCTGTCGGCATGGGACGGTTCGCACTCGACAAGGCGGTCTCCTACGTCAAGGAGCGCACGGTGTGGAAGACGCCGATCGGCGCACACCAGGCCATCGCGCATCCGCTGGCGCAGGGCAAGATCGAGCTCGAGATGGCCAAGCTCATGATGCAGAAGGCCGCGACGATGTACGACGCCGGCGACGACTGGGGTGCCGCCGAGCCGGCGAACATGGCGAAGTACGCCGCGGCCGAGGCCGCCGTGAAGATCGTCGACCAGGCCGTGCACTCGATGGGCGGCAACGGATTGACCTCCGAATACGGTATGGCGCCGATGCTGAGCCTCGTCCGCATCGCCCGTGTCGCACCGGTCAGTCGGGAGATGATCCTCAACTTCGTGGCGCAGGCCAGCCTGGGCCTCCCGAAGTCGTACTGAGGCAAGGCCGAAGATGTCCACGCGTGTGTCGTCGAATCGTCGTGAACCTCAGCAGGAACGCTCGCGCCTGACGCGTGAACGCCTGCTGCGGTCGACGATCGACGCACTCGCGGCGGACGGTTGGGCGGCCGCCACCGTCGCCGCGGTCGCCGAACGTGCCGGCGTGTCGCGAGGCGCTGCGCAACACCACTTCCCGACGCGAGAAGCACTCATCACCGCCGCGCTCGAGCAGGTCTTCGACGACCTTACGACCGCGGCCGACAGCAAGTTCGGGGCGTCGGCCGCCCCGGGCGAGCCGATCACCGCGCCACGCGTGCTGGCAGCGGTCCAGCGCGTGGTCGACGTCTACACCGGAACGGAATTCAAGGCGGCACTGCAGGTGTGGGCCGCCGCGGCGTCGGACCCCGCGCTGCGCACGCTGATCCTGCCGCTCGAGGCGAAGTTCGCGCGGGCCGCTCATCAGCGCACGATGGCGGCGATGGGTGTCTCGCCGGATGACGAGAAGGGACATCGTCTCGTCCAGGCGACACTCGACTTCGCCCGCGGTCTCGGTCTGGCCGACACCCTGTCGGATGACTCGGCACGCCGAGCGCAGGTCGTCGACACCTGGTGCGAGCAGCTCGCGGTGTCGCTCGGGGTCGACGGGGCGGCCTGACTCCAAGCGTCGGGACGTCGTCGCACCGGATCCCCGACTGCCGAACCTCAACTCGACCGGCAGACGTCGATCGACGTCTGCGGGTCGGGTTGACGTCGACCGGTGGTTGGGTGGGCGACGGTGTCTCACCGGGCCTTCGAGGCTCGTCGACTTCGATGCGCTCCTTCGTCGCTTACTCAGCCCGGCGGCTTGCGCTCCTCGCACCTCAGGCAGCAGACCTGGGTGCGTCGCGCTCTTTCGGATCGACCATCGGAGCTGGGTGCGTCGCGCTCTTTCGGACCAGGCGGCGGGGGATCAGGCCGGGACCGCGTCCCGCGACCTACCTCGGGTCCCGACCCAGTAGACGCCGAAGGACATGAGCGTCATGCCGACGAACACGACCACCAGCGACATGGTCATCGAGACATAGCCCTGCTCGCGCGGGTCGAGGAACGGGTACGGGTACCAGTCGACGATGGGTCCGCGGATGAGTGAGTACACGCCGTACACCAGCGGGATGGCCAGCCAGGTCAGCCAGCTGCGTTCGGGAAGTCGCTTGGCGCGCACCAGGGCCCAGTCCACCAGCATCACCAGCGGGATGATGCGGTGGAGTACGTCGTTCACCCAGCTGTAGGTGACGTCCACGTCGACCCCGCTGAGCAGCAGCGCGTAGACGATGCCGGTGATCACCATGCAGGTGGTCACGGCTCCGCGGACCCACTCCCACGCCGGCCCGGTGGGGGCGAGTAGTCCGCCGACGAGCAGCACGACCGCGGCCGCGATGTTGCTGAGCACCGTGAAGTAGCCGAAGAAGTTCCACAGGGTGAAGTCTGGGTCGTCGAGGCGGACCATCACCTGATAGATGAGGGCCCAGGTGCCAAGCGCCGCGAACGCGATACGGAGTACACGGATCCACCAGGTCGCAGTCACAGGGTGATTCAAGCACCCCCGCTCGAGTAGGCGTGTGCGACCGCATCGGAGCGGCACGAACATGCTGCTGCGACGCCGGGCGTACCCGTCCGGCGATGAGATGATTCCGGGCATGGCGCCGCCCTTCGCACTGACCGCTCTGCTCACGACGCGTGACCCTGGAGCGGCCCGCTTGCGCAAGGCCGCGCGCGGTGCGTCGGCGATGGCCATCGGTGCGCTGGTGGTCCTCGCGATCCGGTCCGTGGTCAGCATCCCGGTCGCGGCCGAACTGTCTGCCGGGTTCCTGTCGCTGTGGGCGACGGTCGGTGCGGTCAAGGACACGACCGCGCGGGCCCGGATCGTCACGACCGTCGCGCTGCTCGTCCCCGGCTTCGCGGCGGCACTCCTCGCGTGCCTGCTGCATCCGTGGCCGGTCGCGCGGGCGATCGCCTTCGTCGCGATCGCCGGTCTCGCCGCCTGGACGACGCGCTACGGGCCACGGGGGAGTGCGCTCGGCTTCTTCGGGTTCTTCGCGTTCTTCTTCGCCGTCGTGATGGAGGCGGACCTGCACACGTTGCCGGTCCTGTGCGGTCTGGTCGTCATCGCGGTGGCGAGCGCACTCTTCGTGCGGCTGGTGCTGGTCCCCGATCGACCGGGTGGGGAACTGGTCCGACTCCTACGAAGCGTGCAGGTCTGCGCCGACGACCTGCTTCGGGTCGCAAGCGAACCGGAAACCGGGCCGCGGCGGGTGGTGGCATCGGTCACCCGACTGTCGGCGGCGACGAGTGCGGTCGCCGCGTGGCAGAAGAACTACGACGCCGCGCGCTACACGGACGTGGATGACACCACGCTGTCGCGCCGGGTCTCGATGCTGCACCTGTCGGGTGAACAGGCAGCCTTCCTGGTGGCCGAGAACCGTGCGGGTCCCGCCGTCGCACAGGCGGTGTCACATGTCCGCGGTGCGCTGAGGTCATCGTCGGACGCGGCCGCCCCGACCCTCGCCGGACCGGACCCGGACCCGACGATCGCGACGCTACGCGTCGTCGTGTCGGCGACCGCCGATCTGCGCGCGATCGCCGTCCGGCGCCGCGGGACATCCACGGGGGCGACCGCCACTGGGGCGAGAACCGCCTCGACGACCCCGACGCCCGCGGAGAAGACACCGCGGCCCGACACCACTCGATTCGCACTCCAGGTCATGGTCGCCTGCTCGTTGGCCCTCGCCGTCGGCGAGGTCATCTCGGCGAGCCGCTGGTACTGGGCGGTGCTCAGCGCCTTCATGGTCTTCAACGGGATGGCCACGCGCGGAGCCATTCTCACCAAGGCCGTCAAACGAGTGCAGGGAACCGCGGTCGGACTCGTGATCGGCGTCGCCGCCGTGCTGATCATCGGTGAACACCCCGCGGTGCAGTACGCGATCGTGGTCTGCGCGGTCTTCTTCGCCTTCTACTTCGGGGCGATCTCCTACACCTGGACGATCCTCTTCATCACGATCGTCCTCACCAACAGCTACGACCTGCTCGGTGTCCTGAACCGCCACGTCCTCGAGTGGCGCATCGAGGAGACGCTGTGTGGTGCCCTGGTCGGCGCGGCCGCGGCCTTCCTCATCCTGAGCACGCCGACCTCACCCGTCCTCGACACCAAGCTCCGGACGTACTTCGACGCGCTCGTCGACCTGGCCGCCGTCGCCCTCCGCAGAGGCGAGAACCGGCCGGGACAAACCGATTCCGACGCGGCCCTGGCCTCCGTCCGAGTGCTCGACGGCGCCGAGGCCGCGATGCTCGACGCCGCGGCCTCCGCGGTCTTCTCCCTCAGCAGGTTCCATCGATCGACGCTGCGTCGTCTGCGGCCGCATCTCCACGAGACGACACGCGAGGCGAGGGGACTCGCCTGGTCGGCGATCGCCCTGACGCGGCCGGGCGGCGCTGCGGCCGAAGCCCGAGTCGATCCGGACATCGAGCAGGATCTCGTCGAGGAGCTCCGGGGCGCCGCCGACGCGACGGTGTCGGCGATCGAACACGGCGGCGCCGCGGCATCGACGACCGGGAAGTCGACGACCGGGGAGGTGGAGGTCGAGTACAGCGTCCGGGGAGCGGAGCCCGCCGAGTACTCACCTGCTCGGCAGGCCCGTCGACTCATCGCATCGGTGCAGTACATGCGGTCGGCGATCGCCGGGCCCGTCCGGCCGGCTCGTGCAGACGAACAGCTCGCCGGTGACTGAGACCTGCCGGCGAGCTGTTCGGGTCTTCTGTCTACCGGCTCACTCGCCGTGGATGATGACCCCGCGCAGGTTCTTTCCGTCGCGGAGGTCCTGGTAGCCCTCGTTGACCTGGTCGAGGGTGTAGGTGGTGGTGATCAGCTCGTCGAGCTTGAGCTGGCCCTGGTCGTAGAGACGCAACAGTTTGACGATGTCGTACTGCGGGTTGGCCGAGCCGAACAGGCTGCCCTTGATCGTCTTCTGGTTGAGCGTCAGGTCGGTGCCCGACACGTGCACGGTGAGCTTGGCGGGATCGGCGAGACCGGTGATGACCACCGTGCCGCCCTTGCCGATCACAGCCGTCGCGTTCGACACCACCTGCTCGTCGACCGTGCCCACCAGGATGAGCGCCTGATCGGCGCCCTGACCCCACGTCAGTTCGTTGACCTTCGCGGCGGCTTCCTCGGGATCTGCAAACGCATGCGTCGCACCGAATTTCAGTGCTGCGTCGCGCTTCATGTCGACCGGGTCGACGACCACGACGAACTTGGCGCCCGCCGACACCGCACCCTGCACCGCGTTGATACCGAGGCCGCCGATGCCGTAGATGACCACGGTGTCACCGGGGCGTACCCCGCCGGCGTACACCGAGGTGCCCCAGCCCGACGGCACGCCGCATCCGACGAGGACCGCCTTGTCCAGCGGTAGCCAGTCGTCGACCTTCACCACCGAGTGCTGCGAGATGGTGGCCCGTTCGGAGAACGTGCCCAGCATGCACATGGCGCCGAAATCGTCCTTGCCGG
Source organism: Gordonia westfalica (assembly GCF_900105725.1). Lineage (NCBI taxonomy): Bacteria > Bacillati > Actinomycetota > Actinomycetes > Mycobacteriales > Gordoniaceae > Gordonia > Gordonia westfalica. Next base: position 754,905 of record NZ_FNLM01000036.1, read on the forward strand.
AATGGAACCGGAAGGTACCGTCGGGCATCGAGCCCTCGAGGATGGTTGCGCCCATGTCGCACAGGTTCTGTCGGCCCGTCGAGCAGTAACGACAGGTGCCGCAGTTGGGGATGAAGCTGCACACCACGTGGTCGCCCGGCTTCACCTTGGTCACACCGGGGCCGACGGCCTCGATGATGCCGGAGCCTTCGTGACCACCCACGATCGGGTACCGCGGCGGCAGATCGCCGTCGGTGAGGTGGAGGTCGGAGTGGCACAGTCCGGCGGCGGTGTACTTGATCAGGACTTCGCCCTCGCGCGGTTCGTCCAGGTCCAGTTCGACGATCTCGAAGGGCTTTCCGGGCGCGGTGAGAACGGCGGCCTTGGTGGTGAGTGTCATGGCGTGCTCCTTTGCACTAGAGGGATCTGGGGGAGTGGAAGCGGATCAGAGAGCGATGTTCACGGCCTTGGTCTGCGTGTAGAGATCGATCGCCGACGAGCCGAGTTCGCGCCCCCAGCCGGATTGCTTGTATCCGCCGAAGGGCATCGCGGTGTCGAAGCCGTTGTACTGGTTGACCCAGACCGATCCCGCCTGGATCTGGCGGGCCGTTCGATGTGCCTTCGACAGGTCGGTGGTCCAGATGCCTGCGGCGAGACCGTAGATCGAGTCGTTGGCGGCGGCGGCCACCCCGGCGTCGGCGTCGAAGGGCAGCGCGGCGACGACCGGGCCGAAGATCTCCTCCTGCACGATCGAGAAGCTGGGTTCGACGTCGACGAACACCGTCGGCTCGATGAAGAATCCCTCATCGCCCCAACGCTTTCCGCCGGTCAGTGCACGCGCTCCGTCGGCGAGTCCGGCCGACAGGTAGCCGGACACGCGGTCGAACTGCTCCTGGCTGACCAGCGGTCCGAGTTCGGTGGCGGGATCGAGGCCCGGTCCGATCTTCGCCTGCGAAGCCGCTTCCGCGACCGCCGCGGTGAAGTCGTCGAAGATGGGGCGCTCGACGAAGAGTCGGGTGCCGGCGACGCAGCACTGGCCGTGGTTGAACATCCACGCGGCCACCGAACCGGCCACCGCCTTCTCGAAATCGGCGTCGGCGAAGACGATGTTGGGGCTCTTGCCACCGAGCTCCAGCGAGACCTTCTTCAGATTTCCCTTCGCCGCCTCGACGATCTTCTTGCCGACCTCGGTGGACCCGGTGAACGCGATCTTGTCGACGTCGTCGTGTGCGGCCAGTGCGGCGCCGGCCTCGCCGAATCCGGCGACGATGTTGACCACGCCGGGCGGGAAGCCTGCCTCGTCGAAGATCTCACCGAGCAGCAGTGCGGTGAGCGGGGTCTGCTCGGCCGGCTTGAGGATGACGGTGTTGCCCGCGGCCAGCGCCGGCGCCAGTTTGAAGGCGGCCATCAGCAGCGGGAAGTTCCACGGGACGATGAGCCCGCACACCCCGACCGGTTCGCGCAGCGTGTAGGCGTGGAACTCGCCGCCCGGCACGAAGGGCATCGAGACGTCGACGGTCGACCCGGTGATCTTGGTGGCCAGGCCCGCGTTGTAGCGGAAGATGTCGGCCGCCCAGGCGGTGTCCACGGCGGTGGCGATGGTCGCGGCCTTGCCGTTGTCGAGTGCCTCGAGCTGACCGAATTCGGCGGCGCGCTCGGACAGGAGATCGCCCACTCGCCAGAGCAGACGTTCGCGCTCGTTCGGCTTCATCCGGGTCCACGGTCCGGAATCGAAGGCCTCGCGGGCGGCGCGGACCGCACGGTCGATGTCGGTGGCGTCGCCATGGGCGACCGAGGTGAGCGGGCGTGCGGTGGCGGGGTCGATGGTCTCGAAGGTGCGGCCGGATGCGGACCACACCCACTCCCCGCCGATCAGCATCGGTCGGTCGTGGCCGATGAAGTCGCGGACTTTCGGGAGCAACTCGGTGGCGACTGCGGTCATGGGAACCTCCTGGGCAGGCGCTCGTCGCCGGTAGCGAAGCGAGCGGGTCGAGATGAGTCGGTCAGGGGTGATCTGGGTCATAGCTGTGACCTGACTCATTTCTGCCACCGATCGGGCCGGTCGCCGTGTCCAGAAACTGAACACCTGGCGTCGGTGTGCCGGTCGCCGGGAACCGGAGGTCGAGAAAAGTGCGGTCGGCGTCGTCGCTAGCGTGTCCGGGGGTGGCGCTCGCCGCCGTCGTGCAGGAAAGGAACCGATGGCAGTGCGCGTGGCCGATCGATTGCGGGGTGCGTTGCAGTCCGTGGGGCCGTCGCCGTCGCCGGTGTCGCTGCGCGAGGCCGTGCGCGCAGGTGCCGGATCGGCGCTGGGCCTCGGGCTCGTCGGACTCGTACTCGCGACGTCGGGTGTCGACCTGCGGACGGGGCTGTTCCTGATCGCGCCGTTCGGGGCGTCGGCCGTACTGCTGTTCGGCGCGCCCAACAGCCCGCTCGCACAGCCCTGGTCGGCGGTCGTCGGCAACACGGTGTCCGCGCTGGCCGGGGTCGCGGTGACGCTGGTGGTGTCGCCGGGTCAGCTGCGCATCCCGCTCGCCGTCGGCGCCGCGGTGATGGCCATGGTCGCCTGCCGCGCGGTGCATCCGCCGGGCGGCGCGGTGGCGATGACCGCCGGACTCAGTCCGGACGTGATCGGAGCACTCGGATTCCGGTTCGCGCTGGCCCCGGTCGCGGTGGGGACGATCGCGCTGGTCGTCCTCGCGGCCGTGTACGCGCGTCTCACCGGACGCCGGTATCCGTACCGCCGATTCGACGACGAGTCGTCGGCCACCGCGCGGATCGGGCTGGACGAGAACGAGTTGACCGACATCCTCGACCGGTACAGCCAGTCCCTCAACCTCGGTGTCGCAGACCTCGCCCGACTCATCGGCGCCGCCGAACTCCAGGCCGCGGGTCACCGCGCGGGTCCGCTCGTCGCAGGTGACGTCATGTCCCGGGGGCTGGTGACCGTCGGACCCGATTCGACGCTGACCGACCTCGCGCAGATGTTCGACACCCACCGCTTCACCTCGCTGCCCGTGGTGACGCGCGGCGGCCGGTTCCTGGGTGTCGTCTTCCAACTCCATCTCGTCTCCCGTCTACGCGGGGGGTCGGCACAACGCGGTTCGGACCGCCGGTTCGGCCGCCTGCTGCGCCGGGACGGCACCGTCCTGACGGCCGCCGACGTCATGGACACGACCCTGCCGTTCGCGGCGCCGGATACGCCGGTGACCGCGCTGTTGCCGATGCTCGCGGACAGCGGCTGCGACGCCGTGCCCGTGCTCGACGGGGATCTGCTGGTCGGCATCGTCACGCAGACCGATCTCATCGCCGCGCTCGCCCGACAGACCCTGGCCGATCCGCTCGTCGACTGACGTTCGGCCCGGTCCCATCGCGGTACTCCCTAGATCCCGAGTGCTCGCATCCGCGCGTACAACGTGGTGCGGCTGATGCCGAGGTCCCGCGCGGCGTGGACCTTGTTGCCGCCGGAACGATCGAGCGCATCGACGATCGCGGTGCGTTCGGCCTGTTCCCGGCCGGAGAGATGCGCCGCCCGACTCGTCGTCCGGTAGGCGGCCGGCAGATCGGCGGTCTCGATCACGCGTGCCGTCCGGTGCCGGCACGATTCCGCGGCGCCCCGCAGGACCGCGATCAGCTCGGTGAGGTTCCCGGGCCAGTCCTGGCTGAGCAGCGCATCGGTCGCCGGACCGGACAGCGTGAGCTCCGGATCGATGTCACCGAGGATGCCGCTCGCGATGGCCGCGAGCTCTGAGATGCGGTGCCGCAGAGGCGCCGGGTCGACGCGGGTCGCACATCGGCCGAGCAGCGCCGCGACCGTGGGACCCAGCTGCGCGCGCGGGCCGCTGACGAGGATCAACGGGGTCGCCGCCGGAGTCGGCGCGGCGGCCCTGGTGAGTAGAGCCACCGACCTGTCGTCGAGCAGGTCCACGCCGTCGATGACCAGCGGCACACCAGAGGATCGGGCGCGCGTGAGGAACGCCGCGACGTCTGGTTGCCGGCCGGCGATCAGCTCGTCGGCGACGTCGATGATCACGGCCCCCTCGGAAGCCAGTTCGAGGGCCAGGGTCGTGCGTCCGGTGCCCGGCTCCCCGGACACGGCGACGGTCGTCGGTGAGGGCCGGACCGGAGTCGGTCGCGTCGGCGTCGGCGCGGCGAGAGGGCGGAACCGGAAGAGCGCGGCGCCGCGGGTGCCGGCCACCGGTTCGACGGCGATCTCGACCTCGGCCCCGGAGACGAGGGTCAGCGGCAGCGTCGTCGTTCGGAGAGCGGGATCGGTGGCGATGGCGCGGAGTGCACCGATGTCGGTGGGGGAGAGCAGTTCGGCGGCCAGGGCATTCGTGAGCTGCAGGTCGTCGCCGACGGCGGCGACCGCGACGTCGCGTCGTGGGGCGGCGCGCTGGAAGGCGTCGAGCACCCGCCGCTGGTGTGCGCGGGAGCGGTCGAGCAACCGGTCGGCGATGTCGGCGACGATGCCGTCGACCACCGGCACCGCGAGCGGGTTGATCCGGTCGGCGATCTCGGACATGCAGATGATCCCCGCCAGACGGCGGGTCGCGGGATGGATGATCGGCTGGCCGTAACAGCTGATCGACCGGAACTGTTCGAGGTAGTGCTCGGTGCTGTTGACGATCACCCCGCCGCGCGTCTCGGCGGGGGTGCCGAGCGCGGTGGTCCCGACGATGTCCTCGCCGAACGGGACGCCGGGTGCGGCGCCGATCGCATCGAGCCGGCGTTCGACGGTCGTCCCGAACGCCACCCGGGTGACCATGCGGCACTCGTGGTCGACCAGCAGCAAGGACACGTCGGTCTCGGCGAGACGCGCGGCGGCGTCGTCGAGTACGGGCCGCGCCGCGTCGAGCAGGGGATCGGCGGAACCGATGTCGTGCAGGCGGGCCGGGGTGTTGTCCTCCGGTCTGACTCCCGACAGCGCCGACCGTCGCCACGAGTGCTCGATGACAGGGCGGTGTGGCGTTTGATCGGACCGGAACGAGAGAGTGTCGATGACACCAACGTGACACACATCACCGCCGAAGGAAAGCCCGGATGCCGGGTGCGAATCGGCGTCGGTGCGTCGTACTACCGTGGGCGCATGCGCGTCGCGACCTGGAATGTGAACTCGGTGAAACAGCGGATTCCGCGCCTGCTGCCCTGGCTCGACGAACGGCGGCCCGACGTCGTCTGCCTGCAGGAGACCAAGCTCTCCGACGACGCATTCCACGAGGCTCTCGGCGCCGATCTCGCCGAACGAGGGTACGAGATCGCGCATGCCGGGCAGGGCCAGTGGAACGGCGTCGCGTTGCTGTCGCGGGTCGGGCTCGACGACGTGCAGGTGGGTTTCGACGGCATGCCGGGCTACCCCGATCCGGAGACGCTCGAGGCGCGCGCGGTCTCGGCGGTGTGCGGCGGTCTGCGCATCTACTCCCTCTACGTCCCCAACGGCCGCACCCCCGACTCCGATCACTACACCTACAAACTCGAGTGGCTCTCGGCGCTCGCGCAGGCGGTGACGGAGCCCTCGTCGACGCTGCTCTGCGGTGACATCAACATCGCGCCCGCCGACGCGGACCTCTTCGATCCCGATGCCTTCGTCGGGCACACCCACGTCACCGCGCCGGAACGGGCTGCACTCGCCGAGTTCGCGGCACTGGGTCTGCGCGACGTCGTCCGGGACCGCTGGCCGGATGACCGGGTCTTCAGCTACTGGGACTACCGTGCCGGAATGTTCCACAAGGACCTGGGCATGCGGATCGATCTCATCCTGGCGGGCGAGTCGGCCGCCGGCCGGGTCGAGGCGGCCTGGATCGACCGCAAGGCGCGCAAGGGCAGCAAGCCCAGTGATCACGCGCCGGTCATCGTCGACCTCGACGAGGCGCCCGACGGCGACATCGGTCCGGTGGTCCCGCCGCCGTCGAATCCGGCGAAACCCGGTGGCGCGAAGGTGAAACTGCCCCAGACCCCGGAGTGATCCCGCTCACGATTCTCAATCCTTTTGCACGGCAATGTGATTCGTCGACCCGTCGGGCAGGATTGGCCTGTTGAGACGATTGCGGGAAGGTGCCTCTTCTCCGATATGATCACCGCGGCCCGAGCACGGGCCGAAAGATCCTCGTGAGAAAGAGAATCCACACATGAAGCACCTCAGGGCAGGGATCATGGCGCTGGCCATGATGGGTGCAGTACTCATCGCCGTCCCCGTTGCGACGGCACACGCGGCACCGGCGACGGTGGCGCTCCCGACGGCGTCCGCGGCGATCGCCGCGGACCACAAGAGCGTGATCGTCGACGTGCGCGGGGGCAGCGTCGTGGTCAGCCCGGCGGGGGCGCTCCAGATCCTCGACGGTCGCGGCCGCACCGTGTCGTCGATGCCGCTGTCGGGGCGGATCGACGGGTTCACCGTTCCGCTGCGCGCCGCGGTCAGCGCGGACCGGTCGCAGGCCACTCTGACCCCCACGGTCAGCCCGGACCTCCGTGCGCTGCTCGATTCGGCAGCCACCGACGCGGCCAAGCAGAAGCGTCTGACCAAGGCCCAGCGCTACGACATCATGTGGGCGGAACTGAACAAGGGCTGGCGGGGGAACACACCCCTGTACACGCTGGTCGGTGGCCTCGTCGGCTTCATCGTCTTCGGCTGGATCGGTGCCGGCGTCGGCGCGTTCATCGGTGCCTACATCGGTTACGGCGAGTCGAACCCGAAGGCCTGGCCGTCGGTCGTCGCCTGGTTCAACACCCCGTAGTCGACTCGGATCGACACGCCGCCGCCCCCGGTCCGATGGCCTCGGACCGGGGGCGGTGTCGTATCGGGGTCATATCGTGGGCGCATGCGCGCCGACCCCATCGATCGACCGGCCGACCTCGACGCCGTCCGCGCGTCCTATGACCGGGTGGCCGACGCCTACGTCCGACTGGTGGTCGACACGGGAATCGGCGACCCCCGGTGCCGTCCTTGGCTGAAGGCCGCACTCGACGCGTTCGCCGAATCGGTGGCGGGCATCGGTCCCGTACTCGACGTCGGCTGTGGACCCGGGAGAGTCACCGCCTATCTCGCCGAGCGCGGACTCGACGTGGCCGGCGTGGACCTCTCGCCGCGCATGATCGACAATGCGCGTCGCCTGCACCCGTCCTGCCGTTTCGAGGTCGGCTCGGCGACCGACCTGGATCTCGCCGATGCATCGCTGGGCGGCGTCCTGGGTTGGTGGTCGTTGTTCAACCTCCCGCGGCACGTTCTCCCGCAGGTGCTGGCCTCATTCGCCCGCGCATTGATGCCGGGTGGCTGCTTCATCACCGGCACCCACACGGGCGAGGAGGACGTGCGACGCACCGAGGCCTACGGCGGTCCGGTCGAGTGGACGACCCATCAGTGGTCGCCGGAGAAGTACGTCGGATTGATCGAGCAGGCGGGCCTGCGCCCGGTCGCCGAGCTCCGGCTGCCCGCCGACGAACACGTCGGGCCCGGTCTGGTCGTCATGGCCGTACGGGACTGAGGGTCACTCGATGCCGAGACGACTCCTCATCCGGATGGCCCGCGGCTACGGGCGGTTCCTCGGCGTCGTGCTGTCGCTCGCCCGTCGGGTCGGAGGTCGACGTCTGCCGGCGGGACCAGGGCCGACCGCCGGGTTGCTCGTGGCCGCGCACGTCGCACTCGTGACGGTCTGGTTCGGACCCCTCGGGCTCGCGATCGCGGTGATGGCGGGCCTGGGCGCCGGGGTCGTTGCCGGCCTCCTCGTCCGGCACCGTCCGCTCTCCGACGACGAACGGCGGACGGCCGAGCTCGTGTTCGGGCCGGCCGAATGGCTCGACGACGTGATCCTCACCGATCTGGCCGGACGCGGCGCCCGGGCCTTCACGCTGCCCGCCGTCGACGGACGGGTCCTCTGCAATCTCGGCGCGACGTTCGACGCCCCGCTGGGTCCCGGACCCGCGGCCTATCCGGTGCCCGGCCAGCTGCTGATCCACGAACTCGTCCACGTTCGGCAGATCGTCGGCGCGCGGTCGCCGGCGGCGTTCCTGGCCGACGCGTTCGCGGTTCAGGCGCGACACGAGCTCGGTGAGAACGTCTACGGCCTCCGGGGGCCGGGTGATGCTCACCACGCATGGCCCGATCACAACCTCGAACGCCAGGCGACGATCGTCGACCGGTGGTTCGGTGGTCAGAGTTCACCGACCGGGCGGCCGAGAGACCCGGAGAGCTCCTTCGCGGCCTCGATCGCGCAGGTCCGGGGCCGGAATCCGGGACGGTCCGGCGGTGGCAGGGCCGGGCTTCACGGAAGCCTCGACGCGCCGGGTTCCGGGGTGTAAGAGTGGAGAAGGTAATGCCATGCCCCAGCGTGTTCGGACCCCAGCGCGCACGACCTGTTCATCTGCAGGTCGCGCGGAGGATCCGTTTTTTGACCTGTGCAAACCCGATCGGTAGAGTGGATCGTCGGTGCCCGGCCCATGCTGGGCCAGTCCGCATGCCCGGCCGACGGCTCTCGAGCCGGCCCTGAGATCGATGAGAGATCAGGGCGGGGTGGCAGGAAGGACTGACAAGCGAATCCGCTGTCGAGTGTATGACACGCCCGACCTCGGGGTAGCGAAAATGTACTGACCAGTGTGAATGCGCTGGTGGGGCGAGTTGTGGAAGCGCGCCGGAGACCGGTGTAGAAGCCGAGACCCGCGAGCTTGCCCGGAGCACCAACCACGACTGACAACAAAGAGGAATGAACACCTAGTGCCAACTATCAATCAGCTGGTCCGCAAGGGCCGTCACGACAAGGCTGCAAAGACCAAGACCGCGGCTCTCAAGGGGAGCCCGCAGCGTCGTGGCGTGTGCACCCGCGTCTACACCACCACCCCCAAGAAGCCGAACTCGGCTCTTCGTAAGGTCGCCCGTGTGCGTCTGACCAGCTCGGTCGAGGTCACCGCGTACATCCCCGGTGAAGGCCACAACCTGCAGGAGCACTCGATGGTGCTCGTCCGCGGCGGTCGTGTGAAAGACCTCCCGGGTGTGCGCTACAAGATCATCCGCGGCTCGCTCGACACCCAGGGTGTCAAGGACCGCAAGCAGGCCCGTAGCCGCTACGGCGCGAAGAAGGGGAACTGATAAGTCATGCCACGTAAAGGACCCGCACCCAAGCGCCCCCTGATCAACGACCCGGTCTACGGTTCGCCGCTGGTCACCCAGCTGGTCAACAAGATCCTGCTGGACGGCAAGAAGTCGACCGCCGAGCGCATCGTCTACGGCGCGCTCGAGCAGGCCCGCGAGAAGACCGGCACCGACCCGGTCGTCACCCTCAAGCGTGCGCTCGACAACGTCAAGCCCACCCTCGAGGTGAAGAGCCGCCGCGTCGGTGGCGCCACCTACCAGGTGCCGATCGAGGTCAAGCCGAACCGCGCCAACACCCTGGCGCTCCGCTGGCTCGTGACCTTCAGCCGTCAGCGTCGCGAGAAGACGATGGTCGAGCGTCTGGCCAACGAGCTGCTCGACGCCTCCAACGGCCTCGGTGCTTCGGTGAAGCGCCGCGAGGACACCCACAAGATGGCCGAGGCCAACCGGGCGTTCGCGCACTACCGCTGGTGATCACTGCCGGCCGCGGTGGCCCTTTCCGGGTCACCGCGGCCGGACTCACCTCAGACCCAACAGCTCTCTAGCGAAAATGCGAGGCGATTAAGTGGCACAGGAAGTGCTCAGCGACCTGAACAAGGTGCGCAACATCGGCATCATGGCCCACATCGATGCCGGCAAGACCACCACGACCGAGCGAATCCTCTTCTACACCGGTGTGAACTACAAGATCGGTGAAACCCACGACGGTGCCTCGACCACCGACTGGATGGAGCAGGAGAAGGAGCGTGGTATCACCATCACCTCCGCGGCCGTGACCTGTTTCTGGAACAAGAACCAGATCAACATCATCGACACCCCCGGACACGTCGACTTCACCGTCGAGGTGGAGCGAAGCCTCCGCGTCCTCGACGGCGCCGTTGCCGTGTTCGACGGCAAGGAAGGCGTCGAGCCGCAGTCCGAGCAGGTGTGGCGTCAGGCCGAGAAGTACGAAGTTCCCCGTATCTGCTTCGTCAACAAGATGGACAAGCTGGGCGCGGACTTCTACTTCACCGTCCAGACCATCAAGGACCGCCTCGGCGCCAAGCCGCTGGTCCTGCAGCTCCCGATCGGTGCCGAGGACAACTTCGACGGCGTCGTCGACCTCATCGAGCAGAAGGCCATCACCTGGCGCGGCGTCGTGCCGACCGGTGCCGAGCCGACCATCGAGGAGATCCCGGCCGACCTCGTCGAGAAGGCTGCCGAGTACCGCGAGCAGCTCCTCGAGACCGTCGCCGAGTCCGACGAAGCCCTCATGGAGAAGTACTTCGGCGGCGAGGAGCTCACCGTCGACGAGATCAAGGCTGCGATCCGCAAGCTGACCGTCTCCCGCGAGCTCTACCCGGTGCTGTGTGGCTCCGCGTTCAAGAACAAGGGCGTCCAGCCCATGCTCGACGCCGTCATCGACTACCTGCCGTCCCCGCTGGACGTGCCGTCGGTCGAGGGCCACGCCGTGGGCAACGAGGACGAGATCCTCTCGCGCAAGCCGTCCGCCGACGAGCCGTTCTCGGCTCTGGCGTTCAAGATCGCGGCTCACCCGTTCTTCGGCAAGCTGACCTTCGTGCGTGTCTACTCGGGCCACATCACGGCGGGCACCCAGGTGCTCAACGCGACCAAGGGCAAGAAAGAGCGCATCGGCAAGCTCTTCCAGATGCACGCCAACAAGGAAATGCCGGTCGAGGACGCCACCGCGGGCCACATCTACGCGATGATCGGTCTCAAGGACACCACCACCGGTGACACCCTCTGCGATTCGGCGAACCCGATCGTGCTCGAGTCCATGAGCTTCCCGGACCCGGTCATCAACGTCTCGATCGAGCCGAAGACCAAGTCCGACCAGGAGAAGCTGGGCACCGCGATCCAGAAGCTCGCCGAAGAGGACCCGACCTTCTCGGTCAAGCTCGACGAGGAGACCGGCCAGACCGTCATCGGCGGTATGGGCGAGCTCCACCTCGACATCCTCGTCGACCGCATGAAGCGCGAGTTCAAGGTCGAGGCCAACGTCGGCAAGCCGCAGGTGGCGTACCGCGAGACGATCCGCAAGACCGTCGAGAAGCACGAGTACACCCACAAGAAGCAGACCGGTGGATCGGGCCAGTTCGCGAAGGTCATCATCAAGCTCGAGCCGCTGGTGGACGCCGAAGACGGTGCCACCTACGAGTTCGCGAACGCCGTCACCGGTGGTCGCGTCCCGCGCGAGTACATCCCGTCGGTGGATGCCGGTGCACAGGACGCCATGCAGTACGGTGTCCTCGCCGGTTACCCGCTGGTCAATCTGAAGGTCACCCTGCTCGACGGTCAGTACCACGACGTCGACTCCTCGGAAATGGCCTTCAAGATCGCCGGCTCGCAGGCCCTCAAGGAAGCTGCGAGGATGGCCGGCCCGGTCATCCTGGAGCCGATCATGGCCGTCGAGGTCACGACTCCCGAGGATTACATGGGCGACGTCATCGGCGACCTGAACTCCCGCCGTGGCCAGATCCAGGCCATGGAGGAGCGCAGCGGTGCACGTGTCGTGAAGGCACAGGTGCCGCTGTCGGAGATGTTCGGCTACATCGGAGACCTTCGGTCGAAGACCCAGGGCCGGGCAAACTACTCCATGGTGTTCGACTCGTACGCGGAAGTTCCCGCGAACGTGTCGAAGGAGATCATCGCGAAGGCAACCGGCGAGTAATCGCCTCGAGCTCGAGCAATCCGCGCTGGCCGACAAAGCGGGCGCACATCGTAAATCAGTAAATCTCCTGCTGGGATCCGCCCAGCAGCAACAGTCCAGGAGGACACAAAGTGGCGAAGGCGAAGTTCGAGCGGACCAAGCCGCACGTGAACATCGGCACCATCGGTCACGTCGACCACGGCAAGACCACCCTGACCGCTGCCATCACCAAGGTGCTGCACGACAAGTACCCGGAGCTCAACAAGAGCTTCGCGTTCGATCAGATCGACAAGGCTCCTGAGGAGAAGGCGCGCGGTATCACGATCAACATCTCGCATGTTGAGTACGAGACCGAGAAGCGTCACTACGCCCACGTCGACGCCCCCGGTCACGCCGACTACATCAAGAACATGATCACCGGTGCTGCCCAGATGGACGGCGCGATCCTCGTGGTCGCCGCCACCGACGGCCCGATGCCGCAGACCCGCGAGCACGTGCTGCTGGCCCGCCAGGTCGGTGTGCCCTACATCCTGGTCGCCCTGAACAAGGCCGACATGGTCGACGACGACGAGATCATCGAGCTGGTCGAGATGGAGGTCCGCGAACTGCTGGCCGCCCAGGACTTCGACGAGGAAGCTCCCGTCGTCAAGGTCTCGGCTCTCAAGGCTCTCGAGGGTGACCCCGAGTGGGCCAAGTCCGTCGAAGAGCTCATGGCAGCTGTCGACGAGTCGATCCCGGATCCGGTTCGCGAGACCGAGAAGCCCTTCCTCATGCCCGTCGAGGACGTCTTCACCATCACCGGCCGCGGCACCGTGGTCACCGGTCGTGTGGAGCGCGGCGAGGTCAATGTGAACGAGGAAGTCGAGATCGTCGGCATCCGCGAGAAGAGCACCAAGACCACCGTCACCGGTATCGAGATGTTCCACAAGCTCCTCGATTCCGCACAGGCAGGCGACAACGCCGGTCTGCTGCTCCGCGGCCTCAAGCGTGAGGACGTCGAGCGCGGTCAGGTCATCGTGAAGCCGGGCACCACGACCCCGCACACCGAGTTCGAGGGCCAGGCATACATCCTGTCCAAGGACGAGGGCGGCCGTCACACCCCGTTCTTCAACAACTACCGTCCGCAGTTCTACTTCCGTACCACGGACGTGACCGGCGTCGTGACCCTCCCCGAGGGCACCGAGATGGTCATGCCGGGCGACAACACCGAGATGAGCGTCAAGCTCATCCAGCCGGTCGCCATGGACGAGGGCCTGCGTTTCGCCATCCGCGAGGGTGGCCGCACCGTTGGTGCGGGTCGAGTCACCAAGATCACCAAGTGATCTTGTCCTGACGCACTGACTCACTGAGTCGACGAAGGCGCCCCAGCCGCGAAAGCGGTTGGGGCGCCTTTGTCGTTGGCGGTGGTTGTCGTTCGGGGACGGTCTTGCACCACACAAAGCCCTGCTCGGAGCGCGGTGGACGAATACAGTCCCCGCATGACCATGTTCGGGGAATCGGGTGCCGGGCCACGTGTCTCGTCCCATCTGACGGGCGCGGTGGGCACCTTTCTGTTCGTGATGCTGTGCGGGATCGTCGGACCGATCTTCCTCGCCTGCTACTTCCTCCTCGACCTGCCGGACACCGAGTGGATGCTGTGGACGGGACTCGGGGTCACGCTGCTCGACGTCCTGATCGGCGCGGGACTGGCGTGGATGCGATATCGCGGCGGAATCCGATCCGACCGGCTGCGCGCGACCGGGGTGCGGGGCATCGCCGAGGTCACCTCGATCGGCCAGACCGGCGTCGAGATCAACAACCAGCCGCTGATGACGCTCGGCCTGCGGATCGGCGGGGGCGGCCTGGTGCCGTTCGAGGTGAACACCCGAAAGGTCGTGCCGATCTTCCAGCAGCCGCTGTTGTACACCCGACGGCTCGCGGTGATCGTGGACCCCGACACCCAGGAGTTCGAGATCGACTGGGAGGCAACGGCATCGGTAGTCGGTCAGGGGTCGTCGGCCGGTTTCTCCGCGGGTGACACGCGTACGGTCGCGGACCGGCTGTCCTCGCTGGACGACCTGCACCGGAGCGGCGCGCTGACCGAGGACGAGTACCGACGCGCCCGTGACCGTATCGTCGACGAACTCTGAGGACGAAAAAGCCCGCCGACGATCGACTTCTCGCGGTCGATCGCTGGCGGGCGTAGAGAAGGGTTACTGCGTGTCCGTGTACAGGTCGCCGTACTCGCCGCGCATGTTCTTCTTGTCCAGCTTCCCGACGCTGGTGCGCGGCAGGCGGTCGACACGGATGATCGTGTCGGGCAGCTGCCACTTGGCGAACCGGTCGACGAGCAGCGCATGCACCTCGTCGATGTCCAGGTCTTCGCCGTCGGTGGTGGCCACCAGGACGACCGGGCGCTCCTGCCACTTCGGGTGTTCGACGCCGATGACGGCTGCCTCGGCCACGCGCGGGTGGGCCATGATGGCGTTCTCCATGTCGATCGACGAGATCCACTCACCGCCGCTCTTGACGACGTCCTTCAGGCGGTCGGTGAGCTTCAGGTAGCCGTTGCGGTAGATCACGCCCATATCGCCGCTCCGCCAGTAGCCGTCGAGGAACTTGTCGGCGTCGTCGGCGAGGTTGTGGTACCGCTCGGTGATCCACGGGCCCCGGAACAGCAGTTCGCCCTGGCTGACCCCGTCGTGCGGCAGGTCGTTGCCATCGGCGTCGACGACGCGTACGTCAACGGGGGAAGGTGGTCAGGGGTGACAGACCCGCGCATGAGTCCCGCGGACCTGACCGCGAAGGCGAAGATCCGGAACGCGGCGCTCGACCTCTACGCGGGTCAGGGCGAGGGGCGGGTGTCGATGCGTGCGGTCGCCGCGGCGGCCGGGGTCACGGTCGGGCTCGTTCAGCATCACTTCAAGACCAAGGACGGACTCCGGAACGCGGTCGAGCAGCTCATCGTCGACTGTCACGCGCAGGCGATCGCCTCGGCGCCCACCGACGGCACGCCGGCCGAGGTACGAGAGGCGAGGGACCTCGCGGTACGTCGGATGCTGGTCGAGCACCCGCCGGTGGTCGACTACCTGCGTCGGGCCGTGCTCGATCCGTCCGGTGAGCACGGGGCGCTGATCGGTCGTCTGACCGAGTTGACCAGGTCCGAGGTCACCAAGTCGCGTGAGTCCGGTCTGGCGTCGACCGATCGGTCCGAGGCGGTTCAGGTGCTCAGGGTGATGGTGCGCCAGCTGGGTGGCCTCTTCCTGCAGCCGATGGTCGACGCCGTCTGGGCGGGCGTGGACGGGGTCGACACCGCCGACGCGGACATGCCCCTCCCTGAGGGTCACCGTGGTCGAACGGGACCCCGAACGCCTCGACGATCCTGCTTGAGGCGTCCGCGCGGACGCCTGCTGTCGGGTGTGACGAGGGGCGCAGGGCGATCTTTCGTACCCTGATCTGCATGCATGTGCTCAGTCGACGTGCCGAACCCGACCTCGCGGTCCGGGTGGCCGGTGAACCCGACCGCGGGGTGCCGGTGGTCCTCGTCCACGGGATGGCGTCGGATCATTCGACCTGGCGTCCGCTCGCCGCCGCATTGCGCCGCGAGGGTCGCGACGTCATCAGTGTCGACCTCCGCGGGCACGGTCGCAGCGGCCGTGCCGGTGGCCCGTACCGCCTCGACGACTTCCGCGACGACCTGGTCTACGTGCTCGACAATCTGGGGATCCACATGGCCGACGTCGTCGGGCACTCGCTCGGCGCGCACACCGCGCTGCGGCTCGCGATGTACGAGCCCTCCCGCGTGCGCAGACTCGTCCTCGAAGAGGTTCCGCCGATGCCACGCGACGAGGCCGACCTATCCGAGGGCATCACCATGAGGGCAACCCTCGGCGAGCAGGTCTGTGGACTCCTCGCGCTGGCGCGGAACCCCTTGCCGGTCATTCGGTTCGACGGCCGGATGGGGGACGAGATCGTCGCCGAGTTCGACGTCTGCGCACCGCAGTGGTGGTCGGAACTACCGCGGGTGAGTGCGACGACGATGGTGATCTCGGGTGGGGAGAAGAGCTTCCTCCCGCCGCGACATCTGCAGTCGGT
Source organism: Gordonia westfalica (assembly GCF_900105725.1). Lineage (NCBI taxonomy): Bacteria > Bacillati > Actinomycetota > Actinomycetes > Mycobacteriales > Gordoniaceae > Gordonia > Gordonia westfalica. The sequence goes on from NZ_FNLM01000036.1 coordinate 770,687, forward strand.
CAGCGAGGCGCTCCCGGATTCACGGTTCGTCACCATCGATGCGGGGCACAGCGTGCACCGGGCGGGTTCAATCGGTCCATGCAACACCGGGTTGTTGTAGTGAGTGTAACTGTCCTTCAAAGACTTCGGCGGGGGTCTTCCAGCCGAGGGCCTTTCGGGGACGGTTGTTGAGGGTGTATGCGATGGCTTCGAGGTCGTTTGCAGACCACCGTGACAGGTCAGTTCCCTTCGGAAAATATTGGCGCAGCAGCCCATTAGTGTTCTCGTTGGACGGTCGCTGCCACGGTGAATGCGGATCGGCGAAGAACACCTGCGTTCCGGTATCCATCGCGAACTGGGCATGAGCGGACAGTTCCTTACCGCGATCCCACGTTAACGTCTTGCGCAACTGCTGCGGCAGCGCCGCTATCGACGCCGTCAGTGCCGCGTTCATCGCGATGGCGCCGTAGCCACCGAGTGCCGGCCCGTTCTTCACCGGCGGTTGCTCACCCCACCCTTGCAAGCGTGGGAGATGGACTAGAATCGTTGCGCGACTGCGCCGTTCGACAACAGTGCCGATAGCCGACCGACCCACACCGATGATGAGATCACCCTCCCAGTGGCCGGGGACAGCACGGTCGTGGGCCTCAGGCGGGCGCTGGCTGAGGACGACATCGGAGGTGACGTGACCCTGCGGCTTGTTGCGTGAGCGAGCACGGGGCTCCCGTAATGCCCGCCCGGTCCGCAGGCACGCCACCAACTCGCGTTTGAGCGCGCCACGGCCCTCGATGAACAGGGATTGATAGATTGCCTCATGACTGATGCGCATGGATTCATCATCGGGGAAATCGACCCGCAGGCGCTGGGAGATCTGCTCCGGACTCCATGCCAGAGACCACCGCCGGTCGGCCCGGTGCGGCTTGTTGAGCCCCTTCCACGGCGGCGGCGTGGGGCCGGCGACGATCGTGCCGTCGGGGCTACGGACAGTGCCCGCCAACCGCTCCTGCACGTACTCCCGCAACTCGACGTTGGCCACGAGTTTCGCTGTTTTCGGGCGCTTGGCGGCCTGCTCAGCTTTCCACTGCGCCACCGAGGCTCGATACTCACGTTTCCCACTCCTGGTAGCGGAGTTGCGGCGCAACTCACGCGAAATCGTTGCCGGACTGCGTCCGATCTGCCGAGCAATCTCTCTCACACCACACTGTTGGGCGCGGAGCAGCGCGATCTCTTCCCGTTCAGCGAACGACAGGTAACGACCCGCCGGCTCGTCCAGACTCAGTGGCGTCATTCCGCCAGCGTGGCGGAACCACCGCGACCCCACCGGCACCGACACGCCGACCGCCACCGACGCCTCCGCCGTGCTCATCCCCGTCGCGATCAACCCCCAAAACTGACGTTGCACCGCCCGCGACGGCTCGGGCCGGCCCGGCGAACGCATCGCCGGCCGCAACGCACGATCAGCTCGCCACTGCCGACGAACCCCCGTGGGCGCATCGCTGGTCTTCTTGCTCCAGTCTGCTGTAGCCAAAGCCAACACCTCCAAGATCAAGGTGTTGCGACGACAAGTTGAATTCACCCCGTGACCGACGGTCGGAGTTCATCCGACGCGTCGAGGAGTTCCTGGGACCCATCGTTCCCTGAGGTGCGAGCGATGCGAGCCTCGAAGGGCCTGGGACGCTAGGCCGCCGGCTTGTTGTGCAGCGGGCGCGGGTCGACACCGACCTTCTGCCACGCCTCGTAGGCCCACGGAACGTACAGGGTCTTCAGCGGGAGCTTGTTGAACAACGGGTTGATGGCGCGCATGAACGCGGCGAAACGCTGGAAGTTCTTCTCCTTCTTGTCGTTCCACTCGAGGCCGCAGACGTCACGCATCTGCTGCGGGAGAGTCCCCACGATGACCGTGCGGATGAACGCGTTGAGTGGAGCCGACAGCACCTTCCACACCGGTGCGGGGATCTTCTTGGGACGCGGCAGACCCTGACGGATGTAGCCGGTCGCGTAGACGATCGTCTTGTGGGGGATGAATCGGTCCAGCATGTCGTCCCAGTAGGCGACGAACTCCTCATAGGTCTCCGGCTGCCCGCGGTCGCTGACACCGTAGAGCTGGTACCAGACCTTGCTCTCCTCGAAGATCTGCACCTTCTCGGCGTAGCTCAACCGGCGGATGAAGGTGTCGGTGATGAAGAGGACCTGATCGACGAACGTCGCGTGCGCCCAGTAGAACAGCTCCGGGTTGAGCGCGTGGTAGCGCGAACCGTCGCTGATGGTGCCCTTGATGTCCTTGTGGAAGTCGCGCACCGTCCGGCCCCACTTCTCCGGTTCGGTGCTGTAGACGGTTTTCATCACCGGCGGGCCCGTGCGCTTGGCGCGGCCGAGGAAGTCGCTGAAGATCACCGAGTGGTCGAGGACGGCCTGGCCGAGCTGCTCGATGCAGTTCTCGGTGCCGGCCAGACGCTGGAAGCCGAGAATGCCCCGGGAATCGCCGTAGAACTTCCACACGAGTGAGTCGGCTCCGAGTCGAGGACGCACGATCTCGCCGGCGGTGTCCGGGGTGTCGTCGACGATCATCGGTTCCGCCTCGCGGATACCGGCATCGAATCCCTGGTTGACTGACATGAGAGCGAGGGTAGCGGACTTGGAACAAACTGTGAAGGTTGTTCCATCGATTTCCACAACCCTCGTTCACAAGTGATCTGGTGGACCAGGAGGAAGCGATGCCCGGCGGCGGCGTGAACAGCGAGTGGGAACTCCCTGATGTGGAGGACCTGCTGGCCACGGCGGTGGTCGTCCGACTCCCCATGCGCACCCGGTTCCGCGGGCTGACCGCCCGCGAGGCGATGGTCTTCGCCGGTCCCGCGGGCTGGGGTGAGTTCGGGCCCTTCGTCGAGTACGACGACGCCGAGGCCTCCGCGTGGTTACGGGCCGGGATCGAGGCCGCCTACCTCGGTCCACCGCTCGCGGTCCGCGACGCCGTGCCGGTGAACGCCACCGTTCCCGCGATCCCGGCCGAGGATGTGGCCGATCTGCTGAAGCGATATCCCGGGGCCGGTACGGCGAAGGTGAAGGTCGCCGAACCCGGCCAGACCCTCGACGACGACATGGCGCGGGTCGAGGCCACGCGTGAGGTGATCGGACGTGTCCGCGTCGATGCGAACGGCGGCTGGTCGGTCGACGAGGCGATCACCGCGCTGCGCGCGATCGGCGATGTCGAGTACGCCGAACAGCCCTGCCGCACAGTCGAAGAGCTTGCGCAGGTGCGGCGGGCGGTCGAGGTCCCGATCGCCGCCGACGAATCCATCCGCAAGGCCGACGACCCGCTCCGGGTCGTCGCGGCGGACGCCGCCGACGTCGCGGTGGTGAAGGTGGCGCCGCTCGGCGGGATGCGTGCGACGCTCGAACTCGCCGACACCCTCGGTCTCGACGTCGTGGTGTCGAGTGCGCTCGACAGCGCGGTCGGCATCGCGGCCGGGGTCGCCGCGGCCGCGGCCCTGCCTCGCCTGGACCTCGCCTGCGGCCTGGGGACCGGTTCGCTCCTCGCCGCGGATGTCGCACCCTCGTTCCGGATGCGCGGCGGCGTCGTCGAACCGCGGTGGTTCGGTCCCGAAGAGCCGATCGCTGCCGGGGCGCACGCCGCGCCGGAGGATCGCCGGCTGTGGTGGCGGGACCGGTTGCGACGCTGTCATCACCTGCTCGCCGACGCCTGACGGTTCCATCCCGCGCTAGGAACGTCTTTGCCGATTTGTCTCAACATGGTCTAGTATGCGATGTGGATCACATTCCGCAGGGTTCCGATTCGGAGGGAGACGGCCATGGCATCGGTACTGGCGACCCCGCCCGCGGGTAGCAACCTGCAGGCCATCCCGTGCTCGGGCCGCAACAGCATTCTCGAGATCATGTCGATGCGTCGCGACCCGTTCGCCTTCGCCGACCGTCGTCGCGCGCAGTTCGGCAGCGTTTCCGGGCTCAACGCGTTCGGTGTGCAGATGGTCGTCACCGGAAACCCGCGCGCCGCGCAGGAGTTGCTGATGAACAAGGACCGGGCCTTCGCCAACGGTCCGGCGTGGAGCTATTTCATCGGCCCGTTCTTCAACCGCGGCGTCATGCTCCTCGACTTCGACGAACACCGTCACCACCGGCAGATACTGCAGCAGGCCTTCAGCACCACCGCGCTCAAGGGCTACATGCAGGAGATGCAGCCCATGATCGCCGAGCGCATCGCCGACTTCCCGGTCGGTTCGGTGAAACTCTTCGACCAGTTCAAGGCGCTCACCCTCGATGTCGCGCTGGAGGTCTTCCTCGGGCTGAACCTGCCCAGGGACGAGGCCGACCGCATCAACAAGGCGTTCATCGACACCGTCCGCGCGGGTGTTGCCTACGTGCGCAAACCCGTACCCGGAGGGCGCTGGTGGAAGGGCCTGCGGTCCCGCAAGGTTCTCGAGGAGTTCTTCTACGCCAACATCGCCGCCAAGCGGGCCCGGGAGACCCCGGACCTCTTCTCGGTGCTGTGTCATGCGGAAAGCGATGAGGGACATCGCTTCTCCGACGAGGACGTGGTCAACCACATGATCTTCGTGCTCATGGCTGCCCACGACACGTCGACCATCACGATGACCCAGATGGCCTACCACATGGCCAAGGCCCCCGAGTGGCAGGAACGGGCGCGCGCCGAGTCGCTCGAACTCGGACCCGAACTGGGCTACGACGGTCTCGCGAGCATGACCGCGCTCGACCTGGTGATGAAGGAGTCGCTGCGGCTGTGTCCGCCGGTGCCGGCGCAACCCCGGATGGCCATCAAGGACACCTCGGTCGAGGGCTTCTACGTTCCGAAGGGCACGATCGTCACCACCTCGTCCCTGTCGGGCCAGCGGGATCCGGAGTTCTTCACCAACCCGGACATGTTCGATCCCGAGCGGTTCTGTCCCGAACGCGCCGAGGACAAAACGCACCGGTTCGCCTGGATGCCATTTGGTGGTGGCGTTCACAAATGCATCGGCCTGTATTTTGGCCAGATGGAGATCAAGACGATCATGCATCACCTGCTGCGCGGGTACGAATGGTCGGTCCCGGCCGACTACGAGCTGCCGATGGACTACAGCGCGCTGCCCGTGCCCAAGGACAAGCTCCCCGTGACCCTCCGACGCCGGTGATCGCGTGTCGGACAATCTCGTGAAGGACTCCTTGAAGAGCGCGGTGAAGGGGAGGGGCGCACGCACGTCCACCCGCAAGGTGCGCAACACCGCGAGCCCGGCCGACCAGGAGGCGGCGATCCTCGCCGCCGCCGCGTCGGAGTTCGCCGAGGCCGGAGTGCGCCGCGCCAACATCGACGAGGTCGCGGCGCGCGCGGGCGTCAGCCGCAGCACCCTGTACCGCCGCTTCCCGAACAAAGAGGCGCTCCTGTACGCCGTCGCCACCGACGCCTATGAGCGGGGAATGAAAAGGCTCGAGGAATCGGTCCGGGGGATGGGCCCCAAGGACGCCCTCGTCGAGGCGTTCGCGGTCGGCGCCGAGCTCGTGATGTCGGATCCGCTGTTGAGCCGGATCGTCCTCACCGACTCGGAGATCAAGAGCGTCACCGCGAAGATGACGTCGCTGTTCATCGACATGGTCACCGACCGCGTGGCGGCCACGCTGCGCGACGAGGGTGCCGAGATGCCCGTCGAGGATCTGCTCGAAGCCGTCGAGATCCATGTGCGCCTGGTGATCTCGTTACTGGAAACGCCGCCGTCGGACCCGGCCCGCACCGAACCGCAGCGGGTTCGCGACTTCGCGGCGAAATTCCTCGCCCCGATGATCTGGTGACCGGCGCCTGACGTCGGGCGGCCCGCGAGGCCCGCCATCCGCTTTCGATTTCCACATCAACCACCCGAGGGGGAACCAATGAGCCTGCGCGACAAGCTGTCCCGGACACCCGACCACGACGCCATCCGGGCGGCGTGCAAGGACAAGGTCGTCGTCATCACCGGTGGTGCACGTGGTATCGGCTTCGAGACCGCGACGCAGCTGTTCCGGGCGGGTGCGAAGGTGGCCATCGGCGACGTGGACGGCGAGGCGGTGGGCAAGGCCGCCGCCGATCTCGGTATCGAGGGCGTCGAGGTCGACGTCACCAAGCGGGAGTCCTTCGACGCATTCCTCTCCGAGGTCGAGTCGCGGCTCGGGCCGATCGACGTCCTCGTGAACAACGCCGGGATCATGCCGGTCGGTCCGTTCCTGTCCTACGACGACACGATCATCCGCCGGACCTTCGACATCGACGTCCTCGGCGTCATCATCGGCTGCCAGGAGGCGGCCCGACGCATGGCACCGCGACGCACCGGCCACATCGTCAACATCGCGTCGACCGCCGGCCGCATCCCGACCCCCGGTCTGACCATCTACAACGGCGCCAAGGCCGCGGTGATCGAGTTCTCCGAGGCGCTCGGTGCCGAGCTGGAGCCGGAGGGTGTCACCGTCAGCGCCGTCCTGCCGACCTTCACCCGGACCGCGCTGATCTCCGGGCTCCAGACCAACAAGTTCATCCAGACGGTCGCACCGGAAGAGGTGGCGGCGATCGTCGTGGAGACCATCGCCAAGCCCGTGACGCGCGTGTACGCCCCGCGCTCGATGCGCTGGGCCGACTCGAGCCCGCTGTTCCCGCAGGCGATGAAGCGGTTCAGCCGCAAGCTCACCAAACTGGACTCGATCTTCCTGAGCCCCGACCAGGAGGCGCGCGCCGCCTACTCGAGTCGCATCCGTGGTGAGAAGGTCGTTGACCCGGCGCCGGGTGCGGAGCGAGCGGGCCGATCTGACAAGGAAAGCACGCGCCTGTCGTCGTAGGGGAGCGAGATGGCGTTGTGGAACGGGGCGACGAGCGCGCCGGAGATCGCGGCCGCGCGTACGGCGCGGCGCGATCTGCGTGAGGCGCTCGACGAGTTGCACGCCGTCGAGGTCGAGGCGGGGTTACGCCGCCCGGTGCCGCGGCGCCGGCTGATTCTGGCCGCGCTGGTGGCGATCGTCGCCGTCGTCCTGGCCGGGATCGCGGTGGTGGCCTGGACCGACGCGCGGAATGCCTACACCGACGATGATTTCGAGCGGGCAGCGGCCGAACGCGTCGGTGTGTTGATCGCGCCGGACCATCGTGATCCGAGCCGGGCGCGCAAGATCCTCGCGGGCGCGACCGGCGCCTTCTACGACGAGTTCGCCCAATCCGCGGACAGTTACAGCGCTTTCGTGCAGGCCAATGGATCGGTCTCCGAATCGTCGGTCGACGGCACGGGGGTCTCCGCCCGGGAGGGTGACAATGCAACGGTTCTCGTCGCGGCGACCGTCGTCTTCGACACGGGTGGCGGGGCCGGGGACGGTCAGGCACGCCGATTCCGGCTGCGCGTCCTCGTGACCCCGGACGACGGTTCGCTGAAACTCGGGGCGGTGCAATACCTTCCATGACGTCAACCGGTTACATCTCGTCGCGGGCGGGAGCCGTCCGAGTTCTGGTGGCAGCGCTGGTGCTGGGAGTCGCGCTGTTCGCGGTGGGGTTCGCGTGGCGGTCGTACTCCGCGGGAGAAGACCTGCAGCACAGCCGTGAGCAACTCCGCGACCGTGCGGGAACGATCGTCGCCGACGTCTTCTCGGTCGATTCGGCACGGTGGCAACAGGATCGGTCGCGGGCCCGCGAGCTCGTCGCCCGCGACTTCCTCGACAGCTACGGCGCGCAGCTCACCCGGCCGCCGGAGCCGGGGACCGTCTCCGTCGTGTGGCGGCCCGAGATCGTCAGCGTGGTCGACGCCGATGCCACCGAGGGGAAGGCCCTGATGCGGGTGGCGGTGACCGTACGGGCCGGCGCGCCAGCCGAATCAGAACCCTCCGCGACGACGGTCCGCCGCTCGGTGCTGGCCCGCTTCGTCCGTGCCGACGACACGTGGCTCCTCGCCGCAGCCGATGTGATCGGGTGAGGCCGATGACCGACTCGACGACGACCGCACGTGTGCAGCTCGCCCGGGTTCGGGTCGACCAGGCGACCCGCACCGCGCGCACGACCCGGATCGCCGCCGCACCGGCGCTCCGAGAGCGCGCCGTGCGACGAACACGGCTCCTACGGATGGTGCTCATGGGGGTGGCGGGGATCGTCGCGATCCTCGTCGTCGCGGGTGTCGTCCTGGGGTGGCAGATCCGCGGGCAGCGGGCAGAGGCCGATCTGCAACGCGAGGTACTGGAGTCGGCGCGTACCGCGGTCACGGCGATGCTGACCGCCGACCCGGCCGACGCCGGCGCGTACGTGGACGGGGTGCTCGCGGTGAGCGCCGGGTCGCAGCGGGACCGCATCGCGACTGCGCGTGACGCTCTTGTCGCGGAGGTGCGGTCACAGACCGGACGCAGTGTCGGACAGGTGGTCTCGGCCGGACTGGTGACCGATCCGACATCCGGCGACACCGGCACCGCCGTGGACGTGCTCGTCGTCGCCGACGCCACGAATCCGCTGCTGCTGGGGTCGGGTGATGCCGGGGACGCGGCCGTCGACGCGACCGCGGAACGGATCACGGCGCTGATCACGATGGAACGTACCGGCGACGGCTGGAAGATCGCGGAGGCGCGACGACCATGACCGAAACCCTGAAGCCGCGCCCGAGCCGCCGGCAACGCCGCCGCATCGGTGCGCTGGTCGTCGTCACGGTCGTGGCTCTCGTCATCGCCCTCGTCGCCTGGATCGGGGTGTTGCGGTCCGCTCCCGAGCTCGACGAGGCCGAGCGTGCGGCGATCCTGTCCGCGGCCGGCGGCGCGGTCGGCGCGCTGATGACGTTCGGACCGGGCGATCCGCCTGACCAGCGACGCCGGACCGACGCGCTGCTCACCGATCCGTTGCGCCTCGAGTACCGCAACCGGGGGACCGACGTCGTCCTCGCGGGAGCGCGGGGTTCGTCGATCACGATGGTCGGACGGGTCGTCGGCGCCGGCCTGGACGACAGCGCCGCGGACCGGGCGCGGGTCCTGGTGTTCGTGGATCAGACGGTGTCTGTCGCAGACGGGCAAAAACCTATAGGCTTTAGGGCGCCTGCCGGTGCGGACGGTGAGACAACCCCTACCGCAAGGTGGGCACTTATGCGTAAGGTCGACGGGAATTGGCTGTTGTCCGACCTGCAACCGGTCGGAGACGTAACCCGCTGAGGCAGTCGCCAGGGACGCGACAGGTGTCCCTGGCTGAAGGGTGTCCGCGGTGAGAGGGGACGAGAATGAGTGGATCAGGCGCGGGCGTAGTGGTCGTCGGGGCGGGTCTGGGCGGGATCAGGGTCGCGGAGAACCTGCGCAACAACGGGTTCGCCGATCCGGTGACCCTGGTCGGTGCCGAAACGCACCCGCCCTATGATCGCCCGCCGCTGTCGAAGTCGGTACTGCTGGGCAAGGACGATCGCGTCGACCTCAAGCCCGAGGAGTTCTACGGCGAGAACGACATCGCCCTTCGTCTGGGCTCCGCGGTGACCGCGGTCTCGCCGGCCGACAAGACCATCACGCTCGCCTCCGGTGACACCGTCGCCTACGACACGCTGGTGCTGGCCACCGGTCTGGACCCGCGGCCGTTCCCGGGTCTCGCCGACGCCGTGGCCGGTGTGCACATGATCCGGACCTACGACGACGCGGTGGCGCTGCGTGGCGAGATCGACTCCGCCTCGACCGCCGTGGTCATCGGCGCCGGGTTCATCGGCTGTGAGGTGGCCGCGAGCCTCACCGCCCGCGGGTTGAGCGTCAGCCTCGTCGAACCGGCCCCCACCCCGCTCGCGGTGGCGCTCGGTGAGCAGATCGGCACGCTGGTCTCCCGGCTCCACACCGACAACGGCGTCGACCTGCGCACAGGTGTCGGGGTCGCCGAGATCGTCGTCGCCGAGGACGAGGGCGGATCCCGGGTGCGGGCGGTCAAGCTCGCCGACGGCACCGAGCTCCCGGCCGACATCGTCGTCGTCGGCATCGGTTCCACCCCCGTGACGGGTTACCTGGAGGGCTCCGGGATCGACCTCGCGCCACGCGAGGTGGGCGGCGGGATCGCCTGCGATGCAACCGGACACACGAGCGCCGAGGATGTCTTCGCCCTCGGCGACGTCGCCAACTGGCGCGACGAGGACGGCACCCCGCACCGTGTCGAACACTGGAATCACACGGTCGAGCAGGCGTCCGTGGTCGCCCATCAGATCACCGGTGGCGACGCCGTGACCGCGGCGGTGTCGTACTTCTGGAGTGACCAGTTCGACGTGAAGATCCAGGTCCTCGGCGCCCCCGCGCCGACGACACCGTGCACCTCATCGACGACGACGGCAAGAAGTTCGTGGCCTACTACAGCCGTGACGGCATCCTCACCGGCGTCGTCGGCGCCGGCAAGGTCGGCGCGGTCATGAAGACCCGGCCCAAGCTGCAGACCCCGACACCCATCGCCGACCTCCTGTAGGACGCCGGTGGGTGCCGAGTTGACCGCCGCGGCGGTGCGGGCGGCAGCCGCCGAGATCGCCGACCCGCAGTTGGCGATCGGCCTGGGGAAGTTCTTCCAGACCCGCCCCGGCGGTTACGGGGAGGGCGACGAGTTCATCGGACTCCGTGTGCCCCAGCAGCGTGCGATCGCCAAGCGGTTCCGGGGTATCGGTTCCGATGAGGTCGTCGCGCTCCTCGATTCGCCGATTCATGAACACCGGCTCATCGCGTTGTTCCTGCTGCGTGGTGAATTCGAGCGGACGCTGCGGCCGAGATCGGGTCCGGACCGGGACGGCGCCGCGCGGTGGGTCGAGTTGTACCTCGACGCGGTGCGGCGCGGACGGGTGAACAACTGGGATCTCGTGGACTCGTCCGCCGACTCGGTCCTGGGCGAATACTGCCGCCGGCGGGACGAGAACGCGGTGATCCTCGCCCACGCCGCCGACGACGACCTCTGGCGGCGCCGGGTGGGGATCATCGCGACCTTCGCGCACATCAAACACGGTGACGCGTCGGCACTTCTGTCGGTGGCGCCGCACGTCCGCGACGACCGGCGCGATCTCATCCAGAAGGCGTTCGGGTGGATGCTGCGCGAGGTCGGAAAGCGCGTCGACGAGCAGATACTCCTCGGGTACCTGGAGGAGAATGCCGCCCGAATGGGCCGCACCGCACTGAGTTACGCGATCGAGCACCGAACTCCCGAGGAGCGCGCGCACTTACGTGCGCTGAGGTGAGAGTCGCCTCAGCCCTCGCGCGCCACGCGAACTGCCGCCCAGATCATCGGGAGCTGGAACGGCAGGCGTGCCAGCGCGACTACCTTGTAGGGCAGCGGTTTGTCCCACCAGAGCCGCACCATGTTCAGGTTCGCGGGGTAGACGGCGAGGAACAGCAGCGCCGACAGCGCGCCGGAGACGCGTCGGGTGCGTGGCACGAGAAGTCCGGCGCCCAGACCGATCTCGGCGACCCCGGACAGATAGGTCAGCGTGCGCGGGTCACCGGGGATCTCCTCCGGGATGATCTCGTCGAACGGTTTGGGCGCCACGAAATGGAGCGCCCCGATGCCGAGGAGCATCACCGCCAGGCCGCGGGCGAGTTGGAGCGGATTCAGTCGGGACTTCCGGATGGTGGCCACGTCGTCGTGCTCCTTCGGTTGGTTCGAACTGCTTGTCAGAACTCGATCTTGAGTGAGTCGGAGGTCGGGTGCGCCTGGCAGCCCAGGATGTAGCCGTCTGCGATGTCCTCGGGATCGAGGGCTCCTGCGTTGTCCATGTCGACGGTGCCCTCGGTGAGAGTGCAGGCGCACGAGCCGCATTCGCCCTCCTGGCAGGAGTACGGGGCGTCGAGTCCGGCGGCGAGCATGATGTCGATCAGCGTCCGCTTACGCGGCCAGCTCAGGGTGTGGGTCTCGCCGTCGAGCTCGACTTCGACGGTGGCCGCGGAAGCCTGGTCCTCCTCGGTGACCTCCTCGAGTTCGACGTCGGCGAACGGGTCGCCGGACAGCGAGTTGTAGACCTCGGTGTGGACGTTGTGGTGGGGAAAGTTCGCCTGCGCCAAGGCCTTGTGGACGGCGTCCATGAACGGCCCGGGTCCGCACATGTAGGCGGTGTGGGTGGTCGAGTACGGCGCGAACACCGACGTGAGAGCCGCCGAGGAGGGGAGGCCCTGCAGGGTCTCGAGCCAGTGCACGACGGTGAGCCGGTCGGCGTGCGCGTGGAGCAGGTCGCGCAGTTCGGCCGCGAAGATCACGTCGTCCTCACTGCGGTTGGCGTAGAAGAAGACGATCGGGGCGCTGCTCTTCTTCAGCGCCGCCTTGAGGATCGACATCACCGGTGTCACGCCGCTGCCGGCGGCGATGAGCAGCAGCGGATCGTCGTAGGACTTCGGGGTGAAGACTCCCGACGGAGGAAGCACCTCGATCTGCGAACCGGGGGACAGGTTGTCGCACACCCAGTTGGAGCCGTAACCGTCTACGGTGCGCTTGACGGTCACCTTGGGGCGGGCGTCGGTGTACGGCGACGAGGCCAGGGAGTAGCAGCGCGCCACCGACCCGGTCTGCTCGCTCGGGATGCGCAGGGTGAGGAACTGTCCCGGCTTGTAGTCGGTGAAAGCGGCCGACGACGCCTCGGGGACCTCGAAGGCGATGGATCTGGCATCGGACGTCTCATCGATCACCTCGGCCACCGTGAGAATCACGCTTCGTGAGCCATGAGGGGTCAGGTCAGACATGTAGCAGCTCTCCGACGTCGAGGACCGGGTGAAACCGGGCCGAATTAGAACACGTTCTACTTCAGGATAGCCCAACCGGTGGGCGTCCCACGAGGCCATTCTGTCGCCAGCGTAGTCGGGGTGACGGTCACGACACCCGGCTCAACGAGCCGACGCCGTTCGCGACGGTGCGCGCACCGTCGGCGATCAGTGCCTCGAGGTCGGCATCGGGGTCGGCGAGCCACTGCTCGTAGGCGGCGAGCGCGGCACCCAGGCACAGCCAGCCGATGGTCTGGGGGAGGTGGTCGTTCTCGTCCAGGCCGAGGCGGGTGGCGCAGAAATCGGCGATGACGTGTCGCCAGTCGGCGTACATGATCATCGAATGCGCCTGGAGTGCAGTAACTCCGAGGAGTAGGGACATGCGCCGGCGGTGGTTGTCGAGCTCCTCCGGCGGAACGCGGTTGAAGGCGACGAGTGCTTCCACCAGGGCGTCGGCCATGGGGGTGTCGGCGGGGATCTGGGCGAGCAGTCCGCGCAACTCGCGGAGGTGGTCGTCGAACTCGCCCCAGGGGATCTCGTTCTTCGACGGGTAGTACCGGAACAGTGTCCGGCGGGCGATGCCAGCGGCCTCGGCGATGTCGTCGACGCTGGTCTCCTCGAAGCCCCGGGTGGTGAACAGTCCGATCGCGAGCGCGCTGATCCGGGCCCGTGACGAGATCGGGCGTCGTCCGGGCGCGGTGCGCGAGGGTCTGGTGTCCTGCTGCTGGGGCGTCATCGAGAACACACCCTATGTGACCTGCTTCTTCGTGATGGTGCCTCCGGTGGACTGCCTATCCGTCCGGATAGTTTTCGCATCGACTCTGGCTTTTGTGCACTGAGTGCCACTATAGTCGTCCGTGATCCGAGTCACCATCACGAATCAAGGAGGTATGGATCATGGCCGATCAGTCCGCGGTCACCGCGCAGGGCTCCAACGAGACCGAACTCATCGCCGAGTCGCTCGTCGAAGAGGTGTCGATCGACGGGATGTGCGGGGTCTACTGATGTCTGCCCCGACATCGAATCCGACCTCCGGCGACCGTTCCGCGGTCGCCGGGGTCCGGTTCGACGCCCCCGGTCCCGATGCACCAGACGCCCATGGCTTCGACACGTTCGCCGCGTGGGAACTCAACCCGAAGGTGGCGCTGCGCCCCGAGCCGTTCGGCGCGCTGCTGTACCACTTCGGTACCCGCAAGCTCTCGTTCCTCAAGAACCTCACGGTGGTCGGGATCGTCCAGTCCCTCGCCGACCACGACTCCGCCGAGGCGGCCCTCCTCGCCGCGGGGATCACGCCCGCGCAGCGGCCGCTGTACGTACAGGCGCTCACCGCGCTCGCCGACAGCGCGATGATCACGCCGCGCGCGGCCTGACCGAGCCCCACCACCGATCGCCAGCCCCGATCGATTCCCGCATTCAGCCCCGACCCTAGGACCGACACGATGACGACCATCGAGATGCCGCCCACCGCAGCCGGACTCGTGACCACCGAGCGTCCGAGCGCACCCGCCGACCAGGTGCCCAAGGTCGGCCGCCTCGTCGACCAGTTCGAACGCGGGCTCGACGCGCCGATCTGCCTGACCTGGGAGCTCACCTACGCCTGCAACCTGGCATGTGTGCACTGCCTGTCGTCGTCGGGTAAGCGCGACCCGCGTGAACTCTCGACCGAACAGTGCAAGGCGATCATCGACGAACTGCAGCGCATGCAGGTCTTCTACGTGAACATCGGCGGCGGTGAGCCGACCGTCCGCCCGGACTTCTGGGAACTCGTCGACTACGCCACCAGTCATCAGGTGGGAGTCAAGTTCTCCACCAACGGTTTGCGGATCGACAAGAAGGTCGCGGCTCGTCTCGCGGCGTCGGACTACGTCGACGTCCAGATCTCCCTCGACGGCGCCACCGCCGAGGTCAACGACGCCGTGCGCGGTCCGGGTTCGTTCGACATGGCCGTCCGGGCGCTGGAGAACCTGGCCGAGGCCGGCTTCAATGACGCCAAGATCAGCGTCGTCATGACCCGGCAGAACGTCGCGCAGCTCGACGAGTTCAAGGCGCTCGCCGACCGCTACAACGCCACCCTGCGCATCACCCGGTTGCGTCCGTCGGGCCGAGGTGCCGATGTCTGGGACGATCTGCACCCGCTGCCCGAGCAGCAGCGCGAACTCTACGATTGGCTTGTCGCACATGGTGATCGCGTGCTGACCGGTGACTCGTTCTTCCACCTGTCGGCCTTCGGTGGGGATTCGGGCGGCGGCCTGCCCGGCCTCAACCTCTGCGGTGCCGGACGCGTGGTGTGCCTGATCGACCCGGTCGGCGACGTCTACGCCTGCCCGTTCGCGATCCACGAGAACTTCCTCGCCGGCAACATCCTGTCCGACGGCGGCTTCCAGGAGATCTGGCAGCGCTCGGATCTGTTCACCGAACTGCGCGAGCCGCAGAACGCCGGTGCCTGCACCAAGTGTGCGCACTTCGACGCCTGCCGTGGTGGCTGCATGGCGGCCAAGTTCTTCACCGGATTGCCGCTGGCCGGACCGGACCCCGAGTGTGTGCAGGGCTACGGCGAGGAGCTCCTCGCCGGCGACCGCACCAAACCGACTGCGAACAAGGATCATTCGCGCGGAACCCCGTTGACCCTGATGACCCGCCGGCCCGACGGGGACCTCGCCCCGATCGGTCGGCCCACCAAGTCCTGTGATGAGAACCCGCTGGCCGGGTTCACCCCTGCCGCGCGGTAATCCACCGCCGGCCGACCGTGAACCGAGTCGTCCCGGGGTGCGTACGCACCCCGGCGATGACCCGTGTCCGAGAAGAAGTGAGTGAGAAAATGGCTCTCAACCCCTGGGCGAAAAACCCCTGGTTCGAAACGGTCACCGAGGCTCAGCGTCGCGCCAAGAAGCGACTGCCGAAGTCGGTGTACGCATCGCTGGTCGCGGGCACCCAGGCCGGTATGACCCTCGACGACAACGTGCAGGCCTTCTCCGAGTTGGGTTGGGCGCCACATGTTGTCGGGGCGCAGCCGGAGCGGGAGATGACCACGTCGGTGATGGGGCAGGAGCTGTCCTTCCCGGTGATGATCTCGCCGACCGGTGTCCAGGCCGTCGATCCCGACGGCGAGGTCGCCGTCGCGCGCGCCGCTGCCGCCCGGGGGACCGCCATGGGCCTGTCGAGCTTCGCCTCCCACGCCGTCGAAGAGGTCACCGCGGTCAACGACAAGGTGTTCTTCCAGATCTACTGGCTCGGCAGCCGTGAGGACATTCTCCGGCGGGCCGAGCGCGCGAAGGCGGCCGGCGCAAAGGGTCTCATCGTCACCACCGACTGGGTGTTCAACGTCGGACGAGACTGGGGCAGCCCGGAGATCCCGGAGAAGGTGAACCTGAAGGCGCTCGTGCGTCTCGGGCCCGAGATCGCGGTCAAGCCGCGGTATGCCCTCGACTGGGTCAAGGGTGGCAAGATCACCATCCCCGACCTCACCGCACCCAACCTCACCCCGCAGGGTGTCCCCGGCCCGACCTTCTTCGGCGCCTACGGCGAGTGGATGGGCACCCCGCCGCCCACCTGGGAGGACCTGCAGTGGCTGCGTGAGCAGTGGGACGGTCCGTTCATGGTCAAGGGCATCACCCGGCTCGACGACGCCAAGCGCGCGGTCGACATCGGTGCGTCGGCGATCTCGGTCTCCAACCACGGCGGCAACAACCTCGACGGAACCCCGGCGACCATCCGCCTGCTGCCCGACATCGCCGATGCGGTCGGCGACGACATCGAGGTCCTGCTCGACGGCGGCATCCGCCGCGGCAGCGACGTCGCCAAGGCTCTCGCACTGGGCGCCCGCGCCGTGATGATCGGCCGTGCGTACCTGTGGGGCCTGGCGGCCAACGGTCAGTCCGGTGTCGAGAACGTCCTCGACCTCATGCGGATGGGGCTCGACGGCGTCCTGATGGGCCTGGGCCACAAGAGCGTGCACGAACTCTCGGCCGACGACCTGTTCATCCCGGAGGGATTCAAGCGCTCCTTCGGAAACGCCTGATCCTCGTCGGATCACCCCCGCCCGCCGACCGGACCTCCGGTCGGCGGGCGGGGGTGTGAACGGGCCCTGGACGCAGAACTAGAACGTGTTACAGTTCTGCCATGGGACAGTTCGACGGCAAGGTCGTCTACATCACCGGCATCGCCCGTGGTCAGGGCCGCAATCACGCGGTCCGGTTCGCCCGTGAGGGGGCCGCGATCGTGGGGCTCGACATCGCGGGTCCGATCATCGACCACGCGACCTATCCGCCCGCGACCGCCGAGGACCTCGCCGAGACCATCCGGCTCGTCGAGGGCGCGGGCGGCAAGATCCTTGCCCGGCAAGGGGATACGCGCGACCTCGCCTTCCAGCAACAGCTCGTCGCGGATGCCGTCGAACAGTTCGGTCGGCTCGACCACGTGATCGCCAACGCCGGCGTGCTCACCTGGGGCAAGGTGTGGGAGCTGTCCGAGGAGCAGTTCAGCGACGTCGTCGACATCAACCTGATCGGTGCCTGGAAGACGCTGAAGGCCACCGTGCCCGCGATGCTCGAGGCCGGGAACGGCGGCTCGATCGCGATCATCAGCTCGGTCGCCGGACTGAAGGCGATGCCGCTGCAGGCGTCGTACTCGGCGTCGAAGCACGGCCTGGTGGGTCTCGCGCAGACTGCCGCCAAGGAACTCGGCCACCATCACATCCGGGTCAACAGCGTCCACCCGTACGCGGTGGACACCCCGATGGGTGTCGCCGACACCGAAGCACACCGCATCTTCGGGATTCCCTGGGTCACCCCGCATTTCACGTCGATCCTGGACTACCACCCGGTCGCGTCGCTCGACGAGATCTCCGACGCCGTGATGTATTTGGCCTCCGACAGCGCCAAGGGCATCACCGGTGCCGAGTTCCAGATCGACATGGGGCACTCGAAGGTCTGACCCTTCGAGGCTCGTCGCTACGCTCCTCGCACCTCAGGGAGCGGGGGATGTCGCCGGGCATCGCTTCTCGCACCTCAGGGGCGGGGGATGTCGCCGGGCATCGCTTCTCGCACCTCAGGGGGCGGGGGATGTCGCCGGGCATCGCTTCTCGCACCTCAGGGGGCGGGGGATGTCGCCGGGCATCGCTTCTCGCACCTCAGGGGGCGGGGGATGTCGCCGGGCATCGCTCCTGGCACCTCAGGGAGCGAGGGGGCGCGTCGCGTTCTCTCGGATCAGGGAGCGAGGGACTGGTCGCATCGGACGGGCCGGCCGGAATGAGGTCGCACGCGACATCGCTCCGGCTGTACGACCTCGGCCGAAGTCGTTCCCCCCCCGATCGATATCGCGCGCGACATCAATCAGGGCGCTGCGCACCGGACTTCACGGGGTGAATGGTGAACAGCGGGCCGCGCGGTCGGAAATCTCGTCCATCTCAGGTGCGTCCGAGGGCCATATGCCCTCGGACGGTGCTGACGCGGACGCGATCTCCGACTCTTCGCCGGGCATCGCTTCTCGCACCTCGGGGAGCGAGATCGTCACGAAGCGAATCGTGAGGAAACGAGAATCGCCACTTCCCGTGCAGAAGCGCCGGCTGCAACCAGCCCAGCGCATCTGTCCGGGAAGTGGCGATTGTGGTGGGTCCAGGTCAGGCCCAGAGGGTCTTCGGGTCGACGGCCTCGGTGGCGGGTGCGACCGGGGTCTCCGGCTGGGTGCGCGAGAAGCGCGGGGCGACCTGCGCCTGGGTGACGCCGTCGATGTCGACGAGGTTGGCACGAGCGGCCATGTGTGCGTCGCTCGGCGCCTCGGCGAAGGTCAGCACCGGCGAGGTGCAGGCGTCGGTGCCGTCGAAGATCTTGGCCCACTCGTCGCGGGTGCGGGAGTTGAAGGTGTCGGTGAAGACCTCCTTCAGCTTGCCCCAGTTCGCGATGTCGTTCTGTGCCGGCAGGTCGGCGTCGGCGAGGCCGAGGCCCTTGAGCAGCTCGGCGTAGAACTGCGGCTCGATGGCGCCGACGGCCATGTACTTGCCGTCGGAGGTCTCGTAGACCTCGTAGTACGGGGCGCCGGTGTCGAGCATGTTCACGCCGCGGGTGTCGCTCCACAGGCCGGTGCCGCGGAATGCCCACATCATCTGTCCCAGAACGGAAGCGCCGTCGACCATGGCAGCGTCGACGACCTGTCCCTTGCCGGAGATGCCGCGCTCGAGCAGTGCCGCGAGCACGCCCACGACGAGGAACATCGACCCGCCGCCGAAGTCGCCGGCCAGGTTGAGCGGCGGCACCGGACGATCGTCCTTGCGGCCGATCGCGTGGAGCAGACCGGTGAGCGAGATGTAGTTGATGTCGTGTCCGGCGAGGTTGGCGCGCGGCCCCTCCTGGCCCCAGCCGGTCATGCGGCCGTACACCAGGCCGGGATTCACCGCGGCGAGGTCGTCGGGACCGAAGCCGAGACGCTCCATGACGCCCGGACGGAAGCCCTCGATGATGACGTCGGCCTTGGCGACGAGCTCGAGGATCGTGGCGCGGTCGGTCTCGTCCTTCAGGTTGGCCTCGACGACGCGACGGCCGCGCAGCAGCGCATCGGCGTTCACGCCGGGCTTGGGCAGTGAGCCGGGTCGCTGGACACGGACCACGTCGGCGCCGAGGTCGGCGAGCAACATGGCCGCGTGGGGTCCCGGGCCGATGCCGGCGAACTCGATGACCCGGATGGAGCTGAGTGGGCCGGGCTTTCCGCTGTTGTGGGGTGTCGTACTGCTCATGTGTCGTCCTCCGGTCGTTGTACTGCCACTGTGTCAGGCGTCACGCATTACGCATTAGCATTCCACAACCGATCGAACGCTCGTCAGCCTGGTCGGCACGAGGTTTGCGGCCCGTTTCTCCCTGTTTTTGGGCCGAGGGGCAGAAGCTTGGGAGCGCGATGGCTAGCATTGGTCAGATGACAGGACCGTCGACGCTGGGGCAGTGCAGCTGGCCGGACCTCGATGGGAAGGTGATCACTCTCGTGGTACCTCTCGGTTCTGTCGAACAGCACGGTCCGCACCTGCCCCTGGATACCGACACGCGCATCGCCTCGGCGGTCGCCGACGTCGTCTGTGAGCGCCTCGTGGCCGAGGACATCCTGCGGGCCCCCGACCTCAACTACGGCGCGAGTGGCGAACACGAGGGCTTCGCCGGGACGATCTCCATCGGTCACGATGCCCTCCGCGGGATGCTCATCGAGTACGGGCGCAGCGCCTGCCGCTGGGCCAGGCGCATCGTCTTCGTCAACGGGCACGGCGGCAACACGCGGACGCTGATCGACGCGGTGACCCGACTTCGGTACGAGGGACGCGACGCCGCCTGGTTTCCGTGCGCCTTCCCGGGTGCGGACGCTCATGCCGGATTCACCGAAACCTCTGTGCTGCTTCATGTTTCGCCGTCGATGGTCGACACCGCGCGGGCGGTCGCCGGAAATCGCGAGCCGGTGGGTGCGCTCCTCGGTGCGATGCGCGAAGGCGGTGTCGGGGCAGTCAGCCCGAACGGTGTGCTGGGTGATCCCACCGAGGCCACCGCCGACGAGGGTCGGCGACTGGTGGCCGAGGTGACCGATCGTCTCGGTGAAGCGCTCGTTTCCTGGCAGGTCGACGAACTGGGGCGGCTCGGATGACCGCACTCGACGACTCGGCGCCCCGCGGCACCGGCGAAACCACTGGCGCACAGTCTGTTTCGAATGAAGGCGCAGAGGACGGCGCCGACTCGCCGGGCGAGGCGGCGCCGGAGAATCCCACCGACCTGCCCGACGGCTTCCAGGTTCAGATCGACCTGGGGTCCGCGCGCGGCGGTGACCTCCGCTACCTCGTCGGCGGCTCTCCGACACGACTGCTGCGCATGTCCGACGCCGCACTCGGGATGACCTCTGATGACGGTCGAATCGAGGTGTGCGACAACGTGACCCGCCGTCTGGCCCGGGCGCTGCTGGACGCCGGAATCGCGAACCCCCGCCCGATGTTCGGGCCGCAGCCGGCCGACGTCACCGTGGTGGTGCCGGTCAAGGACAACCAGGCCGGCGTGGACCGGCTCCTCGACGCTCTCGACGGTCTGACGGTCGTGGTCGTCGACGACGGATCGGACGTGCCGATCGTGGCCGATCGGCCCGGTGCGAAGGTGATCCGGTTCGACGACAACCGCGGTCCGGCGGCCGCGCGGAACGCCGGGGCGGCCGCCGCCACCACCGATTTCGTGGCCTTCCTCGACTCCGACGTCGTTCCCGACCCGGACTGGCTGACCGTGCTCCTGACCCACTTCTCCGACCCGACCGTGGGGATCGTGGCCCCCGGATCGTCGGACTCCGATCCGCCGACGGATCGTCCTCGCTGGCGGAGCGGTACGAGAACGGCTGGTCGTCGCTGGACATGGGCCCCGAGGAGTCCGCGGTTCTGCCCTCGACCCGCGTCCCGTACGTTCCCAGTGCGGCGATCGTGGTGCGGCGCAGCGCATTCTGTGGTTTCGACGAGTCTCTCCGGGTGGCCGAGGACGTGGACGCATGCTGGCGGATGCACACCGCGGGCTGGCGGATTCGTTACGACCCGGTCGCCCGGGTGGCGCACGACCACCGCACCGACCTGCGCTCGGTGCTGTCTCGACGATGCTTCTACGGAACCGGGGCCGCGCACCTCGCCGCACGTCATGGCGACCGTGCCGCCCCGATGGTGATGTCGGTGCCGATGGCCGCGGCCGTGGTCGCGCTGTTGTCGCGAACCCGCGTGGGCGCGGCGCTGGCGATGATCATCCTCGCGCACCTCGCGACCCGTCTGCGCAAGCGGCTCGGAGACCTGCCGTCGGCGCCTCTCGTCTCGGCGCAACTCACCGGACGCGCCGCCGGGTTCGGGCTACTGCAGGCGGCCGATGCGATCTGCCGGCACTACTGGCCGGTGGCACTGCTGCTGGCCTGCGTGTCGAGACGCTTCCGCACACTCGCGGTTCAGGTGGCGATCGTCGAGGGGGTGGTGTCCTGGTTCCGGGACCTGCTCGCGGACCCGACCACCCCGCCGGCCCTGGGGCCGTTCCGCTATCTGCTGATGCGCCGCCTCGACGACCTCGCCTACGGGGCCGGTCTCTGGCAGGGCGTCATCACCCACCGAGACGCGGAGGCATTGCGCCCGGTCATCTCCCGATGACCCGTCCTCTCCGGATGTCGTCGCCCGACGAGCGTCTGACCGCGGACGTCGTCATCGTCGGCGCGGGGAGCGCCGGGTGCGTCCTCGCGGAGAGACTGTCGAGAGACCCCGGCCGCGACGTCGTGCTGCTCGAGCGCGGACCCGGACGCCGGCCGGGGCCGGAGGCGCGGGACCTCCGGGCTCTCCCCATCGGCGACCATGCGCGCTACGTGGTCCGGCACGTCACCGATCTCGACGGTCTGACCGCGGCGCGCGGGTCCGCGGTCGGTGGATCGTCGGCGGTCAACGGTGGATACTTCCTCCGCTGGCACCGGGATGACTTCGCGGACTGGCCGGCCGGCTGGGACCTCGACGCCGTCGACGCCGCCTACTCCGAGCTCGACGGGATCGCCGGTTCGATGAGCGTCTCACCGGTGTCCGACGACGAACTCGGTGATGCCGGAGGAGCTTTCGAGCGATACTGGTCGGCGAGGGTGCCGGTTCGGCCCGTCGACGCCCGCTGGCCGGTGGTCGGCGTCAACCGCGTGCTCGGCAACCGGTCCGGGATGCTGCGGCGGACCGCGGCCGAGGCCTACCTGGAGCAGGCCCTCGACCGGCCCAATCTCCGCGTACTGGCCGACTGTGAGGTCCGGCGGCTCGCGGTCTCCGGTGGCCGGCGCGTCACCGGTGTCCGGGCCGACCGGTTCGCCGTCAGTGCGGGCGAGGTGATCCTCGCTGCCGGGACGCTGGGCACCGCGCAACTCCTCCTCGTCTCCGGCCTCGAGGCGCTCGACGGGGCCGATCACCTCGAGGCCGGCGAGCACCGGGGACTCGCGGTCTCCTATCGCCGGATGGCGCCGGCCGACCCCGGAATGGTTCTCCCGACGGTGGTGCACACCGATGACGGACTCGAGATCCGTTGCTATCGAGATGATTTCGCAGCATTCATCGACGGTCTTCCGCCCACTGGGCCGATGGTCGAGGTGACCGCGATGAGTCGGTCGCCCGTTCGGCTCGTCGCGGGTGATGAACGGGTTCGCCTCGAATTCGGCGAACCGTCGCCCGAGGTCACCGTGTCGATGCGGGCCGGAGCCGACCGGGTGGTGGAGATGCTGCGATCGCGCGAGTTCGCCGGCATCGTCGTGCCGGGAAGTGCGTCGGTGGCCGCGGTGCCGGGGTTCTCCCAGCACGCCTGGGGCACGATGCCGATGGGTGTGCGCACCGATGCGCTCGGCGCGGTCCACGGGGCCGAGGGGCTGCGCATCGTCGACGGGTCGATCCTGCCCACCGGTGGCCGCAGCGGTCCGCACGCCACGATCATGATGATGGCCGTCCACATCGGCAATCGACTGGCGGGTCTCGGATGAGTGCCGGCGCGTGATCCGTTGCAGTCTGCACCAGCGGGACCGCTTCCTGCCCGCGGGCGCTAGCCAATAAGCGGGAAGGAATCGGCCACGCGGGAACATCTACTACCGAAAGTCGTTGGCGCGCCCTCTGATCCGTCGATCTGGTGCCGATCGGAATTGTCGGTGGCTGCTCGTATGGTGGTGTCATGGCTTTCGAGTTCGGCACCATCGACCCCGTCGGGGATGTCCCCGACCCGGGTTTTGATGTGTTCGAACCCCTCGCCGGACTCTCCCCGGAAGCCTTGATCGCCACTGCTCGATATTCGGCGTCGATGAACGCGGTCAACACCTGCCGCATGGCGATGGCCGCCAGTCTGCTGCATGACCACCGCGAGGAGGACTACCAGCTGCGGCGCAGTCAAGTCCATTCCGGGCAGGCCGAGTCGGTCGACGACCTGATGGCAATGACCGCCGAGGTGTTGGCCGGTCGCGATCCGTATGAGGAGTTCGGCCCGAACGGGTTCGAGCAGGCCACCGCCGAGTTCGGCGCCGCGATGAACATGACCTCGGCTCAGGCGCGGGACATGATCCGTACCGGCGATGCGATGCGATACCGACTCCCACTCACCGGCACCACCCTGGCCTGTGCCCGCATCGACATGTCACGGTTCCAGATCGCGATGAAGCGCACCGATTTCGTCGACGATGCCACCATGCCGACCGTCGACGCGGCGTTGGCCGAAGCCATCCTGGCCCGCGACCCGATGTCCACCACACGGTTCACCACGATGGTCGACCAGATCGTCCACACCCACGCCCCCGATGCGGTGAAACGCCGCAACGAACACGCCGCCCGCGACCGCGGTCTCACGATCCGCCCGGACCGGCACCAGCCCGGCCAGTCGCGCATCGCCGGGCATGTGCCCAACATCGACGCCGCCGCGCTCAACGCCCGTCTGACAGCGATGGCCACCGGTGTCCACAAGCGTGATGGACGCACCATGAGCCAGCGCCGCGCCGACGCTCTACTCGCACTCGCGCACGGCAGACAAGACCTGGACTGCCGGTGTGAGGACTGCGCACCCGAACCCGCCGCAGAGGAACCCGCCGCGCAGGAGCTCGACGCCTCCGATGCCGGTGTTGGGCCGGTGGCCGACAAGAACGATGAATGCGCGTGCACGTGCACCAGGTGCCGGGCTCCGCGTCCGACGTTTCACATCGTGGCCAACGAGTCCACGATGCAGGGTCGCGACAACGATCCCAGCGTGCTCGATGGTTACGGGCTCATCGATGCCGATGCCATGCGCGCTCTGTTCGCCGATGCCACCCATACCTTCGTCACCGCCGGCGGGCGCACCGAACCGGCCGAAGCCGATGCGGCGGCCGCCGCCGCCGCGAGCCGGTATGTGCCCGGCAAGAAGCTGCAGGCACTCGTGCGTGCCGGAGAGTTGTGTTGCACGTTCCCCGGCTGCAATCAGCCGGTGTGGACGGTCGACCTCGACCACACCCAGCCGTTTGACCACCGCAACCCCGACAGCGGTGGGAAAACCATGCAACGGAATCTGAAACCGTTGTGCCGGTTTCATCACCGCATCAAAACCTTCGGCCGGTGGCGCGATTCCCAGGACGAGTACCTGGCGATCGGGTTCGAAGCACCCACCGGCCATGTGTACCTGGGTAATCCGTTCACCGGACGGGACCTGTTCAGCTCGTTGAAGACCCAGCCGCCCGACCACCCGGCCCGGCAGCGACTCGACGATGAGCGAGTCGCCCGCACCGACACCCACCGCCGACGACAAGACGACTGGGACCGCAACAACCCACCACCGTTCTGACACCGAATCGGAAAGTGGCTGGGTGGAGGCTCCTTTCGATACGCCCTCCGCAAGCTCCGGGCTACTCGAGGGGCGGATGGGGACGTCTCGTCGCGCGCTCCGGGCTACTCAAGGCGGGGATGGGGCATCGGCGCTACTCAACTCTGGCTACTGGAACTGAGAACGTCAGGGCCGGGAAGACCTAGGCTGGAAACATGTCTGGAACGTCGCTGTCGGGTCCCGCGGTCCGCGAATTCCTGGCCTCCGGTACCAAGACCGGCCATCTCGGTTACACCGCCTCCGACGGGCGGCCCCTCGTCGTCCCGGTGTGGTTCGTCGTCGACGGCGACCGGCTGGCCTTCAACACCGGCGCCACCACCGCGAAAGGGCGTGCGCTCCTGCGTGATCCGCGGGTGACGATGTCGGTGGACCTGCAGGAGCCGCCGTACGGGTTCGTCCAGGTGCAGGGGCGTGCGGTGGTGACGGAGGATCTCGACGAGGTGCGTCGGATCGCCACGATGTGCGGCGCGCGGTATATGGGCGAGGAGCGCGCCGAGGAGTTCGGCGCGCGCAACGGAGTGCCCGGCGAGCTGGGCCTCTGGATCGAACCGAGCAAGGTCATCGCGGTCCTCGATGTCACCGCCTGACAGTTCGGCACCGACGGCGTCGAGACGGCGTCGCGCCCGGCCCGCGGCACGGTTCGCGCCGACGCTGCCGAAACAGTGCTTGGGCTTCATGGTGGGTTCGGCGCTGTTCGCCCTGGGGTCGGTGCCGGGATTCGGGCAGCTCGTCGGCGCCGACACCGTCAACCTGTGCTACTTCGTCGGCGCATGGTTCTTCACCGGGGCCGGCTTCATCCAGCTGGTGCGCAGTGCAACACCGGCCGAACTCGAGTCCTCGATGCCGGGCTCGGCGGTCCGTGCCGAATGGCTGAGCGCCGCAACGCAATCCGTAGGAACCATCCTGTTCAACATCTCGACGACCAGTGCGCTGTTCGCCCACACCGTCGCCGGCGAACGCCACCTGGTGTGGTCGCCCGATGCCGGCGGCTCGATCGCCTTCCTCATCAGTGGCGCGGTCGCCTTCGTCGCCTACTCGCGGTCGGCCGGCAGTGGTGTCGATCTTCGGAGCCGCGACTGGTGGTCGGTCCTGGTGAACTGGGTGGGGTGCGTGGCGTTCGGGGTGTCGGCGGTGGGTGCCTTCGTCGCCAGGGACGGCGTGACCGCCGATGCCGTCGCCGCGAATGCCGGGACCTTCGTGGGTGCTCTCTGTTTCCTCGTGGCGTCGGCGATCGTGCTGCCCGGGGCCCGGAACCGCTGATCGCCGCTCACGGGTACGTCTCGACGCCGGATGTGGCACTGATCCGACTTGCGGCGTCGAACCGCGGCCCGGAACATATGTCCGATGCGCGGAAGGACGCGCGATCGCGGCGGGTTCGCCGGTGCCGCGGACACCGAGGTGTGACGGGGGAGTTCGATGAGGGTGTCGATTCGTTCAGGGGTTGCTGCTGCACTGGTCTTGATCGCGGTGACCGGGGTGGGTGCGTTCGGTGCGGGTCCGTCCGCGGCGCTTCCGCGTTCGCCCGGTGACACCCCGATGTGTGCGGGCGTGGGAACGCCACGCACCGTGGTCGCTCAACCGACGGCATTCGAGGCGGTCGCCTTCGACCGGTCCGGCCGAATGCTGGTCAGCGACCTGATGGGAAATCGGCTCATCGCGGTCGACCGACCGGGCGCGGCACCGAGGAGGGTCGCGCGGGTCGAGTCGCCGGGTGGGATCGCGCCACTGCCGAACGGAAGGGTTCTCGTCGGCTCGGGCAGTGGCCCCGCCGCGGCGGTGTCCCCGGACTCCGCATCGCTCGTCGAGGTGAACCCGGGTACGGGTGCGCACAGCGTGTACGCCGACGGGCTGTCGATGGCGAACGGAGTGGTGCGGGCGCCCGACGGGACGGTCTACGCCTCCAGCAACATCGTGTCCGCGATCGATCGGATCAGCCCGGATCGCAAGGTGTCTCGCGCCTGGTTCAGCGACTCCCCGGGCAACGGGCTGGCGGTGTCCGCGGACGGGCGGACGCTGTTCGCGAACGTGTCCCTCGGTGACTCCCGGGTCCTCGCCGTCGACACCGCGACCGGGACCTCACGGACGTACTTCCGTCCGCCCGCCGGGCTCGACTGGGTGTTCTTCGACGACCTCGACATCGACGCCGGCGGCACGCTCTATGCCCCGATCTACCTCGGTGGACAGGTCTGGCGGATCGGCCGGGACGGATCGCATTGCGCATTGGCCGAGAACCTCACGACGCCGGCCGGGATCTCCGTCGGCGCTAGCAGGGCCGGTTTCTCCGCCAGGAGCGTCTACGTGACCACGCACGCCGGTTCCGTCATCGAGATCCCCGGCGCGGTTCCGCCGATCGCACGCTGAGCAGGCAAGTACGGTCCGGGTCAGACGCCGTAGTCCCGGAGGAGGCCGGTGTAGCGTTTGGGTCCCGGCGCGGCGAACTCGCCGGACGCCGTCCCGGTGTACAAACCCATCGCGGCCATCGCCGACAGCATCCCAACCCCGGCCGACACCCCGTCGATCACCGGTACGCCGAGCTCCGCACTGATGGTGCGCGCGTGATCGGCCATGCCCGCGCAGCCGAGCACGATGGCGTCGGAGCTGTCTTCGAGCAGCGCCTCCCGGCAGGACTTGGTGAGGATCTCGGCCGTGTCGGGATTCGTCTCGAGTTCCAGGACCGGTATCTCACACGCGTGCACACCGAGGCAGTGTCGTCCGAAACCGTAGTGGTTCATCAGGTCCCGCGTGCGTCCCATGCTCCGGGCGAGCGTGGTGACGACCGAGAATCCGCGACCGAGCGGCGCCGCGAGGTGGAACGCCGCCTCGGCGATACCGAGTACCGGTGCCGACGCCACCTCACGGGCGGCGTCGAGACCCGGGTCGCCGAAGCAGGCGAGCAGGTAGCCGTCGGCGGCCGGGTCGTCCGCGATCGCCCGGAGCACACCGGGTATGGCGAGGGCTTCGTCGTAGTGGCTCTCGATGGAGGCCGGTCCCGTCGGCGAGGTGACCGCGGTGACAACGGTGTCGGGCCGCGCGAGGAGATCGCGCGGCCCGAGAGATCACCGTTGTCATCTCCCGAGATGTGTTGGGGTTGATGACAGTCAGTCGCATCAGCTGTTCGTGGTCTCCTCGGTGGTGGCTGCCACGACCGGCTCCGGCGTCGGTTCGACCACGGGTTCACCCGCGGCGTCGACCGCGATGTCGGTGGTGGTGTCCGCGGTGGGTGCCGAACCGTGGATCAGATGCGTGGGAACGAATTTCATACCCAGCCAGTAGATCGCCAGCCCGAGTCCGGCGCCGATGAACCAGGTGAAGCTCGCCTGGTAGGCGGTGCCGAAGATGACGACACAGATCGGCAGGATGGACGCGACGACGGTCGAGGCCACCGCCACCGGATTCCATCCGTTGCGGTACCAGTAGGTCCCTTCGGGCTTCATGGTGAACAGGTCGTCGACGACGATCTTCTGCTTCTTGACCAGGTAGAAATCGGCGATGAGGATGCCGAACAGCGGACCGATCACCGCGCCGAGCGTGTCCATCGTGTAGTGGATCGCCGTCGGGTTGTTGAAGAGGTTCCATGGGGTGATCAGCACCGAGCCGACCGCCGCGATCATGCCGCCGGTACGCCAGCTGATCTTGGTGGGGGCCACATTCGAGAAGTCGAAGGCGGGGGACACGAAGTTGGCGACGATGTTGATACCGATGGTGGCGATGGCGAAGGTCAGCACGCCGAGTACGGCGGCGGTGGTGTTGTCGATCTTGTCGACGATGTGGACCGGGTCGGTGATGATGTTGCCGTCCTCGTCCGTGCCGATCACCGTCACCGCAGCCGAGACGGTGCACACGACGAGCAGCGAGAAGAACAGGAAGTTGACCGGCAGACCCCAGAAGTTGCCCTTCTTGACCTCGCCGAAACTCTTTCCGTAGCGCGAGAAGTCGCCGAAGTTGAGCATCGGCCCGGAGAAGTACGAGACCACCAGCGCGAACGCACTGATCATCATGGTGAACGACGACCAGCCGGACAGGCCCTCACCCACCGAGAGATCGAGGCTCACGTTGTCCCAGCCGGCCTTCGCGATCAGGTAGCCGGCGAGCACGATCATCACCACGTAGACCGCCGGGCCGCAGAAGTCGATGAACTTGCGGATCGTGTCCATACCGTTCCAGAACACGAACGCCTGCAGGACCCACATCAGGAGGAAGCCGGCCCAGCCGAGCGCCGAGAGACCGAGGAATCCATGCTGGTCGACGTCACCCCACGGTTCGAGACCCGGCCAGAACTTGAGCGCCAGCAGGCCGAACGCGACCGAGGCGAGGTAGGTCTGGATGCCGTACCAGACCACCGCGATCGCGCCGCGGATGATGGCCGGGATGTTGGCGCCCTTGACGCCGAAGGAGACCCGCGTCGTCACCGGGTACGGAACGCCCGCGATCTGCGAGGGCTTGGCGACGAGGTTGCAGAGGATGTTGACGGCCACGATGCCCACCAGAAGGGCGACGAGGACCTGCCAGGCGGCGATGCCCAGCGCGAACAGGCTACCGGCGAAGACGTACCCGCCGACGCTGTGGACGTCGGACATCCAGAACGCGAAGATGTTGTACCAGGTCCACTTCTGTTCCTTCAGTGGCGCGAGGTCGGTGTTGGTGAGTCGATCGTCGTAGCCGGCCTTGATGATGCTCTCGCCCGCGGCGCCGTGATGCGACTGGGCCGCGTCGGCGGGGGTTGGTGTGGACATGTGTTCTCCCGGTTTGTCTCTCAGCGGTGTCGATTTCGCTCTCAGGTGCGGAACGCTGATGGGACAAAAGTAGGAACGCTTTGTTACCTGTCGATGAACGCGCAGATATATTCCGCAGGGCGGACGGCCCCGTCAGAACGTGTCAGTCGTGGCGGACCGCGAGCAGGGCTGCCGTCTCGATGATCGCGCTCTCGAGTCGCTGGTGGTGGCGGCTCGCGACCTCCAGGACCGCGGTGGTGTCGCGGTCGGCGAAGGCGTCGAGCAGTGCTTCGTGATCGGAGTTGAGTGCCGCCTGCGTCTCCGACGGTACCGACCGCATCATCTGGAAGGGCTCGGTGAGGTTCCAGGTCGCCTCGAACATGTTGAGCAGTCGCGGCATCGCGCACGGGACGGTGAGGGCGCGATGAAAGTCGCGGGAGATGTCGTGAAAAGCCTTGCCGTCGTTGTACTTCACCGCGACGAGCAGTTCGGCGTGGTGGTCACGGGCGAGCTGTAGTGAGGCCTCGTCGATGAGCTCGACCGATCTGGCGAGGGCGGCCTGTTCGAGGGTTCCGCGGACGAAGTAGATCTCGCGGAGCTCCTCGGTCGAGGGCTGGCTCACGCGGTATCCGGCGTTGGGGCGATGCACGACGAGACCCTCGCCGACGAGGGTCTTGAGCGCTTCGCGCACCGGTATCGGACTGACCTGGAAGACGTCGGCGATCTCGGCGGGCGGGATCTGGGTCCCGGGAGGTGCACCACCGGAGAGGATCAGCCTGCGGAGCTCCTCGAGGACGTTGGCGCGGGTGTTGCCCGTGCGGGTCTCCGCGAGCTGTGCGAGCAACCGGTCGGTCATGCGTCGGTTCATCGCATCACTCCTGGGCGGGTGGGGTACTTGGCGATCCACTCGGCGACGGCCTCGGTCAGCCGATGCTGGTTGCTGCGCTTGACGATCTCATGACCTTCGTCGTCGAACATCAGCATCTCGGCGATCGCGCCGCGGGCCTGCAGTTCGGCGACGATCTGTTGCGATTCGCTGACCGGCACGTTGGTGTCGTGTGCACCGTGGACCACGAGCAGCGGTGCCCGCATGTCGTCGATGCGGTGGATGGGGGACAGGTCGGCGAGCAGTTCGCGATCCGAGTCGGGATGGCCGTACTTGGTGTACGCGGCGACGGCGATCCACGGCTCGGTGTTGCGGAAGAACGACTCGAGGTCACTCATGCCGCAGATGGCGATCCCCGCCGCGAACAGGTCGGGGTGGAAGGTCAGGCACGCCAGGGTCAGATAGCCGCCGTAGGAGCGGCCGGAGCAGAACACCGAGTCCGGATCGGCGATTCCCTGCCGGCACAGGAACTCCGCGCAGTCCGCGGCGTCGTCGATACCCGCGTAGCGGCCGTACCGGTCGTCGGCATGGGAGAACAGCCGGCCGTAGCCCGACGAGCCGCGGACGTTGGGGGCGAAGACGGTGATCCCGGCGTCGACGAGGGGACCGAACAGG
Organism: Gordonia westfalica; assembly: GCF_900105725.1. Lineage (NCBI taxonomy): Bacteria > Bacillati > Actinomycetota > Actinomycetes > Mycobacteriales > Gordoniaceae > Gordonia > Gordonia westfalica. The sequence continues at coordinate 801,874 of NZ_FNLM01000036.1, forward strand.
AACTGGTAGTCGGGTCGCGTCTGGCCCTCGGGGCCGCCGTGGAAGTAGAGCAGCGTCGGGCTGGGCCGCTCGTCGCGCTCCTTCTTCACGGGTCGATAGAGAAAGCCGGAGAGCGGCATGCCATCTCGCGCGAAGAACTCCACGAGTTCGGGGCGGAGGAGGCTCGACGGACCTGTGCCGGTGACGACGTCGTCGCGGACCGCGGTCACCTCGCGGGTCGCGGTGTGGATGAGGTGAACCAGCGGGGAGTGCTGTGGGCTCGACACGGTCACCGACACCACCGTCCCCGCCGCGCTGATCGACAGGTCATGGGCCACCTCGCCGGGGAGATCGATCGGCGGCTGCAGCGTCTGGTCGGGCAGTGTCAGAATCTGCAACTCGCTGCGGCCCTTCACATTCCACAAGAGGGCGACGGTGGACTGGTCGTGGCTGACGGCGAACTCGTCGAGCCCGACGTCGACGCGCTGCGCCATCACCCGGAACCGCACGCCGAACTTGCTGACCTCGACGCCGAGGAGCCGGGGGAACTTCGCGTCGAAGTCGCTGCGCACCAGGGCCTGAACGCTGTCGAGGTCGCGGATGGGTTCGGCGGGTGAGGGGACGAACACCAGCGAGGCGTGGTCGAAGCCCTGGTCGAGTACGTAGCCCTGATCGGTCACGGCACCGGGGTCCTGCGGCAGGAGCGGGGTCATGGTGACCTCGTCGTCGGGCGCGTCCGGGTGGCGACGCAGCAGCAGCATGTCGTGATAGCCGCGCGGTCCGACCCGAACGAGCGTCGCGCCCTTCCACGAGTCGATCAACTCGCTGCCGACGCGTAGGTCGAGGGTCCGGGTGGTCTGCGTGCCGGGATGCACACGCAGCGCGTGGGTGGTGCCGTCGTGGTCGATCGCGGTGAGCAGCACCCAGTCGGTGTCCCAGCCGACGAGGCGGACGGTCCCGTACGACCTGCCGTCCGGCCGGGTGGCCGCGATCCGGTGCGCGGTGTCGTCGTCGGGGTCGGTGGTGACGACCCAGACCTGGTGGTGCTCACCGCCACTGGGCGCCATCTCGACGGCCAGCCACCGGCTGTCGGTGGAGTGCACGATCTTGCGGACCGGGCCGGTGGACCGCAGCTTCACCCATCGCAGGTCGCCGACACCGTCACGGGACAGCGAACGCTGTGCGGCACGCGGATACCCGTTGCCGTCGTCGACGATGTAGGCGAACGCACTCCCGTCGGGGAGAGCGAGGCGCCGTATGTCTTCCAACCGCGGTCGTCGAAACGCAGCATGGTCACCGTGGGGAATTCGCTTCCATGGTCTGGAGCCACATCTCGAGGAGGGCGATCTGCCACAGCTCGTTCCCGTCGAGTCGGGTGCGGATGCCGTTGGGATCGCCGAAGAGCTTCTCGAGTGCCTCGGGCCGATAGAGTCCTCGATCGACGGCCGACTGCGATCGCAGGGTGTCGGTGACGAGGTCGAGGACCCCGCCGGTCAGGTGGCGGATTCCCGGCACGGGGAAGTAGCCCTTGGTCCGGTCGATCACCGCCGAGGGCAGTAGTGCCCGGCTGGCCTCCTTGAGAACACCCTTGCCGCCCTGGGCGAGTTTGAGCTCGGCCGGACAGGTTGCGGCGAGTTCGACGAACTCGTGGTCGAGGAACGGCACCCGTGCCTCGAGTCCCCACGCCATCGTCATCGTGTCCACTCGCTTCACCGGATCGTCGACGAGCATGACGGTGGTGTCGAGTCGGAGAGCCGCGTCGACGGACGTGTCGGCTCCCGGCGCCGACTGATGCGCGTGGGCGAAGGCGAAGCTCGGGTCGTAGCCGGCCTCGAGGAGGTACTCGTCGGCGAGGATGCTGCGGACGTCGGCGTCGTCACGGTCGAAGAAGACGTTCGCGTAGGCGCGCGTCGTGTCCGCTCGCGGCACACCCCGCAGCGGCGGATACCAGCTGTAGCCGCCGAGGATCTCGTCGGCGCCCTGCCCCGACTGGACCACCTTGATCGACTTGCTGACCTCCTGCGACAGCAGATAGAAGGCCACGCAGTCGTGGCTGACCATCGGCTCGCCCATCGCCGCGACGGTGTCGGGGATGGCGGGAAGCAACCGGTCGGTGCCGATGTGGATCTTGTGGTGGTCGGTCGCGAAGGTGTCGGCGATCAGGTCGGAGTAGGCGTACTCGTCGCCGGACTCTCCTGCGGCCGAATCGAATCCGATGCTGAAAGTGGCGAGGTCGGTCTGTCCCTGCTCGGCGAGCAGTGCGACCACGAGTGACGAGTCGACACCGCCGGACAGGAGCACGCCGACCGGGACGTCGGCGACCATGCGGCGCCTGACCGAGGTGCGCAGCGAGTCCAGGAGTTCGGCGTGCCATCGCTGTTCGTCCCAGTCGGCACGGTCGGGATGGGGCGCGAAGGTCGGCTCCCAGTACTTCCGCTCGGTGCGGCGGCCGTCGGGGTGGATCGTCATGACCGTGGCGGGCGGCAGCTTGCGGATGCCGTTGTAGATGGTGTGCGGCGCGGGGACCACCGCGTGGAAGCTGAAATAGTGGTGCAGCGCAACACGATCGATCGAGGTGTCGACGTCACCGGCGCGGAGCAGTGCCTGCACCGACGAGGCGAACCGCAGCCGTCCCGGCGTGTCGGCCAGATACAGCGGCTTGATCCCCAGGCGGTCGCGCCCGAGGGTCACGACGCCGGTGTCGGTGTCGACGATCGCGAACGCGAACATGCCGATGAAGTGGTCCACGCAGTCGGGACCCCACGCGTGGAAGGCCTTGAGGATCACCTCGCTGTCGGCGTGCGAGAAGAAGCTGTAGCCCTTCGCCTCGAGCTCCGCCCGCAACTCGTGGTGGTTGTAGATGCACCCGTTGAAGACGAGTGCCAGTCCCAGGGCCGGGTCGATCATCGGCTGGCTGCCCTTCTCGGACAGGTCGATGATCTTCAGGCGCCGATGCCCGAGAGCGACAGCCCCTTTGGCGAAGACGCCGCTGCCGTCGGGGCCACGTCGCGTCATCTCGCAGGTCATCGCGTCGACGGCCGACACATCGGGCACGCTGCCGTCGAAACGGATTTCGCCGCAGATTCCGCACATGATCTCTGTCCTCCTGCTCGGTGGCGCCTGTCGGTCGGTTCCCCGTCGATACCGTCCTTCTTCGATACTGCCGCACTCCAGGGGTGGACTCCGGATCTTGCGCGCTCCGGGAGGGGCGGCGTCGAGCGCGGGGTCACCTCTCACCCTAAGAGCATCACCGTCGGGTGGCAGGCCGAGACGCCGGTCGCCGGAATGGCCCGGCGCGACAGGCGAGCTGTGGCTACGATCTGGCTGGCGGAGGAGGAACTTTGTTCGCACAGGTCAAGCGCCGGCTCGGCGCGATCGTCGGTGTCGTCGTCGGAACGCTGTGCGCGATGGTGGCGGGTGTGGCGCCCGCGCCGGCATCGGCGGCCCCACAGGGGTATGCGCCGGGACCGGGGTGCGCGTGGCAGTTGATGTCGAACAGCACCGACCTCAATGTCGCCTTCCCCGACGCCAATGCGACGTACTGGGTGTTGCCGTACGCGCTCGGCCCGGGGGATTCGATCCGACTGTCGGGAACCTTCCCCGCCGCCCGGTACTTCTCGCTGAACACCTACGGCACCGACCTCGACACCGTCGACACGCTGCGTGACAACCAGATCCGGCCCGACGCGGGCAGCGTCAACCCGTTCGCCGCGCCGGTCGCGTTGCCGCCGGCGTCGAAGCGGACCTGGCATGCGACGGTCGTGCCCGGCGCCGCCGACCGCTCCCGCAACGAGATCCGCGGACTTCCCGCCGGCGGACAGGCCGTGCCGGTCGGCTTCCTGATCGTCCGGATCTACGTCCCCGACGACCCGAACTCACCGAACGGCGGCGTCACCCTGCCGAACGTGACCTTCTCGATCGCCGGGCGGTCGGTCCCCGTCGCACCTTGTGCGCAGCCGTTCGATCCGCGCGACTACAACGGACCGATCGCGCAGGCGCTCACCAAGGTCTTCGACGACGCGATCGGCAACGCGGCGGCGGCGTCGCTCCCCGGGAACGCCCGGGAGGCGACCTTCGTCAACCCGGCCAGCACGTCGGGTCTGTTCCCGAACGGCGACAACAAGTACATCGGATCGCTGCTCACCTATCAGCCGGGACGTGTCGCGGTGATCCGCGGCAAGGCCCCGACCTTCCCCGACACCCGCGCCGGGCAGTCGCCCGCCACCCCCGGCGAACAACTCCGGTACTGGTCGATGTGCCAGAACGACAAGGTGACGCCGTACCCGGTCGTCGCGTGCGCGGCCGATCACACGACCCGGGTCGACGCCGACGGCTATTACACCTACGTGGTCGCCGCGCCGTCGGATCTGACGCCGTCGCAGGTGGCCGGCTCCGACCTGACCGTCATCCCCTGGGGCAGCACGTCGGTACAGAAGGTGGTGTTCCTCCGCAACATGCTGCCGTCGGAGCAGTTCTACCCGGACAGCGTGCAGGCGTCGCAGGCGAACAAGAGCGATCCCGCGTCGAGCATGGGGCCCTACTACCCGCGCGCCACCTACTGCGCGGCGGAAACGCTGCGCGCATCCGGTTGGCAGGCCTGCTACCGGTAGCTACTTGGGCGTCACCCAGGTGGTGATGTCGCAGTGGACGACCTCGACACCCTTGGTGTCGACGATGCTCACCGACACCGTGACGTCGGTCCCGGTCGTGATGGCGTCGAAGTCGACGTCGTCGGCGAGGCGCGCCTCGGCGGTGAGCCGAGTGGTCGCCTTGGTCAGGTAGGCGGTCTGCATCGCCTTGGGAATCCAGCGGTGCGAGGTCGGGGTGGTCGCCTCCATCAGCACGCCCATCGCGGCTTCGGCCAGGTTGCACGCGGCGATCGCGTGGAACGTGCCGATGTGGTTGTGGACGCCGAACCAGTTGGGTGCGGTGACCCTGGCGTAGCCCGGCTCCATCTCCTGGACGAGAGGCAGGACGGTCCCGAAGTACGGGGCCTTCGCGACCAGGCCGAGTGAGAACAGCACGTTCCCGAGAGCATTGTCGGGAAGCTTCTTGCGCAGGGCGTAGGTGGAGCTGATGGAGGACATGCGCGAATATTACTCATGAGTCAGTTCGTGCGTGGACCCGCGTCCGCAGGGTGTGACGAGGTCGGATTTGAATCGGGACCCGCCTCTGTTGCATACTTGTCGGGTTGCCTTGACCGGCGGACGCACGTTGCACTGTGTGCCGACACCGCGGAAGCCGTCAGGTGAATGACTCCCAGGCCCGGTTTACGGGGACTGGGCGTGTAACGCGTGCTCCGAATCAGGTTCACGGACTCGACACGCCCGACCGCGGGTGCCGGAGCAAACCGGCTCGTACCAGCGACGAGCCAACGTACAACGACAGATGAACAGCGTCGATTGCCGAATCTCACACGGTGGTCATGTGCTCAGCCGGCGAGAGCCTGCCCTGGTCACGCGGTGTTTGTCTGTCGAGAACAACTGACGGAAGAGGACACAGCGTGGCGGGACAGAAGATCCGCATCAGGCTCAAGGCCTACGACCACGAGGCGATCGACGCTTCGGCGCGCAAGATCGTGGAAACCGTGACCCGTACGGGTGCACGTGTCGTTGGCCCGGTGCCGTTGCCCACCGAGAAGAACGTGTACTGCGTCATCCGTTCGCCGCACAAGTACAAGGACAGCCGCGAACATTTCGAGATGCGTACACACAAGCGACTCATCGACATCCTCGACCCGACCCCGAAGACGGTCGACGCGCTCATGCGCATCGACCTGCCGGCCAGTGTCGACGTCAACATCCAGTAGGACGGGGACGAGATAAATCATGAGTAATCAGAGTTCATCCAAGGGCATCCTGGGTACCAAGCTCGGTATGACCCAGGTATTCGACGAGAACAACCGGGTCGTCCCGGTCACGGTCATCCAGGCCGGACCGAACGTGATCACCCAGCTCCGTACGCAGGATCGTGACGGCTACACCGCCGTCCAGATCGCCTACGGCGCCATCGATCCCCGCAAGGTGACCAAGCCGGTCGCCGGTCAGTTCGAGAAGGCCGGGGTCACCCCGCGCCGCCACCTGGCCGAGATCCGCGTCAACGACGTCAGCGAGTTCGAGATCGGTCAGGAACTGACCGCCGAGATCTTCGCCGACGGCGCGCTGGTCGACGTCACCGGCACCTCGAAGGGCAAGGGTTTCGCCGGCGTCATGAAGCGCCACGGCTTCGCCGGTCTGGGCGCCAGCCACGGCGCTCACCGCGTGCACCGCGCACCGGGCTCGATCGGTGGCTGCGCCACCCCGGGTCGCGTGTTCAAGGGCATGCGGATGGCCGGTCGAATGGGTAACGACAAGGTGACCACGCAGAACCTCACCGTCCACAAGGTGGACGCCGAGGCCGGCCTGCTGCTGATCAAGGGAGCGATCCCGGGTCGCAAGGGCGGCATCGTGGTGGTCCGCGACGCAGTGAAGGGTGGTGCGAAGTAATGAGCACCGAGACCACGACCAAATTGACGCTGGACGTCAAGACCGCCGACGGCAAGACCAACGGAACCGTTGATCTGCCCGCCGCGCTGTTCGACGCCCCCGCCAACATCGCGCTGATGCACCAGGTCGTCGTGGCCCAGCAGGCCGCGGCTCGCCAGGGCACGCACTCCACCAAGACCCGCGGCGAGGTTCGCGGCGGTGGCGCCAAGCCGTACCGCCAGAAGGGCACCGGCCGTGCACGCCAGGGCTCGACCCGCGCACCGCAGTTCGCCGGTGGTGGCACCGTCCACGGCCCGCAGCCGCGCGACTACAGCCAGCGCACCCCCAAGAAGATGAAGGCCGCCGCCCTCCGCGGTGCGCTGAGCGATCGCGCTCGCAACGAGCGCATCCACGTGATCACCGAACTGGTTGCGGGACAGGCTCCCTCGACCAAGTCGGCTCGCGAGTTCCTGGAGAGCCTCTCGGATCGTCGCAAGTTCCTGGTCGTTCTCGGCCGTGAGGACCTGACGGCGTGGAAGAGCGTGGCGAACCTGCAGAACGTGCTGCCGATCGCGCCGGATCAGCTCAACACCTACGACGTCCTGGATTCGGACGAGGTGGTGTTCAGCGTCGAGACGCTCAATGCCTTCATCGAGCAGAACACGGCGGATGCCAAGGCTGCCGTCGAGAAGACAGCAGAGGAGGCCTGACATGACGACCGTTGCCGATCCGCGCGACATCATCCTGGCGCCCGTGATCTCCGAGAAGTCCTACGGACTCATGGAGGACAACGTGTACACCTTCCTGGTGCACCCGGAGTCCAACAAGACCGAGATCAAGATCGCGATCGAGAAGATCTTCGATGTGAAGGTTGCCAGCGTCAACACGGCGAACCGACAGGGTAAGCGCAAGCGCACCCGCTCTGGCTACGGCCAGCGCAAGTCGACCAAGCGCGCCATCGTGTCGCTGACCGCAGACAGCAAGCCCATCGAGATCTTCGGAGGCTCGGTCAGCTGACCGGGGCTTCGGCGAGAAGGACTAGATACTCATGGCTATTCGTAAGTACAAGCCGACGACCCCGGGTCGTCGTGGAGCCAGCGGCTCCGACTTCGCGGAGGTCACCCGTGACCACCCGGAGAAGTCGCTGGTGCGTCCGCTCCACGGGCGCGGTGGCCGTAACGCTCACGGCCGCATCACCACTCGTCACAAGGGTGGCGGCCACAAGCGTGCCTACCGTCTGATCGACTTCCGTCGTAACGACAAGGACGGCATCAACGCCAAGGTCGCTCACATCGAGTACGACCCCAACCGCACCGCGCGTATCGCGCTGCTGCACTACGTCGACGGCGAGAAGCGCTACATCATCGCGCCGAAGAACCTGAAGCAGGGCGACATCGTCGAGAGCGGTCCGGCCGCCGACATCAAGCCCGGCAACAACCTGCCGCTGCGCAACATCCCGACCGGTACCCAGATCCACGCTGTGGAACTGCGTCCGGGCGGTGGCGCCAAGATGGCACGTAGCGCCGGCGCGTCGATCCAGCTGCTCGGTAAGGAAGGCACCTACGCCACGCTGCGTATGCCTTCCGGCGAAATCCGCCGTGTCGACGTGCGCTGCCGCGCAACCGTCGGCGAGGTGGGCAACGCCGAGCAGAGCAACATCAACTGGGGCAAGGCCGGCCGTATGCGCTGGAAGGGCAAGCGCCCGACCGTCCGCGGTGTCGTCATGAACCCGGTTGACCACCCGCATGGTGGTGGTGAGGGCAAGACCTCCGGTGGACGCCACCCGGTCTCGCCGTGGGGTAAGCCCGAGGGCCGCACCCGCAAGAACAAGGCCAGCGACAAGCTGATCGTCCGTCGCCGTCGCACCGGCAAGAACAAGCGATAACAGGAGGAGGTAAGAGAATGCCACGCAGCCTCAAGAAGGGCCCGTTCGTCGACGACCACCTCCTGAAGAAGGTGGACGTCCAGAACGAAAAGGGAACCAAGCAGGTCATCAAGACCTGGTCCCGTCGTTCGACCATCATTCCCGACTTCATCGGTCACACCTTTGCCGTCCACGACGGACGCAAGCATGTGCCGGTGTTCATCTCGGACTCGATGGTCGGTCACAAGCTGGGCGAGTTCGCCCCCACCCGCACCTTCAAGGGTCACATCAAGGATGACCGGAAAGCGAAGCGCCGCTAATGACTACGCAGACCGATAATCCGACCGCCAAGGCCACCGCGAAGTTCGTTCGCGTGACGCCGATGAAGGCCCGCCGCGTGCTGGACCTCGTCCGCGGCAAGAACGTGGACGAGGCCCTGGACATCCTGCGGTTCGCCCCGCAGTCGGCGTCCGAGCCCGTGTACAAGGTGCTGGCCAGCGCTGTCGCCAACGCAGAGAACAACCTGGATCTGGATCGCCGGACCCTGGTCGTCGCCACCGCGTTCGCCGACGAGGGCCCGACCCTCAAGCGCTTCCAGCCGCGTGCCCAGGGCCGCGCATTCCGTATCCGCAAGCGCACCAGCCACATCACCGTGGTCGTGGAGAGCCTGCCGGAGAAGGCAGCCGCCGGCCGTGGCCGTTCGCGTCAGCCGAAGAAGAAGGGAGCCTAGTAGTGGGCCAGAAAATCAACCCGCACGGCTTCCGTCTGGGCATCACCACCGACTGGAAGTCGCGGTGGTACGCCGACAAGCAGTACGCGGACTACGTCAAGGAAGATGTCGCCATCCGCAAGCTCCTCTCCACGGGGCTCGAGCGGGCCGGCATCGCGAAGGTGGAGATCGAGCGCACCCGTGACCGGGTTCGCGTCGACATCCACACCGCGCGTCCGGGCATCGTCATCGGCCGCCGTGGCGCCGAGGCCGATCGCATCCGCGGCGACCTGGAGAAGCTGACCGGTAAGCAGGTCCAGCTGAACATCCTCGAGGTCAAGAACGCGGAGTCCGAGGCCCAGCTCGTGGCCCAGGGTGTCGCCGAGCAGCTGAGCAACCGTGTGGCGTTCCGCCGCGCGATGCGCAAGGCGATCCAGTCGGCGATGCGTCAGCCGAACGTGAAGGGCATCCGGGTCCAGTGCTCGGGTCGTCTGGGCGGCGCTGAGATGAGCCGCAGTGAGTTCTACCGCGAGGGACGCGTGCCGCTGCACACGCTGCGCGCCGACATCGACTACGGACTCTACGAAGCCAAGACCACCTTCGGCCGGATCGGCGTGAAGGTGTGGATCTACAAGGGCGACATCGTCGGTGGACGTCGCGAGCTGGCTGCGGCCGCTCCGGCAGCCGAGGATCGCCGTCCGCGCCGGCCCAGCCGGCCCCGGCGTAGCGGTGCCTCGGGCACCACTGCGACGAGCACCGACGCCGCTCGCGCGGCCGAGGCTGCTCCCGCCGAGGCCACTGCTGGTGCGGCTGAGAAGCAGGAGGGCTAGGCCATGTTGATCCCACGTCGGGTCAAGCACCGCAAGCAGCACCACCCCAGCCTCAAGGGGCAGGCCAAGGGCGGCACCAAGGTGACGTTCGGCGATTACGGCATCCAGGCTCTGGAAGGCGCGTACATCACCAACCGTCAGATCGAGTCCGCTCGTATCGCGATCAACCGGCACATCAAGCGTGGCGGCAAGGTCTGGATCAACATCTTCCCGGACCGCCCGCTCACCAAGAAGCCGGCCGAAACCCGCATGGGTTCGGGTAAGGGTTCGCCCGAGTGGTGGGTCGCCCCGGTCAAGCCGGGTCGCGTGCTGTTCGAGATGACCTACCCGAATGAGGAGATCGCTCGCGAGGCCCTGCGCCGCGCACAGCACAAGCTCCCCATCAAGACCCGGATCGTGACACGAGAGGAGCAGTTCTGATGTCTCTCGGAGTTGCTGCGAACGAGCTGCGCGAGCTCAACGACGCCGATCTGGTCGACCGCCTCAAGGAGTCGAAGGAAGAGCTGTTCAACCTTCGCTTCCAGATGGCCACCGGCCAGCTCGACAACAACCGCCGTCTGCGCACCGTGCGTCGTGAGATCGCACGTATCTACACCGTCATGCGCGAGCGTGAGCTGGGCCTGGCGTCGGGACCGGAAGGTGAAGACGCATGAGTGAGGACCAGAAAGTGACCGAAACCCAGACCGCTGAGCGTAACCGCCGCAAGGAGCGGATCGGCTACGTGGTCAGCGACAAGATGCAGAAGACCATCGTGGTCGAGCTGGAAGATCGTAAGAGCCACCCGCTCTACAAGAAGATCATCCGGACCACGAGCAAGGTCAAGGCACACGACGAGAACGGCGATGCCGGCGTCGGTGACCGCGTGCGGATCATGGAGACCCGCCCGCTGTCCGCGACCAAGCACTGGCGTCTGGTCGAGGTGCTGGAGAAGGCCAAGTAAGCCCTCTCCTCGCGAGATCTACACACGAACGGCCCGTTCCCTTTCGAGGGAGCGGGCCGTTCGTCGTTTCGGGTATCTCCCGGAGACGGTCGTGTTGGTCTCACCGACGGATTGACCGCGTCTCCGGCGAATGTGAGGGTGAACCTGATGGCCGCGACCGATGCATCTCCGACCGACATACCGATCGAACATCCGGCTTGGGCGCGTCGGGTCTTCGAATCCGAGTCGGCCGAGCCGGATCTCGATCATGTCCAGCGAATCGGTGCCCGTTTCCTGGGTCTGGGCTTCATCGGTTATCCGATCGTCCTGCCCGCGGCGATCGCGTCGTCCGGATCGGTGACCGCTTCGTGGTGGGTGCCGCTGAGCATCGTGTTGTCGGTGGGCCCGGGAATCCTGCTGATCATCTTCAGTTTCCGTCCGGGCACGTCCTGGTTGGGTCCGTTGGCGCTCGTCACCTGGTCTGGGTTCCTGCTGTCGATCCTCTTGTGGTTCTGGGCGTGGACGGGCGCGACCCTGACCGATCCGGGGGACGTGGCGCAGTGGATGGTGGCGTTCTGCGGCATGCCCAGCATGGTGTTGATGCTGGTCCACGCCCGGCTCGGCGTGATCAGTCTGATCGTCTCCTCGGTGGCCTCGCATCTCTCGCAGCAACTCGGGCGGTTCGGCGAGCTGACCTCGGACCTCGCGTTCGAGATCATGTGGTCGGTCGTTTTCACCTCGGTCTTCCTCGCGGTCGTCCTGGTCGCCACCCGCACGGGGCGCCACCTCGACGAGACCCGGGAGGACACCTATCGGACCGCGGCGAACGTGGCCGCCTCGTCGGCCCGTGAGGTCGAGAAGGCGCGTTTCGACGCCATCGTCCACGACCGGGTGATCGCCTCACTGCTCGCGGTTGAACCGGGCAGACCCGACGAGCGGCTCGCCGCCCAGGCCCGTTCCGCACTCGAAGAACTCGCGCGGGTCCCCGGCCCCGGCGGCGCCGAAGCGCTGTCGCGGGGGGAGACGCTGGGTCGGATCAGGTCGGCGGCCGCGGATCTGGCCGAACGATTCGAGGTCCAGGTCCTGGGAGCGGAGGCCGGCGCCGACAGCCTCCGGGATGCCGGGCGGGATCGGGTCGACTATCCGGTGGAAGTCGTCGAGGCGGTGATCGAGGCGATGTCCGAGGCCCTGCGGAACGTGGTCCGACACGCCGGGCCGGACGCCGAGTGCGCGGTGATCGTGCAGCTGGCCGCCGACGCGTTGAGCATGGCGGTCGTCGACAACGGCAATGGCTTCGACCCGGACTCGGTGGGGCCGGGCCGGGTCGGGATCGCGGTCAGCATCCGCGGCCGGATGGCGCGCCTGCTCGGCGGCCGGGCCCAGGTGAGCAGTCGCGAGGGGCGCGGAACCACCGTCCAGATCGGGTGGGAGCGTCCATGATCGGGAACTGCGAGCGCGGTCGCGACGTCGAGCGGGGCGCGGTCGACAACGCCTTCGGGATCGGCTCCTTCCCGCTGTGGCTGGCAATGGGGATCTTCGGCTGCGGATATCTCGTCGTCACGGTGTATGCGAACAACGACGTCACCGGGGTGTGGCAGTGGATCGGCATCATCGCCGGTTTGGTCTTCTTCGCCGCCGGCGGGTTCCTGATCCTCGACGTACCGGGGGACCCGCTGCCGGTCCCGCCCACGGTGGTGATCTCCGTGCTCGCCGTCGCCGGCGTGACGGCCTCCCTGTTCTCGTTGCCGTTCCCGCTGACGCATGTCATGCAGACCGGACCGCCCATCGGGGCGTCGGTGATCGTCCTCGCGTTCGTCGCGGTACGCGGCCGTCCGTCGGCGGCCTGGACCGCGAGCATCGTCATCTCGGTGATCGCGACGGTGTGGGGCCATGTCGCGACCCAGGGCGCGATGTGGGGTCTGGCGGTGACGCTGCCCGGCTACGCGATCATGATCATGGGCTCGTTGTTCTCGCTCATGCTGCGGCCCATGGCCAGGCAGTTGTATGCACTGCGTGAGGCGAACGAACGGCAGGCGGCGCGCGACGCGGCCGCGGCCGCGGCCGCCGAGGTCCGGCATCGGCGACTGGCTGCTGTCGACGAACGGGCTCGGCCGATCCTCACGCGGATCGTCGAGCGCCGGGAGTTCAGTGCCGACGAGGTGGCTGTCGCACGCCTCATCGAGGCTCAGTTGCGCGACGGTATCCGGGCGTCCGATCTCGACCTTCCCCAGGTGCGGGATGCTGCGTGGCGTGCCCGGCTGCGTGGCGTCAAGGTGGTGCTGCTCGACGACGGCGGCCTGTCCGTCCTCGCCGACGACGAGGCCGCGCGGGCGCGAGACCGTCTCGCTGCGGCGGTCGCCGAACTGCTCGCCGACGCCGAGAGCGGACGCGTGACGGTCCGTATCCACCCACCGGGGCGGAACACGCTGGCGTCGGTGGGTGTCGACACCGACGATCAGGTCGAACTGGTCGAGTTCACGGCCGCAGGGACGGCGCATTCTTCGTCTTCTGCGACGCCAGCGCCTTCTGCGGACCGGTGGCCGGCCAGATGAACACGGCGACCGAGACCGGCGGCCCGGCAGGAGCGGTACGCGTGGCGCGTGTCGTCGAACGCGTTCGTCGGGGTCTCGGACGCGGTATCCGTGAGGATGCATCCGATCTCGACCGGCAGAAGCGAATCGGGTGCAGGTTCGTCGGATGTGGGCTGCTGGCGTTCTGCGCCGTGATGCTCCCGACTGCTCTCGCGCGGGCCGATCTCGCGGCCGGTTGGTGGACGCCGGTGAGTCTGGTCCTGGTGGTCGCGCCGGCGGTGTTGTTGGTGGCGTCGACTTTTCTGGCCGTCCCGCGGGCCCTGCTGGGACTCGTGTGCGCTTGCTCCCTGGGCTATCTGATCGCGACGCTCCTGTGGTTCCCGGCCTGGCTCGGCGTCCCCGACGAGTCGGCTCGGTGGGCGGTGTGGTTGCTGCAGTTCCCGTCGGTGCCGAGCTTCGGGTTGGTCGTCATGCTCCGCACCGGTCTGGCGCTGACCAATCTCGTGGTCGCCACCTTCGCCGTGCACGCGGCCAATCAGATCGCGCGCTACGGGGAGCTCCGTCCGGTCGAACTGCTGAGCGTGCCGCTGTCGGTGGCGTTGGCCGGGGTGTTCCTGGCGGTGGCCCTGGCCGCGGTGCGCAACGTGCGTGCGCTCGATGAGCGGCATCCCGCCGTGCTGGCGATGACCACCCGGGCCGCGGCCGATGCGGCGCAGGAAGCGGAACGCTCCCGATTCGACGCGCTGATCCACGATCACGTGATCGCCACCCTCCTCGCGGTACGCGCGGGTCCGCCCGATCCGCGGCTCGCGGCGCAGGCGGCGTCGGCGCTCGACGAACTGGACCGCAGCGCGGTGGCGACGTCGGAGTTCACGGCCAGGACATTCGCCGCCCGCGTGGAGGACGCCGTGTCCGCGGCGGGTGACCGGGTGTCGTGTACGAACGTGATCTCCGAGCCCGCGGCGAGCTATCCGGCCCAGGTGGTCGAGGACATCGTCGACTGCGTGGCCGAGGCAATCCGGAACTGTATGCGCCACGCGGGCACCGACTCGCGGTGCGACGTCGCCGCCGAGTTCGGGGACGGCTTCGTCCGGGTCACCGTCGCCGACGACGGTGTGGGCTTCGACCCGGATCTCGTCGATCCGCGGCGATTCGGCATCGCGGTCGGGATCCGCGCGCGGATGGCCGGCCTCTCGGGCGGCAGTGCGGACATCGAGAGCGCGCCGGGGCAGGGCACGATCGTCGTCGTCGAGTGGAGACGGCCATGACCCCGATCCGGCGAGGTGATCCGATCGACCTCGACGAGACGACGGGCAATCTGTTCGGACTGGGCTCACCGCTGCTCATCAGGGCCCTGGTCATCTTCGCGAGCGTCTACGTGGTGGTCACCGTCGGCGCGGGATGGGAGATCCGGTCGGTCGCGACCTGGACGGCGCTGGCGGCGGGTTTCGTCATGTTCGTGGTGGCCGCGTCGACGCTCATGCGGTACGGCGGGTCGACGCTGCCTCGCGGCACCGCCGCGGCGGTGACGGTCCTGACCGTCGCCGGGCTCACGGTGTCGTTGTGGTTCTTGCCGCGTGAGACCTACCTGACCCTGCAGACCACACCGGGCACCTCGGCGATGACCATCATCCTGGCGATGGTGGTCCTGTACCGGCGGCCGTTGTTCGCCTGGCTCGGGGCGCTCTGCGCCACCGGGCTGGCCGCGGTCGGCGGCGACCTGATCGGGATCGGATACGCGGTCGGAGCCGGCAACACCTTGTTCTGCTACCCGGTGCTGGTGCTCGCCACACTGTTCGGGCTCATGGCGATACCGATGCCCGACCGTCTCCGCATGCTGCGCGAACAGGCGTTCGCGCAAGCCGCCGAGGAGGCCGCGACGGCGGCGTCGGCCACCGAACGGACCAAGCAGTTGAAACGACTCGATGCCGGTGCTCGTCCGATCCTGGAACAGATCGCCGACGGGCACGAGTTCCGCCCGAAGAGGCGCTCGACGTGCGTCTGACCGAAGCTCAGCTCCGCGACACCATTCGCGCACCCGGGTGGGACTCGCCGGAAGTGGGCAGATCGGTCTGGGCCGTCCGCCGACGAGGCGTCTCCGTCCGGTTGCTGGACGACGGTGCTCTCGACGCGTACGCGTCGGGTGACCTGGATGACACGCAGTCTCCGGGGAATCTGGCCCGTCGGATGCTCGTCGACGAGTTGACCGCCATCGATTCCGACGGCGGGGGGCAGGGCAGCGTGACCGCCCGGATTCTCCCGCCAGGACGCGAGGTGCTCGCGTCGATAGTCGTCGATGTCGGTACGCGCATGCGCCGGGTGGAAGTACACCGAGACGGCAGTGTCTCCGCCGACGCCACCCCGATGGGCGGGGTCGACGCCGCGGGCACGCCGAAGGGGCCGGTCGCCCCGGCGTGAGGTGGCCTCGTCAGCCCTGCTGGCGGCGTAGCCAGCCGAGGACGTCGGGCGTCACCGGCCGCGCGGCGTCGGCGTACTCCGGGTGCTTCTCGAGGAACGCCGCCACCAGCGGGCACACCCCGATGATGACCAACCCGCGTGCCCGGGCGTCGTCGAGTGCCTCCTGGACCAGGATCGTGGCGAGTCCCCGGCCGCCGAACTCCTCGGCGACCTCGGTGTGGAAGAAAACCCGCTCGGTGCCTGTCGCGGCGTCGGCTCGGTCCCGGTACTCGGCGAAGCCTGCGACGACACCTTCGGCTGTTCCGTTGACGGTGATCTCGTAGCGCTGGGCGGAGCCGTTGTCGCGCACCGAGGTCTGCGCGCCGGTCTTGTCGGTGGTGGGCTTCTCCGGGTCAGCCTTTTCTGAGGTCACGAGTGCCAGCTTGCCACGGCCTTGCCGAGCACGGGGTGCCGATGTGCTCGTGTCGCCGATCCGTCGACAGCTCGCCCGCGGATTCAACGCGGTTCGCACGCAATCGAAGAAGTGTGATGGGCCAAGTCCGCGACGACGTGGTAAACAGTTAGCGGCAGCAATAAGTGAAGCTAACAATTTGTGCTCCCGATGGTCGCGGAGCGGGTCATCTCGCGATTCGGGTCCTTTGTTCTGTCTTCCTGCCGCCACCAGGCCGTTTCCCGGGGCGTGCGAAAGGATGTCTCAGAGATGCCGCGATGTACCGCGAAACTGTCTGCCCTGGATACATCTTTCGCACATTCTCGTACGTTGAATCCGTTCAGCATCTACGTCTTCGGCGGGGGAGGGAATCCGGCGTCATTCGAGCAGATCCGGGAGGTTCTCGCGCAGCGGGCGAGCGAGATCCCGCTGCTCGGCGTGAAGGTCATCTCGCCGTCGCCGTGGATCTACCCGCGCTGGACGATCGACCCGACGCCGTCCGCGGAGAAGATCCGCGAGCTCGATGTGGCCTCGTGGGAGGAGGTGCTCGCCTGGCTTCAGGATCACGCGGACGATGACATCGATCCCCGTTCTCGCCCATGGCGATTGGTGGTCGCACGGGGCGTGTCCGCGGTTCCGGGCGCGTCCGGTGAGTGCACCGTGGTCATCACCCAGCACAGTCATGCGCTCGCAGACGGGATGGCATGGTCCGAGGTCGCATTGGGTTTGTTCGGTCACGGGCCGACGGCAATCGGGCCCGACGCCACCGTCGATCGGGTCCGCAAACTCGACTTCGTCAGGGAGTTGGCCGGGATTCCGGTGGACATCGCGCGCTCCTGTCGACCGCTGATCCGACTCGCCAAAACGGGGGCCGGCCGAATTCACAATTCGGCGAATGCAATCACACATCCGCAGGCTGCATTCGACAGGTGGATTCGAGTTGTTCCGCTGAGCAAAGATGTCTTCAAGGTGCCAGGGGAAACGGTCACGACGAGTGCCGTATGGCGAGCCGCCGTCGGCATCGACCGCTATCGGCGCAAATTCGATCTGGATGTCTCCGAACTCAGTTTCGAGATACCTCTGTCCATTCGTCGAGGAGGGGAGACGAATGTCAGCAACGCACTCGTTCTGCGTGAGGTCGACGCGGCACTGGAAGAAGACGACAACACGAAACTGGCGTTGATCGGCGCAGCGATGTCGGAGGCGCGCCTCTTCGCGCGCGGATCCGAGGCACAGCTGGCTGCTCAGGTGGCCGACCTCCTGCCCGCTCGGCTCGTGCAGCGGGACGTCCCGCCGAAGGCGGCCCCGGTGTCGGTCTCGAGCTATGTGCGGCGCGGGCCTCTCGAATTGCTCGGTACGCCGTGCGTCTGGAGCGGCGGAGGTGTCGGCCGCGACAACGCCTCCCTCTCGGTGCGCGCGATCGGTTACGGCGACACCGTCGCGATGTCCGTGTCCGGGAACTCGCACGCGATCGAACATCCCGACGTGCTCGTCGACCTGATGATGGGGGCGTGACACCCGAGTCCGCCGTAGTCACCTGCGGACGATCGGTCCCTCCACGGACCACGGGAAGTTGATCCATTTGTCTGTTGTGCGCCACGTGTAGTCGGGGACCATGATGGTGTGTGGCTTCTTGTAGAGAACGGCGTTCCTGACCTCGGCGACGCGGCCCTGTTCCTCGCAGAAGTCGTTGACGAGCTTGAGGGTCTTCCCGGTGTCGGCGACATCGTCGACGACCAGTACCCGCTGATCGGTCAGGCCACTCGACTCGAGGAGTGAGGGAAGCATGACCGGTTCCGAGAGCGTCTCGCCGACGCCCGTGTAGAACTCGACGTTCAACGAGATCATAAGCTTGCAGTCCAGGGCGTACGCGATGGCGCCGGCCGGGATGAGGCCGCCGCGAGCAATGCCCAGGATGATGGCGGGCACGAAAGCGTCGTCCACGACCTGCTGCGCGAGTTCGCGGCAGGCGGTGCCGTTGAGCTCCCACGTGAGGATCTCGCGGTCGGTGTCAGGAGTGGTCATGTGGACACTCTCGCAGAGCGGGTGTGGCTCTGCTGATCTACGGTCCGGTCCGCCGCGCCCACCTTGCCCGGAGCGTGCTTCCGGTGGCAAGGCGCTTCTTTCGGGTGGCGGGTTGAAGTCAAATTCAGCGCGTATTCATCATGCTGTTAATAAATGTTCTTGATCGATATTCTCGCGCGATCGACCTCATTGTTTTGTGCGCCGGCGGGCGCAAACCGGCGCCCCGGATGGCACTTCGTTTACTGATCGCCATCGGCGATCGCAGATATTCGGGCGTCGCTGATCCGACAGGTCATCGGGCCGTCCTGGCCGGGGCGACGCGCTGATCTCGACCCTCGGTCCGCGGACTGCAATCACTCGTAAGTGATTGCGCTGCAAAAGGATCAGTGCCATGGACCACGCTTGTCCGAGCCCGGGGGTCCACTACGGCGGCGGCGCGGACGAAGCTGTTTGCGTCCCATCAGGGTCTCGAAATCAGATCGAGTGGGCATCCGGCTGATTCTCAGACCTTGCCGATGGAGATTAGGGATGATCAATCAAAGTGTTGAGCGTGCTAATTACGGAATGGTTCTTGTGTCAGGGTTTCGATATTTGCTTCGATGGGCACAGGGAGTCGGGTGATGTGGAGTCTCCTATTCGGGTCGTCCAGGTCCTGTTCGGATCCGATCCGTCCACATCCCGAATGGAAATTCTGATGGGAGCGCGATGAGCACTTTGACCGTTGTCGTACCCGCATACAACGAGGAAGAATTCATCGGAGGGTGTCTGGACCGGTTGCTGGCGCAGAGCAGGCCGATCGACGAGATCATCGTCGTCGACAACGGTTCCGTCGACGCAACCGCCGCGGTCGTGGATCGATATGTGGATGCACATCCGACGGTGTCCCGGGTGGTGGAGGAACGGCCGGGAGTGATGGCTGCTCGCCGGAGGGGCTTCGACATGGCGACATCGGACGTCATCGCCAAGACCGACGCGGACTCGCATGTCGCTCTCGACTGGGCGGAGAGGATCGCCCTTTTCTTCGACCGCGACGACAGTCGGGAATTCGCGGCGGTCACCGGACCCGTCCTGACCTGGGACGGGCCGTCGTATGAGCTACAGAAGCGGCTGATGGCCTGGACTCTCGGTCGACTGGCCGAGGGCGGTGAGTACGGAAGTGTGCACGGCCCCAATTACGCGCTGCGGCGATCGGCCTGGTTGGCGGTGCGGGATGACCTCCAGTGGTCGGACGACGTGTGGGAAGACCTCGACCTCGGGCTCGCGCTGTCCGAAACCGACCATCGGATGTTCCTCGACCCTGGGCTGACGACGGATACGTCCTGCCGGCAGCTCCGCCATTCCCCGTACCGGAATCGGTCGTACATCACCGGTGGGGTGCGGACTGCGCGGGGCAGGAACAACCCGGCCGCGCTCAGAGCGCTCCGCATCGACCTTCCGATTCGGTTCCTGACGTTCACCGGCATGTGGTTGCTCTTCCGGCCGTGGGACCCCGAACAGCGGAACTGGCGGCCGCACCGCCTGCTCCTCCCGCTCGAGCGGGAGCGCCAGCTCGTGACGAGCGAGAGGTCCGGGCGGTGAGGCGCGTACGGGCGCGCGGCGTCGGCTCGTCGGAGGATGTCGATGAAGCTCTCCGCAATCGTGCCTGCCTATAACGAGGAGAAGACGATCGGGGGATGCCTCGACAGTCTCCTCGATCAGACTCGGCCGTTCGACGAGACAGTCGTCGTCGACAACGCTTCGACGGACCGCACGGCCGAGGTGGTCGCCGACTACGCGACTCGGTCACCGACGGTTCGGATCGTCGCGGAACCCGCACCCGGGATCTTCCATGCCCGCCGAGCCGGTTTCGATGCTGCGACGGGCGACGTGCTTGCGCGTACCGACGCCGACGCGCGGGTGTCGCGAGACTGGGCTGCGGCGATCGAAGCTCATTTCGCCGACCCTCCGGGCGAGGAATTCCAGGTGTTGTCCGGTCCGGGGCTGTTCGGCGACGGCCCGCCCTTCGATCCGCTGCGCATGCTGGTAGAGCGCAGTCGGCTGTTCCGAGAGGGCGGTGAGGGCGCGGGCGTGATCGGCCCGAACATGATCATGTCCGCCCGGGCCTGGCGGGACATCCGCGACGACCTGATCGACGACGACGCGATCTACGAAGACGTCGACGTCAGCCACAGGCTGGCGGCACACGGTTACAAGGCGTGGTTCAGTCCGCAGGTCGCCGTCGAGCAGTCCCCGCGGCAACTCAGACATTCGCCGTGGCAGAACCGGCGCTACCTGGTCGGCGGTTACCGACTGGCGCGCGCCCGCCACGACCGGAAACTCGCCGCGCTGTTCGTCCTGGAGATGCCCTTCCGCTTCGCCCTGTACACGGTGTACTGGCTGACTTTCCGGCCATGGGACCCCGGTTCACGAACCTGGCGTCCCCACCGGCTCTTCACGCGTCTGGAGAGAGAGCGTCCGTTGATCAGCGACGGGCGTGAAGGGGGACCCACATGTGGAACATGAACCTCCGCTCGACGCCGAGCAGGAGCCAGCCCGTCTGATCCGAACGAATGGCGGACTGACGCCCGGCCGCGGCGGAGTGCACGCTCGAGTTAATGAAACCCGGCGCCGATGCGATATGCGGACGGATACTCACCGTGCGGCCGCTCAGCGGCTGTCCCACGTGATCGCCCACCCCGCGATCGATAGGCTTGGGGTGGTCTGGGCGAAAATGCTCGGAGTAGCAGCGACACGAACAACCGACGGAAAGAAGAATGCTTGTGGCCGGTGGTCAGCAATCCTCGGATGCCATGCGCCAACCCCGGCATCGGCGACCCGAGGAGGAATCCGCGGCGGTCGACCGGGTCGAGCCCGCAGTCTCGGACAACGGCACAGATGACGTCGCTGCGAAGCTCCGTGAGTGGCGCCTCGAGAATGCTCGGTTGGGTTCGTCGACCAACGAGTCGAGCACCTCGCCGAACGGGAGCGGTCCGGCGGCCGAACCCGTCGGGGAACTGTCGGACGCGCCGACACAGCAGTGGGCGCGGCCGACGGATGCGGGCTCGGAGTCGACGCCGGACGATCATCACGCCGTCGAGTTCGCCGCGGAGCAGGCTGGGGCGGAGCCCGACGAACCCCGCCGGCAGGAGGACGCCGTGCAGGAGGATCCGCTGACCGGTGATGTGAGCGGCGCGGAACCCGTGCCGTCTGCCCGCCCGCTCGCGATCGAGGTCAACAACCTCCAGAAGAGTTTCAAGGACACCCTCGCGGTACGCGACGTGAGCTTCTCCGTCCCGGCCGGAAGCATCGTCGCGCTACTGGGACCCAACGGTGCCGGCAAGACGACGACGGTGAACATGCTGTGCACACTCCTCAAGCCGGACGGTGGCTCGGCGACCGTGAACGGGCACGACGTCGTCACCGACTCGGCCGCCGTGCGCCGGTCGATCATGCTGACCGGTCAGTTCGCCGCGCTCGACGAGTCGCTGACCGGTCGCGAGAACCTGATCCTCTTCGGCCGACTGCTCGGACTCTCCAAGTCCGCCGCGAAGGCCCGCGCCACCGAGTTGCTCGCCACCTTCGGGCTGGCAGATGCGGCCGGCAAGCGGGTGGGCCAGTACTCGGGCGGCATGCGCCGCCGGATCGACATCGCGTGTGGCCTCGTCACGTCGCCCAAGGTGGTGTTCCTCGACGAGCCGACCACCGGCCTCGACCCGCGCAGCCGTCTCGAGGTGTGGTCCTTGGTCGGGCGGCTCCGCGACGAGGGCGTCACGATCCTGCTCACCACCCAGTACCTGGAAGAGGCCGACGTGCTGTCGGACAACATCGTGGTCATCGACAAGGGGCATGTGATCGCTCAGGGCACCGCCGACGAGCTCAAGGAGGCGACCGGCGCAGCGTACTGCGAGGTCACCCCCGCACATGCCGAGGACCTGCCTCGGTTGCTCGAGGTCCTGTCCGATCTCATCTCGGACGGCTCGGCGCACACCGACGATCACACCGTCTCCGTCCCGGCCCCGCGTGGAACGGAAACGCTTGTCGAGGTCATCCGGCGCACCACCGAGGCCTCGATCCAGCTGTCGGACGTCGCGATGCGGCGCCCTTCTCTGGATGAGGTGTTCCTCGCGCTGACCGATCCTGAACGTGGCGGGAGGTAGACGAGTCGCATGTCCACATCCGTGACCGGATCGCAGTCGGCACTACGGGCACCCGCCGAGGCGCGGACCCGACCACTGCAGCAGTGGTGGGCGCTCAGCGCGCGCGGGATCTCCAAGGTCTTCCGAAACGGCGAGTTCGTGTTCGCCTTCGTCTCGCCGGTGTTCCTCGCGGTGTGCTTCTACCTGCCGTTGAGCAGCGTCATGGACACCTTCGGCGTGAATTACGGGCAGTTCCTGATGCCCATCATCGTGCTTCAATCGGTCGGCTTCGCGGCGTCGTCGGCCGCGATGCGTGCATCCTTCGACGACACCGAGGGGATCAACACCCGTTTTCGGGTGTTGCCGATGCCCTCGGCTGTCCCGATGTTCGCGCGCCTCAGTGCGAACGCCGTGCTGCTGGTGGTGTCGTTGATGTGCGCGACCGTCGCCTGTTCGGTCATCGGCTGGCGTCCGATGGGTGGAGTCGTCGGGACAGTCGGTCTCTACGCGACCGCCCTGGTTGTCGGCATCCTCATCGGTCTTCTCGCCGACGGGATCGGCCTGGTCGCCGGTAGCCCAGAGGCGACCAGCCAGGCGCTGATGCTGCCGACCCTGATCCTGGGCATGATGTCGACCGGCTTCGTTCCGGTCTCACAGTTCCCGGAATGGATTCAGCCGTTCGTGCGCAATCAGCCCATCTCCCAGTTCGTGAACGTCATGCGCGCGTCCGACAGCGGTGTCCTGACATGGGACACACTCCAGCCCACGGTGTGGTGGTGCGTCGGCATGTTCGCGGCCGCGGTCGTCCTCCTCGGCATCGGCAATCGGAAGGTTCGCGCGTGATCACCTCTCAGATGGACGGCGGCGTGGTGACCGAACGGGTTTCGGAGGGCACGCCGGTGGTGTATTCGGAGTCATCCGTCCGCGCCTGGTGGAGCCAGAGCCTCGCCCTCGCCGGGCGTCAGCTCCGGGTGTTCGTACGAGACGTTCCGACGCTGGTCCAATCGCTGGTCATGCCCGCCCTGAGCATGCTGATGTTCAAGGTCGTGCTCGGCGACGCGATCGGCCGGGCCACCGGCCAGGACAGTGCATATGGCACGGTCCCGCTGGTCATCCTGGTCGGCGCGATGTTCGGGTCGATCGCGTCGGCGACGCGCCTGAACCGGGAACGTCGGACGGGGCTCCTCGCCAGGCTGTACGTCCTGCCGATCAATCGAGGCGCCGATCTCACCTCACGGGTGGCATCGGACCTGGTCCGCATCCTCGTCACCACACTGCTGCTGCTCGCCGCCGGGACCCTGATCGGTTTTCGATTCACGCAGGGGCTCGGGCCTGCCATCGGCCTGGTGCTGGTCGCCCTGGCTTACGGCGCAGCATTCGGGATCATGACGCTGGCGCTGGCCGTCAACGCGGCCCCGGGGGCGCCGATCGTGCCGTACCTCGGCCTCTTCTCGAGTCTGCTGATGTTCTTCAACTCCGGCTTCTCGCCGCTGAGCGCGTACCCGGAGTGGCTGCAGCCGATCGTGGCGAATCAGCCGATGACTCCCGCCATCGATCTGATGCGAGCGCTCGCGGTCGGGGGTCCGATGGCCGAGAGCCTGCTCAAGGTGAGCATCTGGACCGTGACGTTGCTGGCGTTGTCGATCTATCCCGCGCTTCGCGGATACCGGAAGGCCGCGACCGCTCGGTGAGGCCGTCGGCGGCCGATCGTTCGGGTCGGCTAACGTGTTGAGCGTTCAGAGTGTGGGTACACGCCTCGGTGCGGGTCGGTCGCCAATGCGTGGGAGGGCCCCGACCACGAAACATACAGCCCGGTGTGTTTCCCGACGCTTCCGATCAGAACCTTCCCACCTGGTGGAACCGAGCCGGACATGAGGGGCTCCACCGCCCGGAGACAACCAAACCCAAAGCTGGATGACATCGTCGAATGTAACGCCAAGGAGGACTCCGGTCGATAAACACAAGTGATGCCCGCTCGGCCGTCCGAATAAAATTATCGGGCATTTCCGTGCGTGACGCGATCACAAGTTGAAGAAACGGCCTAGCTTTGGTGTTTGTGGGACGAAAACCATCGGTCGTATCAGGTCTAATCGGTGATACCGAGGAAATCGAAACAGTGAGGAGTGTCAGCGTCCGTGGCGACCGCCGATAACAGCGACAGCGCGAACGTTGTCGGAGAAAACATCACCGAGTTCCTGCCCCTCACCGCGGCACAACGAGGGATGTGGTTCGCCGACACCTTGTCGCCGGACTACTCGGTGAACATCGCTCAGTACGTCGACATCCGGCACGAGCCCGGTGGTTTTGACATCGACCTCCTCGAGCGCTGTTGCGTCGAGGTCGGACAGGCCCTGGAATCCCCGTACGTCCGCCTCGCGGAGATCGACGGATTCCCGGTGCAGTTTGTCGACCTCGAGTTCGACCAGCACGTCGACGTCATCGATTTTCGCGCCGAGTCCGACCCCGTGCGGGCCGCGATGGCCTGGATGCAGGCCGAGTACCGTCGCCCGGTCGACCTGATGACGGACCAGCTGATCGTGATCGCGATCCTGCGGGTCGCCGAGGACCGGACGTTCTGGTACAACCGCGCCCACCACATCATCATCGACGGCTACGCAGCCCTGTCGATCATGCGACGGACCGTCGACCGCTACAACGCCGTCCGCCGCGGCCTCGAGCCGACGGACAGGACCCCGGCGACGATGGCCGAGATCGTGGCCTATGAGGATGCCTACCAGGCCAGCGGCCGCCGCGAGACCGACCGCGAGCACTGGCTGTCGCGGGTGTCGGACCTCCCGGAGAGGGTGACCCTCGCACACGGTGCCGGCACCGCCCCGCTTTCCTTCGACAATGTGGTCGCCGGCGGCGATCTGCCGGTCGCGCAGCAGCGACGACTCGAATCCCTGGCCGTCGAGTTCAACAGTTCGCTGGCAGTCCTCATGTCGGCGGCGTTCGGCGCTTTCCTGTCGCGGATGACCGACTCCGACGACATCGTCATGACGCTGCCGGTGACCGGCCGTACCACCGCGAAGATCAAGGCCTCCGGCGGCATGGTGTCCAACGTGCTGCCGATCCGGTTGCGCGACGTCTCCGGGAGCACGGGCCGTGAACTGGTCGCCGCGGCTCAACTCGAACTCACCGGCGCACTTCGTCACCAGCGGTATCGATCCGACGACATCCGCCGCGACGCCGGCTTCGAGGCCAACTCGGTCTCGTTCGGCCCGACCATCAACATGGTCTTCTTCGACGACCAGCTGGCCATCGACGGCACCTCGATGGACTACCGCATCCTGACCTCGGGCATCCTCGAGGACCTGCTGATCAACCTGTATCAGTCGAGCCCCGATGCCCCACTGGTGGTCGACCTGCACGGCAACCCGTACCTGTACTCCGAGGCCGAGATCGCATCGCACCATCGCCGGTTCCTGGCCTTCGTCGAGCAACTCTTCGACAACGTCGACGCCCCGATCGAGAGCATGCCCATCTTGCTCCCGGGAGAAGCCGCCGAACTCGGTCACTTCGAGCACGGCCCCCGTACCGACTGGACCCCCGCCCAGGCCGGCGGGAACACCCTGCTCGACCTGTTCGCCGAGCGGATGGCCGAGCGGCCCGATGCGGTGGCGATCGTCGCCGACGACGCCGAGCTCACCTACCGCGAGTTCGACACACGCTGTCGCGAACTCGCCGCGACCCTCGTGGAGTCGGGCGTACGGCCCGGAGACAAGGTGGCCGTGCTGATCGAGCGCGGCGTGGACCAGGTCGTCGCGGTGTACGCCACGTTGATGGCCGGCGCCGCGTACGTGCCGATGGACGTCGACCAGCCCGAGGATCGACGCCGTCTGATCCTCGACACCGCGAATCCGGCCGTGGTGATCGACCGTGAGTTCCTCGCCGACGCCGGGGACCCGGACGTCACCGGATCGTCGCGCCGGCTGCCGATCGACGAGGGGATCGTCCGACCGGGGTCGGCCGCGTACGTGATCTTCACGTCCGGCTCGACCGGCGTGCCGAAGGGGGTCCAGGTCTCGCACGGTGCCGTCGTCAACCGGTTGGCGTGGATGCAGGACCACTACCGGATTGACGGTTCCGATGCCGTGCTCTACAAGACGCCGATCACGTTCGACGTCTCCGTCTGGGAGTTGTTCTGGCCGTTGCAGATCGGTGCGCGAATGGTGGTGGCGCGCGCCGGTGGGCACCGCGACCCAGCCTATCTTCGCGACGTCATCGTCGAGCGCGGGGTCACGACGCTCCACTTCGTGCCGTCGATGCTGGACGTCTTCGTCGAGGCGGCCGGGACCGGCGAGCCGGCGATACCCTCCACGGTGCGGCGGGTCTTCACCTCCGGCGAGGCGCTGCCGTCGAACCTGGCGACCCAGGTGGTCGAACACTCCGATGCCGAGCTGGTGAACCTCTACGGTCCCACCGAAGCCGCCGTCGACGTCACCGAGTATCGCGTCGCCGGTCGGGAAGTGCACATGCCCATCGGGCGGCCGGTGGCGAACACCGACACCTATGTTCTCGACTCCCGGCTCCGACGGGTGCCCGTCGGAGTGGTCGGCGAGTTGTACCTCGCCGGTGCACAACTCGCGGACGGGTATCTCGGTCGCGGCGGACTGACCGCTGAGCGATTCGTGGCCAATCCGTTCGAGACCGGCACGCGGATGTATCGGACCGGTGATCTGGTCCGGTGGAATGCGACCGGGCTGCTCGAGTATCTCGGGCGCACCGACTTCCAGGTCAAGATCCGCGGGCAGCGCGTCGAGCTCGGCGAGATCGAATCCGTGCTGCTCGCCGAGGGATCGGTCTCCGCAGCGGTGGCGATCGTCCGTACGGAGACCGGTGGTCCGGCCGTCGTCGCCTACGTCAAGGCGCGCGACACCGCGATCCCGGCCGAGGTCATCGTCGATCGGCAGATGCGTGCAGCGCGCAATGGGCTTCCCGGACACATGGTTCCGTCCGCCGTGGTCGTCCTCGACACCTTCCCGGTGAACGCCTCGGGCAAGCTGGACCGCCGGGCGCTCCCCGCGCCCGCGTCCACGGCAACGGTGGAGCGCATCTATGTCGCACCCGATTCGGAGATCGAGGAAAAGGTGGCCGAGATCGTCGCCGATGTTCTCGGTGCCGAGCGAATCGGTATGCGCGACAACATCTTCGCTCTCGGTGCCGACTCGCTGGTCGCGGCCCGACTGGCGTCGAGGCTACGGAAGCAGTATTCGCGCGCGGTCGCTCTGAGCGACATTTTCAACAGCAACGACGTCGGCGAGTTGGCCGCCGCCATCGCCGACGCGGCAGTGGTCGACGCCCGTCCTCCGCTGCGTCGCGGCACGCGGCCCGAGGTCATCCCGGTCTCGTACGCACAGTCCCGGCTCTGGTTCATCAACCGGATGGACCCGTCGTCGGGCACCTACAACATGCCCGGCGCAGTGCGTATGCGCGGCGATGTGGACGTGGACGCATTGCGCGCGGCGGTCCGTGACGTCGTCATCCGTCACGAACCCCTGCGCACCCGCTTCCCGTCCGTGGACGGCGAGCCGATCCAGGAAATCGTCGACGTCGAGGATGTCGAGGACCAGGTTCGCCTCAGTGTGCACACCACGACCGAGGCCGACCTCGTGGGTGCCGTGGCGTCACAGGCCGCGGCCGGCTTCGATCTCGTCACGCAGGTTCCCTTCCGGGCCAACCTGTTCGAGACTCCCTCCGACGGCCACGTCCTGCTGGTGGTGCTCCACCACATCGTCGGTGACGGCGCCTCTCTGCGGCCCCTGATCGTGGACCTCCTGGTCGCCTACGGGGCCCGGGTCAACGGTCTGGCCCCCGCGTGGGAACCGCTTCCGGTGCAGTACGCCGACTTTGCGGTGTGGCAGCGCAGCACCCTGGGATCGCCCGACGACGAGAATGCCCGGATGGCACGTGAGCTCGCCTACTGGAGCGAGGAACTGGCAGGTCAGCCCGAGCTCCTGGCACTGCCCACCGACCGGCCCCGCCCGCAGATCCCGACGGGCCGAGGCGGTTACGTGGACGCCGAGATCTCGCCGGAGCAGTTCGCGAAGATCCGCTCGCTGGCGGGGCGCTTCGGCGTCACCACCTTCACCGTTCTGCACGTGGCCCTCGCGGCGGTGCTCGGCCGCCTCGGTGACACCGACGACGTGTCCATCGGTACCGCGGTCGCCGGTCGCGACGAGCCCGAACTCGCCGACCTCGTGGGCATGTTCGTCAACACCGTCGTACTG
Source organism: Gordonia westfalica (assembly GCF_900105725.1). Classification (NCBI taxonomy): domain Bacteria; kingdom Bacillati; phylum Actinomycetota; class Actinomycetes; order Mycobacteriales; family Gordoniaceae; genus Gordonia; species Gordonia westfalica. The sequence continues at coordinate 830,388 of NZ_FNLM01000036.1, forward strand.
CGACTGAACATCCGTCCGGGCGATTCGGTCGCCGAACTGCTGGACCGTGCGCACCGTTCGCGTACCGGCGCGCTCGAGTACTCCCAGGTTCCGTTCGAGATGGTGGTCGACGAGGTGTCGCCGAGCCGGTCCCGCGCGCACAGCCCGTTGTTCCAGGTCGGTTTCACCTTTCAGCGCGATTCCTCGGCTGTCCTGGCGCAGACCGGGGAGTTCGAGGTGCTGGACATCCGAATCCCGTCCGCGAAGTACGACCTGTCGGTGACCGCCACCGAGTTCGCCGGTGACGGTTCCGAACGTGTTTCCCTCGAATTCTCCTACGCCACCGACCTTTTCAATAGGTCGACCGTGGAATCCACGGCGGAAGCACTGATCATGTTGCTCGATCGGATGACATCCGCCCCCACCGAGGCGATCGGCCGATTCGACATCGTGCCCGCGGCTGATGTGCAGCAGCTGACCGCCGAACCCGCCGGTCGCTCGCCGGTGGTGTTCGCGGACCTGCTGGCGACCTGCTCGCCCGGTTCGGCGACACCGGTGCTCGTCGCAGGTGAGAAGATCACCCCGGATGTCTTCGACGCTCGAACGAACCAGCTTGCGCGGGAACTGATCTCGCGTGGGATCGGCCCCGGCGACGTCGTTGCGATCAGTGCTCGCCGGTCCGCGCGCTCGGTGCTGTGCACGATCGCGGTGATCCGCTCCGGCGCCGCCTTCGTCACGATCGATCCGATGCACCCGGCGGAGCGTCGCTCGGCGATGGTGACCGACAGCGGCGCGCGCGTGGGACTGGCCACCGCGGACGCCGGCGTGGACGCGATCGACTCCGGTGCGGAGTGGATCATCGTCGACGACAGCGAGACCGAGCTGCGTCTCGCCGGCCATCCGATCGCGCCGATCGCAGCTGGTGAGCTCGTCCGGCCCACGCGCGTCGACGAGATGGCGTACCTCATCTACACGTCGGGTTCGACAGGAACTCCGAAGGCCGCCGCCGTGAGCCATCGCGGCCTGGCGAACATGATGGCCAATCAGCGCGAGATGCTGAGGCTCGACGAGACCTCGCGGGTCCTGCACGTTGCGTCCCCGAGCTTCGACGCCTCGGTGTTCGAGCTGACCATGGCGTTCGGATCTGCCGGCCAACTGGTCGTCGCCGACCCGGACACCTATGCCGGTGACCCCTTGGAGCGGCTGATCGCCGAGTCGGGTGTGACACATGCGGTGATGACGCCGTCGGCGCTGGCCACCCTCGATCCGGCCGCGGTGCCGTCGCTCATGACGGTGCTCAGTGCCGGCGAGGCCTGCCCGCCGGAACTGATGCGCCGCTGGGTGTCCGCAGGTCGTCGGTTCTTCAATCTGTACGGCCCCACCGAGACGACCATCTGGGCCACCGCGGACGGACCGTTCTCTCCCGCGGACGACATGACCATCGGAACGGCGGTGCCCGGAGTGGGCGCCCTCGTACTCGATCGCGGACTCCGGCCGACTCCGGCCGGGGTGGTCGGCGAGCTCTATCTCGTGGGCGATCAGCTGGCCATCGGCTATCTCGGCCGTCCCGGGCTGACCGCCGAGCGATTCGTCGCGAATCCGTACTCGAACGGGATACGGATGTACCGGACGGGTGACCGGGCCGTGCGCCGTGCCGACGGGCGGCTCGTCTATCACGGCCGCGATGACTTCCAGCTCAAGGTGCGCGGACTGCGTATCGAGCTCGGCGAGGTCGACAACGCGCTGATGTCCCACCCGGACGTCGCCAACGCGGTCAGCCTCGGCGTGCCCGGACCGGCCGGCGAAGACGTGCTGGTGGCGTATGTGACTGCCGCCGAGGGCCGTTCACCGATGCCCGAGTCGCTGACCGAGCACGTCGCGCAGCTCCTGCCGCGCTACATGGTCCCGCACACGATCGTCGTGGTCGATTCCTTCGAGCTGACCAACGTCGGCAAGATCGACCGCACCAAGCTGCCGCCGGTCGACTTCAGCGCGAGCAAGGACTTCGTCCCGCCGCGGACCCAGCTCGAGGCGATCGTCGCCGAGGTGTTCGCTCAGGTGCTCGGGGTCGAGCGGGTCAGCGTGCACGACGGATTCTTCGAGATGGGCGGCAACTCGCTGTCGGCGACCAAGGTCTCGGCACGCCTGTCGGCGGCGCTGGACCGGCAGGTCCCCGTCAAGGCGATCTTCGAGTCCGCCGACGTCGCCCGGCTCGCCGAGTACATCACCAACAGCCTGTCCGGGCATTCGGCCGTGCCGTTGATCGCGCGCCAGCGCGCGGAAATGGTGCCGGTGTCCGCCGTCCAGCGCGGTATGTGGCTGCTCAGCCGGGCCGACCCGAAGTCCCCGGCTTACAACGTCGCCCTCGCGCTCGAACTGCGCGGCCGGCTCGACGTGGACGCCCTTCGTGCCGCGGTGGACGACCTGCTCCGCAGGCACGAGTCGCTGCGTACCAGCTATCCGATGATCAACGGCGAACCGATGCAGATCATCAGTCCTCCCGATGAGGTCGCCGGCCTCGACGTGACCCCGGTCCCGGTGTCGGGGAGCGTGGCCGAGGCCATCGCGGCCGTGACCGGTCGCGGTTTCGACATCACGACCGCGCCGCCGGTCCGGCTCGCCCTGCTGCGCGTCGACGAGGACGAACACGTGATCGTCTTCGTCGTGCATCACATCAGTGCCGATGGGGCGTCGATGGCGCCGCTGGCCCGCGACCTGATGATGGCCTACGCGGCGCGCCACGATGGTCTCGCGCCGACGTGGGCGCCACTGCCGGTCCAGTACGCCGACTTCACGCTGTGGCAGGCCGAACGGCTGGCCACCACCGACGACGACGGTGCCACGGAGGCGCGGCGCCAGCTCGACTACTGGGTCGATCGTCTCGCCGGAGTGCCCGAGACCATCGACCTGCCGACCGACCGGCCCCGGCCGAAAACGCCGTCGTACGTGGGTGACCAGGTCGAATTCGAGATCCCGGAGGATCTGGCGAGGTCCCTGGAGTCGGTCGCGCGCGCGAACAACACCACGATGTTCATGGTGACCCATGCCGCCTACGCGGTACTGCTGTCGCGCCTGAGCGGGCGCAACGACCTGGTGATCGGCACGCCCTACGCAGGCCGCGGTGAGCAGGCCCTCGACGAAGTGGTCGGCATGTTCGTCAACAGCCTGGCGTTGCGGACCCGGATCGACCACGGCGAGAAGTTCAGCGATCTGCTGTCCCGCGTTCGACGAGACGACCTGGCCGACATGGCCAACACCGATGTCGCCTTCGACACGATCGTGGCGAACGTCCTCAACTCGACGACGACATCGCACAATCCGTTGTTCCAGGTGATGTTCGCATTCCAGAACATCGATTTCCCATCGCTCGAACTCGATGATGTCGTCGTTTCGCCGGTCGCCGAGGGAATCATCCCGGCAAAGGTCGATCTGCAGCTGAACCTCTACCCGAATGATCCTGCGGGGGCGAATCTCAACGGCGGCAGCGGAGCAATGAAAGCGCAGCTCGTCTTCGCCACCGACCTCTTCGACAAGTCAACGGTCGAGACGATCGTGCAGCGTTACCTGCTAATCCTCGAGGCCATTGCGGCGGACGCCGAGTGTATCGTTGGCGACATCGTGATCTTCACCGTCGATGAGCAGGCCGAATCAGTTGATTCGGTGCCTGCGGACATCCGACTCCCCGATCTCGTTTCCGCTGCGAATGACGCGGATCCCGAGGCGATCGCGGTGACCCATGGGGGCGCGACTGTCCACTTCGGCCAACTGTCGGAGATGGTGAGAGCGATGGCCGCAGCACTTCCGGGGTCAGACGCCGACGCCACTCTCACGATGGCGCTGATGAGTGTCGTGCCGGCTCTGGCCACCGACGGACCGGGGGCGCTGGACGAGGTGCTGAGCGAACTCCGGACCAACGCCGCCAGAATCATCGATCTGTCCACCGCTGCAGAAGGAAACAACAGGACGTGACCGTCGACCTTGACGCCGCTGACATCTCGCGTGGTTGGGGCGCTCGGCCGACCACCCTGCACCTGATCGCCTATGCCGCATCGGTCGCCCCACAGGAGACCGCATTCGACGGCAAGGCCGGCCCCGTCGCGTTCGCCGCGCTGAATGCGACGGTGTCGATGACCGCCGGCGTGCTCGCCGCGCAGGGCATCGACACCGAGGCCGCCGTCGGCGCCGCGGTCACCGGTCAGCTGGCGATCGCAGGTCTGGCGCCCGACGAGATCGCGGCGGCCACGGGCCGGGCCATCGAACACATCCGGTCGGTCGCCTGTGATCTGGCCGGCACCCGGGACTGGGGTTCGTTGCCGGGCCTGTTCCGCTCCTCGGCACATCGGTTCGCCGATCGCACGGCACTCACCGATCTCGAGGGTGCGTCCCTCACGTACGCCGAGCTCGACGCACGGTCCGACGCGGTCGCACGTGGTCTGCGGGCATCGGGTGCTGGACCGGAGACCCTGGTCGGTGTGGCTCTGCCACGCAACGCCGAGTTGATCATCGCGCTGCTGGGAGTCCTGAAGTCCGGCGCCGCCTATCTGCCCCTGGACCGGTCGCATCCGCTCGACCGGCTCGGGGCGATCGTCGACGACGCGCACCCGGTGGTCGTGCTGACCGATGCCGACACCACCCATGAGTGGGCCGAGCTGGACGCGCCGCTGTCCACGGTCGCCGACGTGGTCTCCCGTGCCGACGACGCCTCAGGTGGCTTCGCGTCACTTCCCGAGGTCATCGACCCGCGACACCCCGCGTACGTCATGTACACCTCGGGGTCGACCGGAAAACCCAAGGGCGTCGTGGTCACGCACGGCGGTGTGGTGACCCTGCTCTCGGCCATGGGCCGGCAGTACGAGTTCTCCGAGAACGAGGTCTGGACGATGTTCCAGTCGTACGCCTTCGACGTGTCGGTCGGCGAGATCTGGGCCGCGTTGTCCTTCGGTGGACGACTCGTCGTGCTCGATTACCTGACCACCCGTTCGCCGGCGGACTTCGTCGACGTGCTCGAACGGGAACAGGTCACCGTCGTGAACCTGACCCCGTCGGCCTTCTACCAGCTCGCCGGCGCGGTCCGTCCGCCGGCGAACGGCATTCTGGCGCAGAGCATCCGGTACATGATCTTCGCCGGTGAGGCCCTGGATTTCGAACAGGTACGACGCTGGCACACCGACCGCCGGGCCCTCGACGGGAACGACGGACCGCAGCTGAACAACATGTACGGTCCGACCGAGACGACGGTGTACACCACGAGGCGCATCCTCACACCGGAGTTCGTTGCGGCCACCAACGCCAGTGACATCGGCACGCCGATCGAGGGCACACGCACCTACGTACTCGACAGCCGGCTGCGCAAGGTGCCCGAGGGGGTCCCGGGTGACCTGTACATCGCCGGTGACCAGCTCTCCCGTGGTTACTCCGGTCGGTTCGCGCTCAACGCAACCCGCTTCGTCGCCGACCCGTTCGGTCCCGAGGGTTCCCGGATGTACCAGACGGGTGACGTCGCGGTCATCCGCAACGGGTCGCTGGAGTTCATCGGTCGCAGCGACAGCCAGGTGAAGCTGCGCGGTTTCCGCATCGAACTCGGAGAGGTGGAGGCGGCGCTGCTCGCCCACGCCGGCGTGAATGCCGCTGCCGCAACGATCTACGAGCGCGAAGGCTACACAGCGCAGCTCGTGGGCTATGTCGTCGGCGCGGCCGCCGACGGCGGCCAGATCGACGGGTTGGATGTCAAGGCCGCGGTCGCAGCCAAGGTGCCCGACTACATGGTCCCTGACGTCATCATGGTCCTCGACCAGCTGCCGCTGAACGTCAACGGCAAGCTGGACCGGAAAGCGTTGCCCAAGCCGGTGATCGAGGCCAGGGCCGAGTACGAGCCGCCGGCCGACGACACCGAACGTGCGCTCGTCGAGGTGTTCACCGCCGTTCTCGGGCTCGAGGACATCAGCGTCACCGAGTCCGTGTTCGACGTGGGCGGCAACTCGCTGGTCGCCGCTCAGATCGTGGGCCGGGCATGCGAGGTCCTCAATGTCGACCTCAACATGCGCGATCTCTTCGAGGCGCCCACCGTCCGCGGCCTGGCGGCCCGCGTGAAGGACGCGGCCCCCGGACTCGACCCGATCACTCCGGCGGATCCCCGCCCGGACGTCATCCCGCTGTCGTTCTCGCAGCAGCGGATGTGGTTCATCAACCAGTTCGACCCGTCGCTGCCGACGTACAACATCCCGGTCCTGCTCAAGATCACCGGCGATCTCGACGTCGATGCGCTGCGTGCCGCCGTCGTCGATCTGATCGACCGCCAGGATGTCCTGCGAACAGTCTTCCCGGCCACCGACGGGCGGCCCGGCCAGGTGGTCATGCCGCTCGCGGAGGCCGAAGCGGTTCTCGACTGGCTGGTCACCGACTCGTCGGAGGCATTCGAGTCCGCGGTCTCCGCAGGCTTCGACGTCACCGAACAGCTGCCGGTCCGTGTTGCCGTGCTGCGCAACGGCGCCGAGGAAACGGTCCTCGGTGTCGTGGTGCACCACATCGCGGCCGATGGCGAGTCGATGCGACCCCTGGTCGCCGACCTGCTCACCGCCTACACCGCGCGGGTGGAGTCCCGGTCGCCCGAATTCGCGCCGCTCGCAGTGCAATTCGCCGACTACGCGCTGTGGCAGCATCGTGTGCTGGGGGGCACCGCCGACCCGGCTTCGCTGGTGGCCGGTCAGCTCCGCTTCTGGACCGACCGGCTGGCCGACCTCCCCGACGTCATCGACCTGCCCACCGACCGGGAGCGGCCCCGTGTCGCGACCAACCGCGGTGACCGCATCGCCTTCGACGTGCCTGCCGAGGTGGTCGACCGGGTCGAGGAGATCGCGCGGATCAGCGGTGCCACACCGTTCATGGTCGCCCACGCCGCACTGGCCGTGCTGCTGTCACGGCTGGCGGCCACCGACGACGTGGCCATCGCCACCCCGATCGCGGGTCGCACGCATGCAGTGGTCGAGCCGCTCATCGGCATGTTCGTCAACACGCTGGTGCTCCGCACCGGTGTCGACCCCGACGTGTCCTTCCTCGACTTCCTCGACGAGGTCCGTGCTGCCGATCTGGACGCCTTCGCCAACGGCGACGTCCCGTTCGAGACGCTTGTCGAAACCCTTGCGCCGGTTCGTAGTGAGGCGTTCGCACCGCTCGCGCAGGTGATGCTGTCGTTCGATCCCGCCCGATCGGCCCACACGCTGGACGCGACGATCGGCGGACTGCAGTTCACCGAGATCGAGCCGCCGGTCATCCCGGCCCAGTACGACCTCACGGTCGGACTGAACTCGCTCGACGACGGACGCTGGTCCGGCTTCGTCACCTTCGCCACCGATCTCTTCGATCCGGCCACGGCCGAGCTCATCGCACGACGTTTCGTCCGGGTGCTCGACGGACTCACCTCGGCGCCGCGGATGTCGGTCGGCGACGCACCGCTGTTCGCCGACGACGAGGCGACGGCAGTCGCAGCACTCGAGAACGGCTCGCCGACAACAGGTTCAGCCGGGATCGCCGGCTTGACGTCCCTTGCGGACGGGCTGTCGCGCGCCGTCGCCGAGTACGGCGCGCAACCCGCATTGATCCACAACGGCCGCATTGTCACCTTCGCCGAGTTCGGTGCTCGGGTGTGGGGGTTGGCGCGTGAGTTGATTTCGGTGGGTGTGGGGCCCGATGTTGCTGTGGGTGTGGTGATTCCGCGGTCGGTGGAGTTGTTGGTGGCGGTTCATGCGGTGGTTGCTGCTGGTGGGCAGTATGTGCCGGTGGATCCGGATGCGCCGGCTGATCGTGTGGGTTACATGTTGGAGACGGCGGGTGTGTCGGTGGTGTTGGTGGCCGATGGGTTGCCGGTGCCGTCGGTGGTTGCTGGTGTTGATGGTGTGTCGGTGGTGTCGGTGGTGTCGGTGGATGCGTCGGGTTCGTTTGATGCTGGGGTTTCTCCGGTGACCGATGCTGATCGTGTTGCGCCGTTGGGTGTTGATGATGCGTTGTACACGTTGTTCACGTCGGGGTCGACGGGGCGGCCGAAGGGTGTGACGGTGTCGCATCGGTCGGTGCTGAATCGGTTGGCGTGGATGGATGCGTGGTATCCGGTGTCGGGGTCGGATCGGGTGTTGCAGAAGACGCCGGTGACGTTTGATGTGTCGGTGTGGGAGTTGTTCTGGCCGTTGGTGTCTGGTGTTCCGTTGGTGATTGCGGAGCCGGGGCGTCATGGTGATCCGGAGTATTTGCGTGAGGTGATTGTCGGCAACGGGGTGTCGGTGGTGCATTTTGTGCCGTCGATGTTGTCGGCGTTTGTTGATGTGTTGGGTGATCGGTTGGTGGAGTTGGCGTCGTTGCGGCATGTGTTTGCTTCGGGTGAGGCGTTGGCGCCGTCGGTGGCTGATGGGTTGTTGTCGCGGTTGCCGGGTGTTGGTCTGCATAATTTGTATGGGCCGACCGAGGCTGCGGTGGATGTGACGGCGTATTCGGTGCAGGCCGGTGATGTGGTGGTGCCGATTGGTTCACCGGTGCCCAATACGGTGACGCGGGTGTTGGATTCGCGGTTGGCGCGGGTTCCGGTGGGGGTGCCGGGTGAGTTGTATCTCGGTGGTGTGCAGGTGGCGCGGGGGTATGCGGCGCGGCCTGATCTGACTGCGGAGCGTTTTGTTGCTGATCCGTTCGGTGGGCCGGGGGAGCGGTTGTATCGGACTGGTGATTTGGTGCGGTGGAATGCTTCGGGTGAGTTGGAGTATTTGGGGCGTACCGATTTTCAGGTGAAGTTGCGTGGTCAGCGGTTGGAGCTTGGTGAGGTTGAGGCTGCGGTGGCGGCGGCGCCGGGTGTGGTGCATGCGGCGGCGGTGGTGGCCTCCTCTGCTGGTGGGCAGCAGTTGGTGGGGTATGTGGCGCCGGCTGATGTGGATGTGGATGTGGTTGCCGGGTCGGTGGCTGCGGTGTTGCCGGGGTATATGTGTCCGTCGGTGTGGGTGCGGTTGGATGTGATGCCGTTGACCTCGTCGGGCAAGGTGGATCGTCGGGCGTTGCCTGCGCCGGTGTTCGAGGCTGTCGAGTATGTGGCTCCGGCTTCGGATGCTGAGGAGCGGGTTGCGGCGGTGTTTGCGACGTTGCTTGATGCTGAGCGTGTTTCGGTGACCGAGTCGTTCTTCGATTTGGGTGGTAACTCGTTGTCGGCGATGCGTTTGGTGGCGCGGGTGTCGGATGCGTTGGGTGTGCAGGTCGGTATTCGGGATGTGTTCGATGCGCCGTCGGTGCGTGAACTCGTTGCCGCGGTGGCCGATCGCCGTCCTGCTCTGCCGCCGGTGGCGCCGGTCGATTCGCGACCTGCCCGGATCCCGTTGTCGTTCGCGCAGCAGCGCATGTGGTTCATCAACCAGATGGAACCGGACCTGGCGACATACAACATCCCGGCCGTGTTCACCCTGTCCGGCGAGATCGACATCGACCTCCTGCGGACTGCGACCGCCGATGTCGTAGCCCGACACGAGATCCTCCGGACGACCTTCCCGGCCGTCGACGGTCTGCCGTATCAGCAGATCGACACGCCCGCGGCCATCGCCGAACGCCTGGACTGGCGGGTCATGACGTCCGCCGACGAACTCGCAGCCGACATGCGGCGCGGGTTCGACGTCGCGCACGAGTGGCCCCTGCGTGCCCGCGTGCTGCGCACTGGTGACGGACAGGCGACCCTCGCCCTCGTCGCCCATCACATCGCCTTCGACGGCCAGTCATTCGGGCCGCTCGCAACCGACCTCTTCGCCGCGTACGAAGCTCGTAGCCGCGGCGCAGCACCGGAATTCGCACCTCTCGACATCCAGTTCGCCGACTACGCGCTGTGGCAGCGCGACGTTCTCGGCGCGCCCGAGGATCCGAATTCGGTACTCGGCGGTCAGCTCGCCTACTGGCGGGACCGACTCGCGGGACTGCCGGATGTCCTCGAACTGCCCGCCGACCGGGCCCGGCCGCTCATCGCCAGCCACCGGGGCGACGTGCTCACCTTCGACATTCCTGCCGACATCGGCCACCGTGTCGACGCCATCGCCACCCGACACGGTGCCACTCGGTTCATGGTGCTGCACGCGGCGTTCGCAGTCTTGCTCGGCCGGCTGACTGGCACCCAAGACATCGCGGTCGGTACTCCGATCGGTGGTCGCGGGCAGAGCGAGCTGGATGCGATGGTCGGTATGTTCGTCAACACCCTCGTGCTGCGTACCGAGATCGACTCCGCCAGCAGTTTCGACGCAGTTCTGGACCGGGTCCGCGCCGACGACCTAGATGCCTTCGCACACTCGGAGGTGCCGTTCGAGTCGGTGGTCGATGCGGTCAACCCCGTTCGCTCCGAGGCCTTCTCGCCTCTGGTCCAGGTCATCCTGTCGGTCGATCCGATCGGCGCCGACGTGACCGCCACCGCCACGGTCAACGGCCTGACGGTCGCCCCGGTGGCGATCACCGAGGCCCCCGCCCAGGTCGACCTGAACCTGACCGTCTCCACCGGTTCCGCCGACCAGGACTGGTCCGGCATCCTGACGTACGCCACCGATCTGTTCGACCAGGGAACGGTCGACGAGATGTCCCGATGGTTCCTCCGCCTGCTCGACGGCATGCTCTCGTCGCAGCAGACCGCCGTCGGCGACATCCGGCTCCTCGCAGACGAACAGGATCAGGCACTCCTCGCCCGATCCGTCGGTCCGGCGGCGTCCGCAGCCGATGAGACGATTGCCGATCTCGTCCGTGCCCGCGTGGCCGACTCGGCGTCCTCGATCGCGCTCGTGACGGGCGACCGCACGCTCACCTACGAGGAATTCGGGCTCCGCGTCGCCGCGGTCGCACGTACTCTGATCGCCGCGGGCGTCGGCCCCGACACGGCCGTAGGCGTCGTCATGCGCCGGTCGGTCGGCACTGTCATCGCGGTGCACGCCATCATGGCGGCCGGCGGCCAGTACGTGCCCATCGATCCCGACACCCCGGCCGACCGTGCGCGGTACATGGTCGAGACCGCCGGGATAGGACCCGTCCTCGTGGAGAAGGGGCACCGTCCCGCCGATGTTCTCGACGTGCTCGATGGGCGGTCGCCGATCATCGAACTCGATGCCGACGCCCCACTCCCCGCCGACGCGACCCCGTTGGCTGCCTCCGAACGACTCGCCACACTGCGTCTCGACGATGCCGCCTACACGTTGTTCACCTCCGGCTCGACCGGAAGGCCGAAGGGCGTCACCATCTCGCACCGGGCGGTCGCCAACTTCGTCGCCTGGTTCGACTCGCTGATCCCGGCCGGACCTCAACGACTTCTGTTCAAGACACCGCACACGTTCGACGCGTCGGTCCTGGAACTGTTCTGGCCGCTGACAACCGGGCAGACGGTGGTGGTCGCAGATGCCGAAGGTCACCGCGACCCGAACTACCTCGCCGACCTCATGGCCGAAACCGGCGTGACCGTTGCCCAGTTCGTGCCGTCTCTGCTCTCGGTGTTCCTCGACGTCGTGGACCGGCCGGATCTGCTCACCGGACTACAGATGCTGTTCAGCGGCGGCGAGGCGCTTCCCCCGGCGGTACTCCGGCGTTTCACCGAGCGCGTGCCCCATGCCCGGGTGGTCAACCTGTTCGGTCCCACCGAAGCTGCCGTTTACACGATGTCCTCGGCACTCGACGAACCGGCCGACGTCGTCCCGATCGGGCGGCCCATGCCGAACACCACCGCCTACGTGCTCGATGACCGGCTGCACCCGGTGCCCGACGGGGTGGCCGGCGAACTCTACCTCGGTGGTGTCCAGTCTGCGCGCGGTTATGCGGCGCGACCGGACCTGACCGCGGAGCGCTTCGTCGCGGATCCGTTCGGCGCACCCGGAGCGCGGCTGTACCGGACCGGCGACCTGGTCCGCCGTCGGCGTACCGGCGAACTGGATTACCTGGGCCGCACCGACTTCCAGGTGAAGTTGCGTGGTCAGCGACTCGAGCTCGGTGAGGTCGAGTCGGCGATCGCCGATGCGCCCGGAGTAGTCCACGCCGCGGCCCGTGTGGTCGCCGGACCCGGCGGGGACCAGCTCGTCGGCTACATCGCCCCCGCGACGGTGGACGTGGAAGCCGTACGGGTATCGCTCGCCGACTCACTTGCCGAGTACATGAGACCCACCGCATGGGTGCTCCTCGACGAGATGCCGCTGAACTCCGCAGGAAAGGTCGATCGTCGCGCGCTTCCCGAGCCCGAACTCGAGGCCGCCGAGTACGTCGCCCCGGCCACCGAAGCCGAGGCAACCCTCGCCGAGGTGTTCGCCGGTCTGCTCGATGTCGACCAGGTCAGTGTCACCCAGTCGTTCTTCGATCTGGGCGGCAACTCGTTGTCGGCGATGCGTTTGGTGGCGCGGGTGTCGGATGCGTTGGGTGTGCAGGTCGGTATTCGGGATGTGTTCGATGCGCCGTCGGTGCGTGAACTCGTTGCCGCGGTGGCCGATCGTGCTGCGGCGTTGCCGCCGGTGACCGCCGTGGAGTGGCGGCCGGTTCGTGTTCCGTTGTCGTTCGCACAGCAGCGGATGTGGTTCATCAACCAGCTTGATTCGTCGAGCGGGATGTACAACATTCCGCTGGTGCTGCGGGTCAGTGGTGAGCTGGATGTGGTGGCGTTGCGGGCGGCGGTGGGTGATGTGGTTGCGCGTCACGAGACGTTGCGGACGACCTTCCCGAGTGCTGATGGGGAGCCGTTCCAGTTTGTCCACGCCGTGGACGAGATCGACGGTCGCTTGGATTGGCGGCAGGTGGAGTCGGTTGCAGATGTCGAGTCTGCGGTCGCTAGCGGGTTCTCGCTGGATCGTGATTGGCCGGTGCGGGCTCGTGTCTGGGAATCTGAACCGGGGGAGCACGTGGTCGCGGTGGTGATGCATCACATCGCTTCTGACGGTGAATCGTTGGGGCCGCTGGTGTCGGATTTGGTTTCGGCCTATCTTGCGCGGTCGAGTGGTGGGTCGCCGACGTTTGCGCCGTTGGATGTGCAGTATGCCGACTTCGCCCTGTGGCAGCGTGAGGTGTTGGGTTCGCCGGACGATCCGTCGGCAGTGGTCGGTCGTCAGCTCGGGTATTGGACCGGCCAACTGGCGGGTTTGCCGGATGTGTTGGAGTTGCCGACGGATCGGCCGCGGCCGCAGGTGGCGTCCGGGCGTGGTGTGCGAACAGCTTTCGAGGTTCCGTCCGGGGTATCCGAGCGCGTTCGAAAGCTTGCTGATGCCAACGGGGTCACTCCGTTCATGGTGCTGCATGCAGCTCTCGCGGTCACGTTGTCGAGGTTGAGCGGTACCGATGACATCGCCATCGGTACCCCAATTGCGGGGCGCGGTCAGCAGGGGCTCGATCCGTTGATCGGTATGTTCGTCAACACTCTTGTGCTGCGTACCGAGGTGGATGGGGGCGTTCCTTCGTCGAGTTGCTCGACCATGTTCATACCGTTGATGTGAATGCGTTTGCGAATGCGGATGTGCCGTTCGAGGCTGTGGTTGATGCGGTCAACCCGGTGCGGTCGGAGGCTTTTGCGCCGTTGGCTCAGGTGATGCTGGTGGCGTCACCGAAGGCCGGTGACGTTCCGCAGGCGACCGAACTCGGCGATCTGAAGTTCGCGCCGGTGGTCACTGACGAGGTGCCGGCGCAGCGTGATCTGACGGTGTATGTCGAGTTCGGTGCGAACGGTGCCTGGTCGGCTTCGGTCGTGGCGGCGACCGATCTGTTCGACGCGTCGTCGGTGCGGCGAATGGCGGATCGGTTCGTGCGGGTGCTCGATGTGTTGTCGGCGGATCCGTCGATGGCGGTCGGGGATGTGGATCTGTTGTCGGCGGGTGAGCGTGCTGCGTTGGCGCAGTTGCCTGTTCCGGTGACGCAGACGGCGAATGCGGGACGCACGTTGGTGGATCTGTTCACCGATGCGGTTGCCGTGCATGGTGATCGGGTTGCGGTGTCGGCGTCGGGTCGGTCGTTGTCCTATGCGGAGCTCGATGCTCGCTCGGACGCGGTGGCTGCTGGGTTGAGGGCTCGTGGTGTGTCTGCCGGTGATCTTGTGGGTGTCGCTACTGCGCGCTCGGTGGATCTGATGGCGTCGATCCTGGGTGTGTTGAAGGCTGGTGCGGGCTACCTGCCTTTGGATCTGAGTAATCCGGTAGACCGGTTGTCGTTCATCGTCGCTGATGCCGAGGTGTCGGTGGTCATCGCTGATGAGTCGTCGTCTCAGCATCCCTTGTGGCAGAATCTGTCTGCTTCAGCGCAGGTTGTTGACTTGGGAATACTTGCTGCCGAAGTGGTTTCGGTTGCGTGGGCGCCGGTTCAGGTGTTGGCGGATGCGCGGGCGTATGTGATTTACACGTCGGGGTCGACGGGTCGGCCGAAGGGGGTGGAGATCACTCATCGTGATGTGGTGACGTTGATGGACACCGCTGCAACCGATTTCGAGTTCTCCAAGTCGGATGTGTGGACGATGTTCCACTCGTATGCGTTCGACTTCTCGGTGTGGGAGATGTGGGGGCCGTTGCTGACCGGTGCGCGGTTGCTGATCGTGGATCGGGAGCTGGCGCGGGATCCGCGGGCATTCGTGGATTTGTTGGCTGCTGAGCGGGTGACGGTGTTGAGTCAGACGCCGTCGGCGTTCTATCAGCTGATCGATGCCCGTCGGGATGTCGATCGTGACCTGTCGTTGAGGTATGTGGTCTTCGGTGGTGAGGCACTGAGTTTCGACCAGGTGCGTCGTTGGTTCGACGAGAATCCGTCGGAATCGGCGCGGTTGGTGAACATGTACGGCATTACCGAGACCACGGTGCATGTGAGTTTCCGGGCGTTGGATCGGGATCTGGTGGCTGGTACGGATGCGTCGTTGATCGGTCGTCCGTTGGCATCGTTGGGGATTCACATCCTCGATGACCGGTTGCATCCGGTGCCTGAGGGCGTGCCGGGAGAGATGTATGTGACCGGCGGACAGTTGGCCGCTGGCTACTTGAAGCGTCCGGGGTTGTCGGCGACCCGGTTCGTGGCTGATCCGTTTGCTGCGGATGGGTCGCGGATGTATCGGACCGGTGACCGTGCACGGCGGGTCGGTGACGACATTGAGTACCTGGGTCGCGGCGATGCGCAGGTGCAGTTGCGTGGTTTCCGTATCGAGTTCGGTGAGATCGAGGCGGCGTTGCTGGGGGCGATGCCGGCGGCGTCGGCGGCCGCGGCGCGGGTGATCACCGATGCGGTGCGTGGTGACCAGCTGGTCGGTTATCTGGTGGTGGGTGCTGGCGAGGTCGTGGATGCGGCGGCGGTGCGGGCGGCTGTAACCGAGCATGTGCCCGGTTACATGGTTCCTGATGCGGTGGTTGCGGTGGAGCGGTTGCCGTTGAACCACAACGGAAAACTGGATCGTAAAGCGTTGCCTGAACCGGAGTTCGCTGAGGCGGAGTATGTGGCTCCGGCGTCCCCGGCCGAGGAGGCAGTGGCCGCGGTCTACGCCGATCTGTTGGGCCTTGATCGGGTGGGTGTGACCGAGTCGTTCTTCGATCTCGGTGGGAACTCGCTGTCGGCGGCGCGTCTTGCCGCTCGTGTGTCGGCTGCTCTCGGTGTCGAGGTCTCGGTGCGCGACGTCTTCGATACGTCGAGTGTCCGCGACCTCGTCACCGCGACCGTCGACGCTGCTCCTGCTCTAGCGCAGGTCGTCAGAGTGGAGCCGAGGCCGGATCGTATTCCGTTGTCGTATGCGCAGCAGCGGATGTGGTTCATCAACCAGCTCGACCCGACCAGCGGTATGTACAACATCCCTGCACTGCTGCGTGTCTCAGGTGCTCTCGATGTGGATGCGCTGCATGCGGCGGTCGGCGACGTCGTTGCCCGTCACGAAACGCTCCGGACGACGTTCCCGAGCGCTGATGGTGAGCCGTTCCAGCTCGTCCACGACACGTCGGAGATCCTTGAGCGCCTGGACTGGCGACACGTCGGCTCGGTGGCCGATATCGAGGCGGCGGTGTCAGACGGGTTCGTGCTGGAGCGGGAATGGCCTGTCCGAGTGCGTGTCTGGGAGGCTGCGCCGGGGGAGCACGTGGTCGCGGTGGTCATGCACCACATCGCCTCCGACGGCGAGTCGTTCGCACCACTGGTCTCCGATCTGGTGACCGCGTATCTCGCACGTTCGACCGGTGAGTCGCCGGTCTTCGCGCCGCTCGAGGTGCAGTACGCCGATTTCGCACTGTGGCAGCGTGAGGTCCTCGGCTCCCCAGACGATCCGTCGTCGGTGGTCGGCCGACAGCTCGCCTACTGGACCGGCCAACTGGCGGGACTGCCGGATGTCCTTGAGCTGCCCGCCGATCGACCGAGGCCGGCGGTGGCATCGGGGCGTGGTGTGCGAACGGCCTTCGAGATTCCGTCGACGGTCACCGAGCGAGTGCAACACGTCGCCGACACCCACGGGGTGACTCCGTTCATGGTGCTGCATGCCGCGCTCGCGGTGACGCTGTCCCGTTTGAGCGGTACCGATGACATCGCCGTCGGAACCCCCATCGCGGGGCGTGGACACGAGGCGCTCGACCCGCTCATCGGCATGTTCGTCAACACTCTCGTCCTGCGCACCGACGTCGATGCAGCGAGCTCGTTCACCCAGTTGCTCGATCGCGTCCACACCGTCGACGTCGATGCGTTCGCGAATGCGGATGTGCCGTTCGAGGCGGTCGTCGACGCGGTCAACCCCGTGCGTAGCGAGGCGTTCGCATCGCTCGCCCAAGTCATGCTCGTCGCGGCTCCGAAGACCGCCGGAGTGCCGCAGTCGATCGAACTCGGCAACCTCGAGTTCGCGCCGGTGGTCACCGACGAGGTGCCGGCTCAACGCGATCTCACCGTGAACATCGAGATCGGCGGAACCGGTACCTGGACGGGTTCGGTCGTTGCGGCCGCCGATCTGTTCGATGGGTCGACGGTGGATGTTTTTGCGTCGCGTTTGGTGTCTGTGCTGGATGGGTTGACGGCTGCTCCGGGGTCGGCGGTCGGCGATGTTGCGTTGTTGTCGGCTGCTGAGGATCGGTCGGTTCGGGCGTTGGAGTCCGGTTCGTCGGTGGTGGATTCGGCGGCGTTTGCTGGTGTGGGGTCGTTGGCTGATGGGTTGTCGCGTGCGGTGGCGGCGTATGCGGGTCGTGATGCGTTGGTGTTTGGGGATCGGTCTGTCTCTTTTGGTGAGTTCGGTGCTCGGGTGTGGGGGTTGGCGCGTGAGTTGATTTCGGTGGGTGTGGGGCCCGATGTTGCTGTGGGTGTGGTGATTCCGCGGTCGGTGGAGTTGTTGGTGGCGGTTCATGCGGTGGTTGCTGCTGGTGGGCAGTATGTGCCGGTGGATCCGGAGGCGCCTGCGGATCGTGTGGGGTACATGTTGGCGACGTCGGGTGCGTCGGTGGTGTTGGTGGCCGGCGGGTTGCCGGTGCCGTCTGCGGTGGCGCAGGTCGAGGGTGTGTCGGTGCGTGAGGTGGATGCGTCGGGTTCGTTCGATGCCGGTGTGGGGCCGGTGTCGAATGCGGATCGTCGTGCGCCGTTGGGTGTTGATGATGCGTTGTACACGTTGTTCACGTCGGGGTCGACGGGGCGGCCGAAGGGTGTGACGGTGTCGCATCGGTCGGTGGTGAATCGGTTGGCGTGGATGGATGCGTGGTATCCGGTGTCGGAGTCGGATCGGGTCCTGCAGAAGACGCCGGTGACTTTCGATGTGTCGGTGTGGGAGTTGTTCTGGCCGTTGGTGTCTGGTGTTCCGTTGGTGATTGCGGAGCCGGGGCGTCATGGTGATCCGGAGTATCTGCGCGAGGTGATCGTCGATCGTTCGGTGTCGGTGGTGCATTTTGTGCCGTCGATGTTGTCGGCGTTTGTTGATGTCCTGGGTGATCGGTTGGGCGAGTTGACGTCGCTTCGGCATGTGTTTGCTTCGGGTGAGGCGTTGGCGCCGTCGGTGGCTGATGGGTTGTTGTCGCGGTTGCCGGGTGTTGGTCTGCATAATTTGTATGGGCCGACCGAGGCTGCGGTGGATGTGACGGCGTATTCGGTGCAGGCCGGTGATGTGGTGGTGCCGATTGGTTCGCCGGTGCCCAATACGGTGACGCGGGTGTTGGATTCGCGGTTGGCGCGGGTTCCGGTGGGGGTGCCGGGTGAGTTGTATCTCGGTGGTGTGCAGGTGGCGCGGGGGTATGCGGCGCGGCCTGATCTGACTGCGGAGCGTTTTGTTGCTGATCCGTTCGGTGGGCCGGGGGAGCGGTTGTATCGGACCGGGGATTTGGTGCGGTGGAATGCTTCGGGTGAGTTGGAGTATTTGGGGCGTACCGATTTCCAGGTGAAGTTGCGTGGTCAGCGGCTCGAACTTGGTGAGGTTGAGGCTGCGGTGGCGGCGGCGCCGGGTGTGGTGCATGCGGCGGCGGTGGTCGCCGAGTCTGCTGGTGGGCAGCAGTTGGTGGGGTATGTGGCGCCGGCTGATGTGGATGTGGATGTGGTTGCCGGGTCGGTGGCTGCGGTGTTGCCGGGGTATATGTGTCCGTCGGTGTGGGTGCGGTTGGATGTGATGCCGTTGACCTCGTCGGGCAAGGTGGATCGTCGGGCGTTGCCTGCGCCGGTGTTCGAGGCTGTCGAGTATGTGGCTCCGGCTTCGGATGCTGAGGAGCGGGTTGCGGCGGTGTTTGCGACGTTGCTTGATGCTGAGCGTGTTTCGGTGACCGAGTCGTTCTTCGATTTGGGTGGTAACTCGTTGTCGGCGATGCGTTTGGTGGCGCGGGTGTCGGATGCGTTGGGTGTGCAGGTCGGTATCCGTGATGTGTTCGATGCGCCGTCGGTGCGTGAACTCGTTGCCGCGGTGGCTGATCGCCGTCCTGCTCTGCCGCCGGTGACCCGCGTGGAGCCGCGGCCCGCGCAACTGCCCCTCTCGCGTGCCCAGCGTCGGATGTGGTTCCTCAACCAGTTCGACACCGGCTCCGGTGCGTACAACATCCCCGTGGCCCTCACGTTGTCCGGCGACGTCGACGACACCCTGCTGTACGACTCGGTCTGCGACGTCGTCGCACGCCATGAGGTACTGCGCACCGTCTATCCGTCTGTCGGTGCCGCCCCGGTGCAGGAAGTCCTGCCGGACGCAGCGGCCCGGGAGCGGCTCGACTGGCACGAAGCAGACTCCATCGACTCCCTGATCCGTTCGACCACAGAGGGATTCGACGTCAGCTCGCAGTTGCCGATCCGCGGGCGGTTCCACCGCGACGAGGTCGGTCTGCACATCGCGATCACGGCCCATCACATCGCGATGGACGGCCAGTCCATCCCGGTCCTCGCCCGCGATCTGATGGCCGCCTACGCGGCGCGGGCAGACGGCAACGACGCCGGCCTGCCGGTCCTCGACGTGCAGTACGCCGACTACGCTCTCTGGCAGCAGACGGTCCTTGGTGACGCCGCGAACGAGTCGAGCGTCCTCGGTGGGCAGCTCGCGCATTGGCACCGCACTCTGGCCGGACTGCCCACGGTGACCGACCTGCCGATGGATCGCCCACGTCCCGCTGTGCTCAGCACCGCGGGTGCGACGGTCACGGTCGAGTTCGACGACACCATCGCGGCCGGCGTCGACGCGCTGGCGCGCAGCAACACCATGACGGCCTTCATGGTCACCGAGGCGGCCTTCGCAGCGACCGTCGCCCGACTCGCCTCGACCACCGACGTCGTCATCGCGACCCCGATCGCGGGCCGCAACGATGCCGCACTCGAGAACCTCATCGGCATGTTCGTCAACACCCTGCTCCTGCGTTCAGAGATCGACCCCGGGCTCAGTGTCGGTGACCTGCTCGGCAGCGTTCGCACCACGGTGCTCGATGCCTTCGCCAACGATCAGGTCCAGTTCGACGATCTGATCGAGACACTGGCACCCGAACGGTCGTCGTCGTACCAGCCGCTGGCGCAGATCGCGTTCACCTACACCGAAGCCGCGGAAGAGGAGACGGCCGGACTCGAGGCCGCCGGTATCGAGGCCGAGCCGGTCGGCCCGGCAACCACCGATGCCAAGTTCGACCTGACGGTCGCCATCCGCGCACGCAGCGCCGGGGCGCCGATGGCTGCGGACTTCATCTACGCCACCGATCTCTTCGACGAACCCACCGTGGAACGATTCGCCACGGTCTATCGGCGCGTGTTGACGGCGGTCATCGAGAACCAGGACATCGCGGTCGGCGACATCGACATCGTGGGTAGCGAAAGCGTAGAGGCCCCAGCGGCAACCGTCGCGGTTCGCACACCCGGCGCGATGGTCGGCCGTGGCGGCGAGGTGGAGACCGGAACGCTCATCGACGTCCTCGCCCAGCGCGACCTCGAACCCGACCACCCGGCGCTCATCTGCGACGGCACCGAGATCGACTACGACGAGTTCGAGACGCGGACAAACGCGATCGCGCGGGCGTTGCTCGCCCGCGGGGTCTCGCCCGAAGACGTGGTCGCCGTCGGCATGGAGCGGTCCATCGGCTCGGTCCTCGCGACGTGGGGCGTCATCAAGAGCGGCGCGGCCTATGTACCCGTCGACCCGGCATACCCGGCCGACCGCATCGCCTACATGCTCGACGACTCGGGCGCCACCGTCGGCATCACCGACGCCGGCACGCGTGCCCGCCTCGGCGAAAGCGTCTGTGAATGGGTCGAACTCGCCGATCTCGAGGCCGAAGCCGAATCCGGTGACGACATCACAGATGACGAGCGCAATGGATCGGTGCGGCTGACCAATCTGGCGTACCTGATCTACACGTCCGGTTCGACCGGCCGTCCGAAGGCCGTCGGTGTCTCGCACACCGGCATCGTCGACTTCGTCAACTCGCTCGCCAAGATCACCACCGGCACGCCGGAGGACGAGCCCGACACCCGGATCCTGCATGTCGCATCGCCGAGTTTCGATGCCTCGATGTTCGAGATGGCCTGGGCCATCCCGGCCGGACACACCCTCGTGATCGCACCGCAGACCGACTTCGCCGGTGATGCGCTGGCCACGGTGCTGGAACGCGACGAGGTCACCGACATGATCATCACCCCGTCGGTGCTGGCGACGGTCGATCCGGAACGCGCCCAGTACGTGCGGAACCTGGCGACCGGTGGGGAGGCATGTCCTCCCGAACTCGTCGAACGCTGGTCGGAGCGCGGCCGCCGCATCTTCAACTGCTACGGACCCACCGAGGCGACGGTGTGGGCCACCCGGTCGCGGCTCACCGCCGGTAAGCCGGTGACGATCGGAAAGCCGGTCGACGGCTTCACCGTTCGCGTCCTCGACGGACGGTTGCACGAGGTGCCGCAGGGTGTGGTGGGCGAACTGTATCTGTCCACCGCGGGCCTGGCACGCGGCTACCTCGGTCGTCCCGGCCAGACCGCGACCAGCTTCGTCGCCGATCCGTTCGGTGAGCCGGGCGCGCGGATGTACGCGACCGGCGACCTCGTGCGGGTGGCCAAGGGCGGCAATCTCGAATTCGCCGGCCGCGCCGACCATCAGGTCAAGATCAACGGGCAGCGTGTGGAACTCGGCGAGATCGAAGCCGTGCTCGACGCCCAGCCGGGTGTCGCGCAGTCGGTCGTGGTCGGCGTCGAGTCGACCCGGGGCGGACGCAAGCACACCGAGGTCGTGGCCTACCTGGTCGCGAAACCCGGCGCGACCATCGACAGCACCGCGGTCCTCGACGAGGCGGCCCAGCACCTGGCGGCGCACATGGTGCCCAGCCAGGCGATCGCCATCGACGAGATCCCGTTGACCCCGGCGGGCAAGCTCGACCGCACCGCGCTGCCCGAACCGCATGCCCCGGAACCGGCCGAGTACGTCGCACCGGCGAACCCCGTCGAAGAGAACCTCGCGCGGATCGTCGGCGGCCTGCTGGGCGACGAGCGGATCAGCGTCACCGAGTCGTTCTTCGCCCTCGGCGGTGACTCGATCATGTCGATCCAGCTGTCGTCGGCGGCCAAGGCGGCCGGTATCCACCTGTCGCCCCGAGAGATCTTCGAGCTGAAGACGATTCGCGCGATGGCGGCTGCCGCAGCGGCCTCGGGCGGTCCGGTCGAGCTGATCGAGGAGTTGCCGGGCGGTGGAGCCGGTGAGATGCCACTCCCGCCGGTCGTCTCCTGGATGATCGAACACTCCGAGCAGCCCGCCGATTTCGCGGACTTCTCGCAGCCGCTCGTCTTCGGTTTCCCGAGGGACGCCGAGGTCACCGACCTGCAGGCGGTCGTCGAGGCCGTCGCGGCCGCGCATCCGATGCTGACTGCTGTCCTCACCCGGGACAGCGACGAGTGGAATCTGACCGCCGGCGCGGGAACCGTTCCTGCCGTACGTGAGATCGACGCCACCGGACCGATGGCCGAGGCCCTGCTCGGCGCGCACCGCGTGCTGCTGGACGCGCTCGATCCGGCCACCGGCTCGCTGTTCGGTACCGCGGTCGTCACCGGCGACGGCTGGCGTCGGCTCGTCATCGCCATCCATCACCTCGGCGTGGACGCCGTTTCGTGGCCGATCCTCGTCGAGGACCTCGTCACCGCGTGGGCGCAGCAGACCTCCGGCCGGCCCATCGAACTCCGCCCGGAGGGCACGTCCGCACGCCGGATCGCGCATCTCCTCGCCGACCAGGTGGACGCTCGTGAGGGCGAGGCCGACTACTGGCTCGAGCAGCTACCCCCGCGACCGACATCGTTCGGCGACGCCGCCGAACGTTCCGTCCACCGGTGGGGTGACGAGTCCTCGCTGACCTACGTGGTCGATGACGTCGCAGGACCGATCCTGACCGCGGTTCCCCAGGCGTTCGGAAGCAGCGTCGATGACGTCCTGCTCGGCGCGCTCGCACGAGCCGTGCGCACGTGGCAGCTGGACAACGGAATCGCCGACGACGGACCGGTCGCGGTGTCGACCGAGGGCCACGGCCGAGACGAGAGCATCGCCGGCGACGAGGGCGCCATCGATCTGTCCCGGACGGCCGGCTGGTTCACCAGCATCACCCCGCTGGCCGTCGACCCGTCGAGCGACATCGTCCGTGCGATCAAGTCAGCGAAGGACATGCGGGTGTCCCGTCCGGGTGGCGGGGTCGGCTTCGGCATCCTCCGCTACAGCTCCGACGGCGAACTCGCGCGTCGCCCGCTCCCGTCGATCCTGTACAACTTCTTCGGCGGCGGAACCGCCCCGACCACGGACACGACGCCGGACGAGTTCCTGCCGGCGTCCGACGGCCCGCACCTCCCCCCCACGGTGTCGGGCGCGATGCGATCGCCGAGTGTCTTCGGGATCAACATCAGCACGGCCGGCCGCGAGCAGAAGCGGCTGGAAGCGACGGTCACCTACGCCGGCGGCGTCCTCGACGAGGCCGCGGCGGCCGACATCGCCGAGCGTTGGCATCGGGAACTGCGCGCCGTCGCAGAACTCGTCGCCACGGGGGCGGACGTAGGCCTCAGCCGCGCCGATGTGCCCGGTGTCGAGGTCACGCAGGACGATCTCGACCGTCTCGCCGAGCTGTACCCCGGAGTCGACGTCTGGCCGCTGACCCCGCTGCAGCAGGGCCTCTTCTTCCAGGCCGACCTCGCGAGCAACGCGGGCGTCGACCACGCGGGCATCGATGTCTACGTGACGCAGACCGTCCTGTCGCTGACCGGCGACATCGACGCCGACCGGTTGCGGACGGCGCTGGGACAGCTTCTCGACCGTCAGCGGGTTCTGCGCTCGGGCTTCGTGCGGCTGTCGACCGGGGCAGCGCTCACCGTGGTGCCGGCCGAGGTGAACGTGCCATGGCGGGTCGTCGACCTGAGAGCCGACGACCCCGCAACGCGTCAGGGCCGGGTCGAGGCCGTCATCGCCGAGGAGCGGGCGAAACCGTTCGACATGGCGCAGCCGCCGCTCATCCGCACGGTGCTGATCGAGCACGCTGACGGTGCCGAGGTGGTCATCACCAACCACCACCTGCTGATCGACGGCTGGTCGAGCCCGCTCGTCCTCGCCGATCTCCTCTCGCTGTATGCGACGGGGGAGACCTTCACCGGGTCGCTGCCCGGAGCGTCGCAGCGCGACTTCGCCGACCATGCGCGTGCGCTCGCCACGACCGACACCGCCGCCGGCCTCGCCGCCTGGCGCGAGGTGCTCGCGCCCGTCACCGAGCCGACGCTGGTCGCACCGGGTCACGAGCCCTCCGCGGATGCTCCGCCCCGCGACTTCGAGTTCACCGTCGACGTCGACGTGACCGAACGTCTCGAGGCACTGGCCCGGGACAACTCGACCACGATGTCGACCGTCGTCCAGTTCGCCTGGGCGGTCTTCCTGTCGCGTCTCACGGGTAACCGCACGGTGTCCTTCGCGGAGACGGTCTCCGGCCGCTCGCCCGACATCGAGGGCATGGAGTCGATGGTCGGCATGTTCATCAACACGATCCCGGCCGTCGTCGACGTCGATCCCGACGCCACGGTGGTCGACGCGCTGACCGCGATGCAGAACGACAAGGTCAAGGTCCTCGACCACCAGCAGCTCGGACTGCCCGTTCTGGTCGCACAGACCGGGCTGCCCACATTGTTCGACACGCTCGCGGTCTACGAGTCGTACCCGGTGAACGTCGACTCGGTCGCCGGCATCGACGCGTCGTCGGCCGGCGGGCTGCAACTGGTCGGCGCCGAGACGTCGGACGCGACCCACTACCCGCTCAACCTGTCCGCGTCGCGCCGCGGCACCGAGCTCGCGCTGAAGATCAAGTTCCTGCCGACCGCGTTCACGCCGGATCAGGTCGCGATCTTCGCCGACGTGTTGACCGAGTTGTTCAAGGCGATCGCCGAGGCCCCCGAGAACACCTGTGCGCGTCTGCCGCTTCTGTCGGCAGAGGCCGGTGCCGCACTCACACCCGTGACCGGGGGGCCCGCAACGGACCCGGTGACCCTGTGCGAGATGTTCCGGGCCGCGGTGCGCCGTGCGCCCGACAACGTGGCCGTCGTCGACGGTGCGGGAGCACGACTGACCTATCGGGAACTCGACGAGGCCTCAGACCGACTGGCTCGCTGGCTGATCGGTCGCGGCGTGGGACCCGAGCGCGCCGTTGCGCTCGCCATCGGCCGGTCGGCCCGTCTGCTGACCGCGATCTGGGCCGTGGCGAAGACCGGTGGCGCCTACGTGCCCATCGATCCCGACTATCCGGGCGAGCGTGTCGCAGCGATGATCGAGGATTCCGGTGCGGTACTCGGATTGTCGGTCGTCGCGTCCGGTGACCTGCCGGCGCGGGAGTTCGAATGGGTGCGACTGGACGACGACTCCGTGGTTGCCGAGATCGACGCTGTGCCCGCCGGACCGATCACCGAGGCCGAACACCCGGGGGACGTGACCGCGGCGAACCTCGCCTACGTCATCTACACGTCCGGTTCGACCGGCCGCCCGAAGGGCGTGGCGGTCACCCACTCGGGGCTCGCGAACTTCGCCCGACAGGAATCCGAACGCCTGGATGCCGGCGACAACCTGGTGGTGCTCGGGTTCGCCTCACCCAGCTTCGACGCGTCGGTGCTCGAGTACCTGCTGGCCACCGTCAACTCGGGCACACTGGCCTACCGTCCGTCGGAGGCGGTCGGCGGAGCGGCGCTGGAGCAATTCATCGCCGAACACGGTGCGACGCACACGTTCCTGACGCCATCGGTGCTCTCGACGATGGACCCGGCCGCGGTGCCGAGTCTTCGGGTGATCGCGGCCGGCGGCGAAGCGGTGCCGCAACCGATCGTCGACCGGTGGGCCGGGGCGACCGAACTGCACAACCTGTACGGCCCGACCGAGACGACGATCGGTATCACGATTTCGACGGCGATGCAGCCCGGCGACCCGGTGCGCCTCGGTGGTCCGATCGGCGGGGTGGATCTGATGGTCCTCGACGACCGGTTGCGGCCGGTTCCCGTCGGCATGCCGGGCGAGCTGTACGTGGCCGGGGGTGCACTCTCCCGCGGCTACCTCGATCGGTCCGGGCTCACCGCCGAGCGGTTCACCGCCAATCCGTACGGCGAAGCCGGGCAACGGATGTACCGCACCGGTGACGTCGTCCGGTGGACAACTGACTCGAGAACCGGCGGTCTGACCCTTGAGTACACCGGCCGTTCCGACGACCAGGTGAAGCTGCGCGGCCTGCGCATCGAGCTGGGGGAGATCGAGGCCGTGCTCGCCGAGCACGACGCCGTCGAATCGGCCGTGGTCCTCGGCGTCGGCGGATCGGTGGCGACGGCGCTGGCCGCCTATGTCGTCCCGGTCGGCGGCACGGTCGAGGTGGCCGAGCTCAAGACCTTCGCGGGTCGTCGTCTGCCGGCGTACATGGTGCCGTCGTCGTTCACCGTGATCGACGAACTGCCGCTGACACCGGTCGGCAAGCTCGACAAGCGAGCCCTCCCGGAGCCCGTTCTGGACGCCGGCGAGTACATCGCACCGGCCGCCGGCACGGAGAGCACCATCGCCGACGTGGTCGCCGCCGTCCTCGGCATCGACGCCGGTCTCGTCTCGGCGACATCGAGCTTCTTCGAGCTCGGCGGCGACTCCCTCTCCGCGGCACGGCTCGCCGCCCGATTGTCCGATCAACTGGGCGTGGCCGTCTCGGTTCGGGACGTCTTCGAGGCCGGTTCCGTCCGCGCGCTCGCCGATGCGGTCGGCGGCTTCGAGACCGCCGTGCTGCCGCCGGTCACCGCGGTGACGCCACGTCCGGACCGCGTCCCGTTGTCGTTCGCGCAGCAACGGATCTGGTTCATCAATCAGCTGGAACCGGAAGCCCCGACCTACAACATCTCCGTCGGCGTGCGCCTGACCGGGCGCCTGGACGTCTCCGCCCTCGAGGCGGCGGTGCGCGACGTCGTGGCCCGCCACGAAGTCCTGCGGACGACCTTCCCGGCCATCGACGGTAAGCCGTTCCAGTTGGTTCATGCCGTGGATTCGCCTGCAGCCGAGCCGGATTGGGCTGTCGTCTCCGGCGAGGAGGAGCTCGTGACCGCCGCCGGTTCCGGCTTCGACGTCGCGGCCGCGCCGCCGTTCCGGGTGCGCCTGCTGAAGGTGGCCGACAACGAGCACGTCCTGCTGGCGGTGCTGCACCACCTCGTCGGCGACGGCGAGTCGATGCGGCCGCTGATCGGCGACATCGTGAGCGCGTATCGCGCCCGGGCCGCCGGCGCGGCTCCGCAGTTCGCACCGCTGGACGTTCAGTTCGCCGACTACGCGTTGTGGCAGCGCAGTGCGCTGGGGTCGCCGGACGATCCGACGTCCGTGGTGGGCCGGCAGCTCGACTACTGGGCGCGGCAACTGGCCGGGGCGCCAGACGTGCTGGGCCTCCCGGCCGACCGCCCGCGACCGACGGTCGCCTCACACCGTGGCGCGATGGAGACGGTGCCGCTGCCCGCCGAGGTGAGCATGCGGGTGGACGACATCGCCCGTGAGCGTGGCGTGACCCCGTTCATGGTCGTACACGCGGCGCTGGCGGTACTGCTGTCGCGGTTGTCGGCGACCGATGACATCACGGTCGCCACCCCGATCGCCGGCCGTGGCCAGCAGGCCCTCGAGCCGTTGGTCGGCATGTTCGTCAACACCCTCGTGTTGCGGACGCCGGTCGCACCGCGGGGCCGGTTCGCCGACCTCCTCGACGAGGTGCGCACGGTCGATCTCGAGGCGTTCGCCCACGCAGACGTGCCCTTCGAAGCCATCGTCGAGCGTGTCCAGCCGGTGCGCTCGCAGGCGTTCGCTCCGCTGGCACAGGTGATGGTGACCGTCGTCGACCAGACCGCAGCCGATCCCGGTGACGGTGACGCCGCGGCGGCGGGCGAGCTCACGATCGCCCCGGTGGAGTCCCCGGTGGTGCCCGCGCAGTACGACCTCACGGTGACCGTCGGCACCAACCGTCGCGGCGACGGGGAGGTGAGACTCGTCTACGCCACCGACCTGTTCGACGCCCAGACCGCGCGGACGCTGGCCGAACGGTTCGTCACCGTTCTCGACCATCTGAGCTCGCGGCCGGATGCGCTCGTGGCCGATGCCCCGCTGATGACCCGCGCCGAACTCGACGAGGTCCTCGGCTGGTCCCGGGGCGCGTCGGACCCTCCGGCGGCGGAGACCTTGTTCGAGTTCGCGACGGGTAATGTCCGATGAGGAACGGCGCAGAACAAAGCGGTGCCCGCACCGGCGACCACGGCGGTGCCCGCACCGGCGACCACGAGGAGAATCAACGGAACGTGTCGGAGCTGATCAGGACGCACACCTCGACACAAACCGCGTCGACACCGGCTCTGGTTTTCGGTGATCGCCGGGTGTCCCGAGACGAGTTCACCGCGCGGGTCGCAGGCCTCGCGCGGGAGCTCATCGCAGCGGGCGTCGGCCCCGAGGTCGCGGTGGGCGTCGAGCTCGCGCGGTCGGTCGAACTCCTGGTCGCGGTCCACGCGATCATCGAGGCCGGCGCACACTATGTGCCGCTCGACGCGCAGCTACCCGACGAACGTCTCCGCTACATGGTCGCGACGTCCGGTGCCCGGCTGGTCCTGGTCGCGGGCGACGCCGACGCGGCGCGCGCTCGGTACGAGGAGATGGCCGCGGTCCGGACCGTCGACTGCACCGGTCCGGCACCCGACGCAGCCCCGATCACCGACGCTGACCGGCGCTCGCCCGTTCTCGGTGAGACCGCCGCGTACACGATCTTCACGTCCGGCTCGACCGGCCGTCCCAAGGGCGTCACCGTCTCGCACCGTGCGGTCGCGAGCCGGCTCCGCTGGATGCGGAACTGGTACTCGTTGACCGCCGACGACGTGTTCCTCCAGAAGACCCCGATCACCTTCGACGTCTCGGTGTGGGAGCTGTTGCTGCCCATCGGCCTCGGCGCCACGCTCGTCATCGCCGATCCGGGCCGCCACGGAGACCCCGACCACGTCGCCGACCTCATCGCCGCCGAGTCCGTGACGGTCGTCCACTTCGTCCCGTCGATGCTGTCGGCGTTCACCGATGTGCTCGGTGACCGGCTGGCCGAGCTCACCGGACTCCGGCTGCTGTTCACCTCGGGAGAGGCGCTCACGGCCGCGGTCGCCGAACCCGCGCTCGCGGCCCTGCCGGACCTCGAGATCCACAACCTCTACGGTCCGACCGAGGCGGCCGTCGACGTCACCGCCCAGCCGGTCGTCTCCGGCGATCGCAACGTGCCGATCGGCGTGCCCGTTCCCCACACACAGACCTACATCCTCGACTCGTCGCTGAAGCCGGTCCCGGCCGGTGTCCCGGGAGAGCTGTATCTCGGCGGCGTCCAGGTGGCGCGCGGCTACGCGGCGCGCCCGGATCTGACCTCGGAACGTTTCGTCGCCGACCCCTTCGGCGCGCCCGGCTCACGCCTCTACCGCACCGGCGACCTCGTCCGCTGGAACCGCAGCGGCGCCATCGAGTACCTCGGCCGCACCGACTTCCAGGTGAAGCTGCGCGGTCAGCGACTCGAGCTCGGCGAGGTCGAGGCAGCCATCGCCGCGGCCCCCGGCGTGGTGCACTCGGCGGCCTCGGTCGTCGACGCCCCCGGCGGCCAGGTGCTCGTCGGGTACCTGTCACCCGACGACGTCGACCTCGATGCGGTCGCCAAGAGCATCGCCGCGCGGTTGCCGGAGTACATGCGGCCGGGTACCTGGGTGCGGCTGGAGCAGATGCCGCTGAACAGCTCGGGCAAGGTGGACCGGCGTTCGCTCCCGGCGCCCGACTTCGGTGTCGCCGAGTATGTGGCGCCCGAGTCCGCCGACGAGGAGACGGTCACCAAACTCTTCGCCGAACTCCTCGGACTCGATCGGGTCGGCGTCACCGAATCGTTCTTCGATCTGGGCGGCAGCTCGTTGTCGGCCACACGCATCGCGGCCCGGGTCGCCAACGAACTCGGCGTCGCCGTCTCGGTGCGCGACGTCTTCGACGCGCCCAGCGTGCGTGAGCTCGTCGACACCCTCCGGGATCGTGAGTCCGCGCTGCCACCCGTCCGGCGCATCGATCCGCGCCCGGAGATCGTTCCGCTGTCGTATGCGCAGCAGCGGATGTGGTTCATCAACAAGCTCGACCCGGCCAGCGGCATGTACAACATCCCGGTGGTCCTGCGGGTCAGCGGCGATCTCGACGTCGCGGCGCTGCGCACCGCGATGGGCGACGTCGTGTCCCGGCACGAGACGCTCCGGACGACGTTCCCGGACGCCGACGGCACGCCGTTCCAGCTGGTGCACGAGGTCTCCGAGATCGCCGAGCATCTGGACGTGCGGCACGTCGGCTCGGTCGCCGACATCGAGGCGGCGGTGTCGAGCGGATTCGTGCTGGCGCGCGAATGGCCTGTGCGAGTCCGTATCTGGGAGGCCGCGCCGGGGGAGCACGTGGTCGCGGTGGTGATGCACCACATCGCCTCCGACGGTGAGTCCTTTGCGCCGCTGGTCTCCGATCTGGTCACCGCCTACCTCGCGCGATCGACCGGCGAGTCGCCGGTCTTCGCACCGCTCGAGGTGTCCTACGCCGACTTCGCGCTGTGGCAGCGCGAGGTACTCGGTTCGCCGGATGATCCGGCGTCGGTGGTCGGCCGGCAGCTCGCGTACTGGACCGAGCAGCTCGCTGGTCTGCCGGACGTGCTGGAGTTGCCGACGGATCGGCCGCGCCCGCAGACCGCCACCGGTCGCGGCGCGCAGGCCGACTTCGCCATCCCCGCCGAGATCGCCGACGGCATCACGAAACTCGCCGCGCAGCGGGGCGTCACCCCGTACATGGTCGTGCACGCCGCCCTGGCGGTCGTACTCGCTCGTCTGTCGGGCAGCGACGATCTCGCCATCGGGTCGCCGTTCGCCGGACGCGGCCAGCGCGAGCTCGAGCCGCTCATCGGCATGTTCGTCAACACCCTCGTCCTGCGTTCGCGGGTCGACGGCTCCGCGACCTTCACCGAACTGCTCGCCGACATCCGCGACACGGACCTGGCCGCCTTCGCACACGCCGACGTCGCCTTCGAATCGGTCGTCGAAGCGGTCGACCCCGTCCGCAGTGCGGCATTCGCGCCGCTGACGCAGGTGTGGTTGAGCGTCGAACAGGGCGCGGGCCGGCGGTCCGCAGAACTGCCGAACGGACTGGTCGTCTCCCCGTTCGACGGGGGCCCCACCCTCGCCAAGGTCGACCTCGGTTTCGGTGTCCACACCGCGCCCGCCGGAGATCCCTGGTCGGGTTCGGTCACCTACGCGACCGATCTCTTCGACGAGTCGACGGTCCGCGCGACCGCCGATCGACTGATCCGGGTGCTGTCCGCGGTCGTGACCGCACCGGAGGTCCTGATCGGCGACATCGAACTCCTCGATGCCGACGAACGATCCCGCATCGAGGAGTGGTCGGGATCGACGACGTCTCGCGAACAGGGACTCGGGACGGGAACCCTCGCCGACCTGGTGGAAAGGGTCGAGCCGTCGTTCCTGCACTCCACCGCGGTCATCGACGGTGACCGCACCGTCGACTACGAAGAACTGACCGACCGGACCAATGCGCTTGCGCGCCGGTTGATCGGCCTCGGCGTCGGTCCCGACGTGCCGGTCGCGATCTCGCTGCCCCGGTCGGTCGAGATGGTGATCGCCTCGCATGCGGTGATCGCCGCCGGTGGTCATTTCGTGCCCATCGGCGTCGACGCGCCCGCGGAACGGGTCCGTTACATCCTGGACGCCACCGGTGCCGATGTGCTTGTGGTCTCGGCGCACGCGCGCGACGCAGCGGACCGTGTCGCGCCGGAGGCCGTGAGGGTCGTCGAGGTCGACGCATCGGCGCCCCTGACCGGTGACACGTCGACCATCACCGATGCCGACCGCACCGCACCGCTCCACCCCGACCACGCGATGTACACCATCTTCACCTCGGGTTCGACCGGTAAACCCAAGGGCGTCACCGTGTCTCACCGTGCGGCGATGGCGATGCTGTACGCCGATCATCTCGACCACGAATTCACCTCGGCCGACGTCGTCCTGGCCGTCCTCGACTTCACCTTCGATCCGTCGGTGCTCGACCTGTTCCGCCCGGTCATCAGCCAGGGCACACTCGTCATCGTCGGACAGGGTCAGCAACGTGACCCGTGGGCGTTGCGGGACTACGTGATCCGGCATCGGGTCACCTCGATCATGATGGTGCCGTCGATGCTCTCGCTGATGCTCGGCGAACTGTCCGACGAGGATTTCGCGGCGATGCGATCGGTGCGGACCGTGCAGCTCGGTGGCGAGGCGCTCGCACCCGCGCTGGCCGACGCCATGCACCGGGTCTGGCCGCAGGCCGCCCTCCACAACCAGTACGGGCCGACCGAGACCGTCATCTACTCGACCATCGCCGAAGTGGGTTCGGGACCCTCGACGGTGCCCATCGGTGTCCCGACCCCGCACGGCACCGCCCAGATCCTCGACGCGCGACTGCATCCGGTACCGGTCGGCGTGCCCGGCGAGCTCTACCTCGGCGGCATCCAGATCGCCCGCGGCTACATCGGCCGCTCGGGCCTGACCGCCGAGCGGTTCGTCGCCGATCCGAGCGGACCCGCCGGTTCGCGGATGTACCGGACCGGCGACACCGTGCGCTGGCGTGCCGACGGTCAGATCGAATACCTCGGGCGCATCGACTTCCAGGTCAAGCTGCGCGGCCAGCGCATCGAACTCGGCGAGATCGAGTCGGTGATCGCGTCCGCGCCAGGTGTCCGCGAGGTCGTCGTCACGGTCCTCGAGACCCCTACCGGCGCGCAGAGTCTCGTCGCCTACGTCACCGCCGACACCGACGTCGCGGTGACCGCACTGCGCGGCCACGCCGCCGAACATCTGCTCCCGTTCATGCGTCCCGCGGTGTGGACGCTGCTCGACGACATGCCGGTCAATGCGGCGGGCAAGGTCGACCGGGAGCGTTTGCCCGCACCGGATCTCGGCGGTGTCGAGTACGTCGCTCCGGTCGGACCGGAGGAGGAAGCGGTCGCGGCGGTCTTCGCCGACATCCTCGGCGCCGAGAAGGTCAGCGTCACCGAGTCCTTCTTCGACCTCGGCGGTACGTCGCTCAACGCGGCCCGGCTGGCCGCACGTGTCTCGGCCGCACTGGATGCCGAGGTCCGCGTCCGCGACGTGTTCGACGCGCCCTCGGTCCGTGAACTCGTCGAGGCGGTCGCGGGACGGAGTCCGGCGCTACCGCCGATCACCGCCGTCGCGCCGCGCCCCGATCGTGTTCCGCTGTCGTTCGCGCAGCAGCGGATGTGGTTCATCAACCGGTTCGAACCGGACAGCGCCACCTACAACCTGCCGAACGTGCTGCGACTCTCCGGACCCCTGGACGTCGCCGCGCTGCGTGCCGCCTTCGTCGACCTCGCGATGCGACATGAGGTGCTGCGCACCACGTTCCCCGCGGTGGACGGCGTGCCGTACCAGGAGGTGTTCGACGCGGCGGAGGTGGCGGGCCGGCTGGACTGGGATGTCGCCGAGTCGATGGCCGACATCCAGGCCGCGGTCACCACCGAGTTCGACCTGGCCGTCGACTGGCCCATCCGGGTTCGGTTGTGGCCGGTGGGCACCGACGAACACGTCCTCGCAATCGTTATCCATCACATCGCCGCCGACGGTGAGTCGCTGCGTCCGCTGATTGCCGATCTGGTGACCGCCTACAGTGCACGGCACGAGGGCTTCGCGCCCGAATTCGCGCCCCTCGAGGTGCAATTCGCCGACTTCGCGATCTGGCAGCACGAGGTCCTCGGTTCACCCGACGACGCCGGCTCCGTCATCGGCAAGCAGCTCGGATACTGGCGCGAGGCCCTCGCGGGGATGCCCGATCTGCTCGAACTGCCCTACGACCGGCCGCGACCCCGGGTCGCCTCCGGTCGCGGCGGGGTCACCGAGTTCACCATCCCGGAGCACCTGGCCCGACGCATCGGCGACGTCGCCACCCGGACCGGCGCGACGCCGTTCATGGTGCTCGACGCCGCGCTGGCGACGCTGCTCGCACGGATGTCGGCGACCGACGACATCGCCATCGCCACCCCGGTCGCCGGCCGCGGCCGACCCGAGCTCGACCCGCTGATCGGCATGTTCGTCAACACTCTGGTATTACGGTCGAAGATCGATCTCGGTGAGTCCTTCGTCGATGTGGTCTCCCGAACCCGCACCACCGCTTTGGGTGCCTTCGAGAACGCCGACGTGCCGTTCGAGACCGTGGTGGACGCGGTCAACCCGGTGCGCAGCGAGGCGTTCGCGCCGCTGGCCCAGGTGATGCTGACCCTCGACCCGGGCGGCGCGGCACGTTCGGCCGGGTTCCCGGTCGGCGACCTGGTGTTCTCCGGAGTCGAGATCGACGAACCGCCGGCCCAGGTGGATCTGACCTTCATGGTGAACTCGGCCCCCGCCGGCGACTGGCAGGGCGCAGTCACGTTCGCCGCCGATCTGTTCGACGAGTCAACGGTGCACACGCTGGCCACACGGTTCGTCACACTGCTCGATGCCCTGACCGACGACGTGCACATGGCGATCGGCGACGTCTCGATCCTCGGCGCCGACGAAGCGTCGCTGATCACCGAAGCGCAGCAGGGTCTCGTCCGGCCGCTGCCGACCGAAGACCTGGCCTCCGCACTTGCGGCCAGTGTCGACGCGTACCCCGATCGCGAAGCGCTCGTGTTCGGCGACCGGAGCGTCACCTACAGCGAACTCGGCGCGCGGGTCAATACCCTGGCCCGGCGACTGATCGCTGTCGGCGTCGGACCGGATGTCGCGGTGGCCGTGTGCATCCCGCGGTCGGTGGAGCTCCTGGTCGCGATCCATGCGATCGTGGCCGCCGGTGGGCAGTACGTGCCCGTCGACACCGCCGCGCCGGTCGATCGCGCCGAGTACATGGTCGAGACCTCGGGTGCGACCGTGGCCCTCGTGCACGCCGGACTTCCGACCCCGGGGCCGATCGCCGGGCTCGGCGACACGGTCGAGGTGATCGCGGTCGACACGTCGAACTCGATCGAGGGCGCCGTCGCGCCCATCACCGACGACGAGCGCCGTGGCCGACTGCGTCCCCAGCATGCCGCGTACACGATCTTCACCTCCGGTTCGACGGGCCGGCCGAAGGGCGTGACCCTCCCGCACGATGCCGTCGTCAACCGGTTGCGCTGGGGTCTGGACGAACTGCCGATCGGCGCCGACGACATGGTGGTCCTCAAGACGCCCTACACCTTCGACTGTTCGGTCGCGGAGTTGTTCGGTCCGCTCGTGCAGGGTTCGCGGTTGCTCATCGCCGAGCCCGACGGCCACCTCGACCCGCCGTACCTGGCCGACCTGATCGCGGACACCGGCGCGACGATGGTGCACTTCGTGCCGTCGATGCTGTCGGTGTTCCTCGAACTCGCGGGCCCCGAACGGCTCGCCCGACTCGATCGTCTGCGGATCCTCTCCACGACAGGCGAGGCGCTGCCACCCGCGGTGGCCGCCGAGGCCCGCGCGGCCATGCCCGACGCGGTGCTGTACAACCTGTACGGGCCGACCGAGGCCGCCGTCGAGATCACGTATCAGCAGCTCGACGAGATCGGTGACACCGTGCCGATCGGTGTGCCGGTGTGGAATTCGACGGCGTACGTCCTCGACGGGCGTCTGAACCAGGTGCCGTCCGGGGTGCCTGGCGAGTTGTACGTCGGCGGCGTCCAGTTGGCGCGCGGCTACGCGGCCCGGCCCGACCTGACCGCGGACCGGTTCCTCGCGGATCCGTTCGGCGAGCCCGGGTCACGGATGTACCGCACCGGCGACCTGGTGCGGCGCAATGCTTCCGGCGAGCTCGAGTACCTGGGCCGGACGGACTTCCAGGTGAAACTCCGGGGCCAGCGGATCGAGCTCGGTGAGATCGAGGCCGCGATCGCGCAGGCGCCCGGCGTCGTGCACACCGCGGTGACCGTTGCCCAGGCCCCCGACGGCGGCGAACACCTCGTCGCCTACGTGTCCGGAGCACCCGGCGAGACGGTCGACCTGGACGCGATCAAGGCGGCCATCGCGACGCCGCTGCCCGAGTACATGCGGCCCACCGTGTGGATGCCGCTCGACGAGTTCCCGCTCAACACCGCGGGCAAGCTCGACCGAAAGTCGTTGCCCGCGCCCGAATTCACCTCCGGCGAGTACGTCGCACCGGCCACCGACGAGGAGGCCCGGGTCGCCGAGGTCTTCGCCGAGGTACTCGGCGTCGACCGGATCGGTGTCACCGACAGCTTCTTCGACATGGGTGGCAACTCGCTGTCCGCGATGCGTCTGGCCTCCCGCGCGGGTGCCGCTCTGGGCGTCGACGTCTCCGTGCGGGATGTGTTCGGCGCGCCCAGTGTTCGTGAACTGGTCGCGGCGGCCGCGGCGGGAACCCGCGGTCTGCCGCCGATCGTCGCGGTCGAGCCGCGGCCGGATGCCGTTCCGGTGTCGTTCGCGCAGCAGCGGATGTGGTTCATCAACCAGTTCGACTGGGAGTCGCCCACATACAACATCCCGGCGGTCCTGCGACTGACCGGACCGATCGACCTGACGGCGTTGCGTGCCGCCCTGGCCGACGTCGTCGTGCGCCACGAGTCGTTGCGCACCACCTTCCCGGCGGTCGACGGCCTGCCACTCCAACGCATCCACCCGGCCTCAGAGGTCGCGGATCGCCTGGACTGGACGCAGGTCACCGATCGGGCCGCTCTGGAGCGGGACGTGATGACCGGCTTCGACGTCAGCCGGCAGTGGCCGATCCGTGCGCGGGTGCTGCGGATCTCCGACGACGAGCATGTTTTCGCGCTGGTCGTGCACCACATCGCCGCCGACGGTGAGTCGGTTGCCCCGCTGGTCGCCGACCTGGTGGCCGCCTACGTCGCCCGGACCACGGGTGCGGTACCCGAATTCGCGCCGTTGCCGGTGCAATACGCCGACTACGCGCTCTGGCAGCACGAGGTGCTGGGTGCACCCGATGACCCGACCACCGTTCTCGGATCGCAGCTGGCCTACTGGCGGGAAAAGCTCGCCGGTCTGCCGGATGTCATCGACCTGCCCACCGATCGGCCCCGGCCCACGGCGGCGTCGGGCGCAGGCGCGAGGGTCGACGTGCAGATCCCGGCCGGTGTCGCGGACCGGATCGCCGCGGTGGCCCACGACCATGGGGTCACGAACTTCATGGTGGTCCACGCCGCCCTCGCGACGTTGCTCTCGCGGCTGTCCGGAACCGACGACATCGCGATCGGCACGCCGATCGCCGGTCGCGGTCAGGAAGAGCTGGATCGGGTCGTCGGCATGTTCGTCAACACGCTCGTCCTCCGGACGCCGATCTCGCCGGCCGAGTCGTTCGGCGAGGTGCTCTCCCGGGTGAAGTCCGTCGACGTGGAGGCGTTCGCGCACGCCGACGTCCCGTTCGAGACCGTGGTCGACGCGCTCAAGCCGGCGCGGTCGGGAGCCTTCGCGCCCCTCAGCCAGGTCTGGCTCACGTTCGACCAGGCTGCCGGCGGTCTACCCGGCGCCGATGACCTGCCGTCCGGATCGGTCGGCGATCTCGCGATCGCACCGTTGCCGCTCGCGGCCACGCCGGCCAAAGTCGACCTCCTGGTGAGCGTCGCGGCGGCACCGGAACCGGGCGCGCCGTGGCGGACCACGCTGACCTACGCCACCGACCTGTTCGACGAGTCGTCGGCCCGGCGGATCGGTGACTGGCTGGTGGAGTTGCTGGACACGCTGACGTCCCGGGCCGACGCGGCGGTCGGCGACGCACTGTTCCTCGACGAC
Source organism: Gordonia westfalica (assembly GCF_900105725.1). Classification (NCBI taxonomy): domain Bacteria; kingdom Bacillati; phylum Actinomycetota; class Actinomycetes; order Mycobacteriales; family Gordoniaceae; genus Gordonia; species Gordonia westfalica. Next base: position 868,047 of record NZ_FNLM01000036.1, read on the forward strand.
GCGACCAGCGGTCGACTCACCCCGGTCTCGGGCGGACGAGGCGCACAGCCGGAACTGCTCGCGGAGACCTTCGAGCGGGCCGCTCGCTCCTGGCCGCAGGCGGTGGCCGTCGTCGATGCCACCGGCAAGTCCCTCACCTACGAAGAGCTCGACGCCCGGTCGAATCGGTTGGCGCGCTGGCTCATCGGACGCGGTATCGGGCCGGAGTCCCTGGTGGCCCTGGCGATCGGGCGATCGGTGGAATTGCTCACCGCGATCTGGGCCGTCGCCAAGACCGGCGGCGGCTACGTGCCGATCGATCCCGACTATCCGGCCGAGCGGGTCGCGAACATGGTCGAGGATTCCGGTGCCGTGCTGGGGCTCACGACGGACGCCGCCGGACCGCTGCCCGACGAGGGATTCGAGTGGCATCGTCTGGACGGCCTCGATCTCGCGGCCTTCACCACGGCACCGTTGTCGGACTCCGAACGGCTTGCCACGGCTCGCATCGACAACACGGCGTACGTCATCTACACCTCGGGTTCGACCGGCCGGCCGAAGGGCGTGTCCGTCAGCCACTCCGGCCTCGCCAATTTCGCGCGCGAGGAGATGCGGCGCGGGTCGGTGTCCGGTCCGGCTCGTGTGCTGGGCTTCGCATCGCCGAGCTTCGACGCCTCGGTCCTCGAGTACCTGCTCGCCACCGCCAGCGGGGGACTGATCGCCTACCGGCCCGGCGACGCGGTCGGTGGGGAAGCACTGCAGCAGTTCATGGTCGAGCACCGTGTCACGCACACGTTCCTCACGCCGACCGTCCTGTCGACGCTCGATCCGGCAGCACTCGAGTCCCTCGAGCTCGTCTACGTCGGTGGTGAAGCGGTTCCGCAGGCGCTGAAGGACGAGTGGTCGGCGGTCCGCCGGATCCAGAACCTGTACGGGCCGACCGAGACCACGATCGGCATCACCATCAGCGAGCCGATGAAGCCAGGCGAACCGGTCCTGCTCGGTGGGCCTCTCGCGGGCCTCGGGCTGCAGGTCCTCGACAGTCGTCTGCACCCGGTTCCGGTCGGTGTACCCGGCGAGCTCTACGTCACCGGGCTACCGCTGTCGCGCGGATATCTGAACCGGCCCGGCCTGACGGCCGAGCGGTTCGTCGCCGACCCGTTCGGACACAATGGTTCCCGGATGTACCGGACCGGCGACGTGGTGCGCTGGCAACGATCCGCCGACGGTGCACTCGCGCTCGCCTATTCGGGCCGCATCGACGATCAGGTCAAGCTCCGCGGTCTCCGGATCGAACTGGGGGAGATCGAATCGGCGCTCGCGGCGCATCCCGCGGTCGATTCCGCGGTCGTCGTGGGCGTCGGCGGCGCGGTCGCCACGTCGCTCGCGGCCTATCTGGTGACCACCGGCGACGTGACCGACGAGGAGCTCCGCGAGTTCATCGGCCGGCGACTCCCGTCCTTCATGGTCCCGGCGACACTGACGCGTCTCGACGCGTTGCCGATGACACCTGTCGGCAAACTCGACAAGGCGGCGTTGCCCGAACCGGTCGTGGTGGCGGCCGACCATGTCGAACCCGAGACGGACAACGAGCGCGCCATCGCCGAGGTCTTCGCCGAAGTGCTCGGCGTCGAGCGTGTCTCGGTCACCGAGTCGTTCTTCGACCTCGGCGGCAACTCGTTGTCGGCGACGCAGGTCGTCTCGCGGGTCCACGACCGTGGGCTTCCGCTCGAACTGCGTTGGCTCTTCAGCGATCCCACCGTCCGCGAGCTGGCCCGTCGCATCGACGACGAGGGCAGTGCCCGCGGAAACGACGTGCTGATCACCCTGCGCGGCGACGGCACGCGGCCGCCGCTGTTCTGCGTGCACCCGGCCGGTGGTCTCGCCTGGTTCTACGGTGGTTTCGCGCCGTACATCGCCGATCGGCCGATCTACGGGCTACAGGATCCCCATGTCGTCAACGGCGAGGACAGCGCGACCGATGCGCACGATCTCGCCGCACGCTACGTCGAGGAGATCCGTCGGGTGCAGCCGGAGGGGCCGTACCACCTGCTCGGGTGGTCGATCGGCGGAATCATCGCCCATGCGATGGCGACGCGACTACAGGCCGCGGGAGAACAGGTCGCCTATCTCGGCATCATGGACACCGCTCCGCCGGTGGACGGCGAGATCCCGGCCCCGGAGGTGGTCGCCGAGGGAGAGCCGGAGACGGAGCAGGACCACGCCGCCGACATCCTGGGCGGCTGGCGCGATCTGTTCGATCTCGACGACGCCGTGGAAGCGGAGACGCCGGAGGAGGTCGCGGCCATCGTGCGGACACAGATCGCGGGGATGGGGCTTCTCGCCGACGACGTCGTCGACCGGATCATGGACAGTTTCGCCGTGTCCGGCGACATGCTGACGGGCTATCGCCCACAGCGGTTCGCCGGTGCGGTCCAGGTCTTCACCGCGACGAACGACAAGGAGAACCCGGCCGCGATCCCCGAGGGATGGCGGGCGCATGTGTCCGGGACCATCGACAACACCGATGTCCCGACCCACCACCTCGGCATGACCGACGCCGCGTCTCTCGCGGTGATCGGTCCGCGAGTCGACCAGGCACTTTCCGGATCACGCGAGCGGGAAACCGATTCACTCGATCCCTCGTAAAGGGTTGCCGTCACGGTGATCCGGCCCGAGGACAACAACAGGAGGAGACAGGAATGACCAACCCATTCGACGACGAGAACGGCCGCTTCTTCGTGCTGGTCAACGACGAGAACCAGCACTCGCTGTGGCCGACCTTCGCCGACATCCCCGCCGGCTGGACCAAGGTCTTCGGCGAGGACAGTCGGGAGGCATGCCTGAAGTACGTCGAGGAGAACTGGACCGACCTGCGGCCCAAGAGCCTGATCGACGCCATGAACGCCGATACGGCAGGTTCGGACGCGTGATCGTCGCGGCCGACGGCCGTTCCGCCGAGCAGCTTTCGTCGAGCCGAGGAGTGACAGTACGGTGCGGTTGAGTCTGGTAATCCCCGTCTACAACGAAGAGGACACCATCGCGGTGTGCCTGGAGCACGTCGCCGCGCAGATCAGGCCGTTCGATGAGGTCGTCGTCGTCGACAACAACTGCACCGACGCGACCATGGAGATCGTCCGGTCGTTCGCCGGCCGGCTTCCGCTGAAGACACTGACCGAACCGACCCCCGGGGTCGGACCGGCCCGTAGAGCCGGATTCGATGCCGCGACCGGCGACATCCTGGGCCGGATCGATGCGGATACCTGGCTCGATCCGCAGTGGGCCGGACGGTTGGTCCGGTTCTTCGAGGCCGAGCCGACGGCGGATGCCGTGTCCGGCAGTCTCTACTGGTACGACACCCCGGTCGACGACCGTCTTCGCCGCCTCATCCGCAAGGATGCGTGTCGTTCGCTCCGTACCGGAAGCGTCCCCAGCACCGTCCTACAGGGTTCGAACATGGCGATCCGTCGGGAGATGTGGCACAAGGCGAAGGAGCATCTGCTCGACGAACCGGGCACCCACGAGGACCTCGACCTCTACGGCGCGGTGGTCAAGGCGGAGGGCAACGTGCGGAGTTTCGTCGCGCTGACCGCCGCCCAGTCGGCACGGCGGTTCGCCGGACCGATCGGACCCAACATCGCCTACGCGCGTGGTGGGATTCGTACCTACAAGTTGCACGGTGACGCCGCGGTGGCACGTAATCTGCGACTGGCTTTCCCGATGAACGTGACCTTCTGCGTGATCATGCGAATGCTGGTCGGGCCATTCGACCCCACCACCCGGAAGTGGCGTCCGTTCCGCGGGAACCATGTGGTCCGGGTGTCGCCGATGGAGGGGACCCGGACTCACTAGCGGCAATGCGATCCGACGTCCGGGTCGCTCGGTAGAGGCCGCCGCCTGTCGGTCGACCGTGCGCACCTTGGACGTTCGTGGTGGACTCGGCGGCGAAATGCCTACGATGAGGACGACCATGTTCCGGGCCGGCCGCCGGCCGGCTCCCAACGATAGGTACGACGATGACGAATCCATTCGATGACGAGGACGGCCGTTTCTTCGTGCTGGTCAACGACGAGAATCAGCACTCGCTGTGGCCGACGTTCGCCGACATCCCGGCGGGCTGGACCAAGGTGTTCGGTGAGGACAGCCGTGCCGCGTGCCTCGAGTACGTCGAGCAGAACTGGACCGACCTCCGGCCGAAGAGCCTCATCGAGGCCATGGAAGCCGACAAGTCCGCCGGCGCCTGACCCGGTTTGTCCGGTATCGACCTACCGGAATATCGGGACGATCCCGCGCAAATAACAACTTAAAAAAACCAGAGTGGCGCACTGCCGTAACTGGCGTCTCAGCAGTAACATTAAGTCACATTTCGTTCGCAGAACAGCTTGTGGAATGTGCCACAGATGCTGAAGCAAGAGTCCCCATATTCCGTGGGGTAGGGCACACTGTGTTGAAGGGCCGCAACGTACCAACGTCTGGGGAGGCGGGGACGCCGCGGTCACGCCATTCTGGGCGGGGGGGAAGGTAGTCACTCATGGACGATCTATTGCACGACATTCAGGATCGTGGCGCGATCACGCCGAAGCTGACCGCAGTTCGGTTGGGCGACAAGGCACTCACCTATGGTGAGCTCGCACGGCGCATCGACGAATACGATCATGTGTGTTCCGCGCATGGCATGTCTCAGGCTGCTGCCTTCTACGCCGCCCTGATGAACTGCCTGCCGACGCTGGCCGACAGCCAGCCGCTGGAATCGCGGATGCAGGTCATCGGCGAGGTCGAAGCATGGTTGGGCCGCGGCCGCGGAGTCGCCGCGCCGGCGCGTACCCATCTTCGCGCGGTCAGCTAGACCCACACACATCACAACGAGACCCACCTGGTGCATCCGGGTGGGTCTCGTTGTTTGTTTGGGGCTTCACTTCTTGCCGATTCGGCGCGTCGTGGACATTCTGTGCCAACGGTTCTCGGCACGGGTGACGCCGAAGCGTCTGACCTGTACCGGTATTGAGTGAGGCGTCAGAGGCCGAAGATCAATGCCAGGAACAACAGGATCGGACCGCCGACGACGACACTTCCGGTACCGCACACGATCCCGGTGACCGCGCGTCCAGTCCCCTTGCGCGACGCAGGTGTCCGGCTGACCTGCTTGATCGCCACGATGCCGGAGATGATCGCGATCATCCCGAGAATCGCTCCGAGTCCGAGGACCAGGGTCATCGGAATCGCGATCACACCGGTTGTCAGTGCCAGCGATGCAGCGGGCGCAACCGTGCGATGCACCACCGGAGGTGAATACGGCAGTGGTCGGACAACGGGGTCCGGCCGAGGATTCGTGAACGTCACCGGCGGGGGAGCGGAGTTCTCCAGATCCCAGAAGTCGCCCACCGGCGGGAGGGCGGCATGCTCCTCCGGCGCCGGGCGGACTCGCGTCTCGACGCGCGTGACGGGCCGAGCCGGGGAGACCGGCGCCGATTGTTCCGATCGTGGCGCGGACGGGGCGGGAGCGTCTGCCGGATCGGTGGGCAGCGAGTTGTCGTCGAGATCGTTGACCGCAGGCCATCGCTCATGACGCTCGGTGATCGCCGGTGAGAACGGCTGGGTGGGAATGTCGACGCGCACGGCACCTCCTCGCTCGCCGGCTCGCTGTACGGGCCGTACCCGGGCGAGTCTACCGGCGAGGAGGAGGTGGCGGCCGGTGTCAGTGGCTGGTCGCCATTCCGGCGAGCTGGGTGACGGCGTCGGCGCTGAGCTTCCACCCGCCGTCGGCGTCGACGTAGGTGAGCTTGATGTCGACCGGGGCCGGGGCGTGCGGGCTGGCGACCGCGACCGTGGCGACGGCCTTGTTGTCGCCGTCCTTCGCGACGTCCTTCACGGTGTAGATCTCGGGCGTGTATCCGGCGGCAGACGAACCCTTCGCGAAGGCGATGATCGCGGCCTTGGTGGCGGGATCCGTGGTGTCGACGACCGAGTCGATCTCGTCGGCCGGGGTCGCCGGGTCGACGGCCTTGCGCAGGATGTCCTGGGCCTTCGAGTTGCTCAGGCCGGTGACCTCGTCGATTGCGTCGCCGGCGGCGGTGGAGACCTCGGACGCGGCCGACTCGACTGCGGTCGAGACCTTGCTGGTGGCCTCGTCGACGTCCTCGGACGAGCAGGCGGTCGCGACGAACAGCGCGGACCCGGCCAGGGCGATGGCGGCGACGGACTTCCGGATCTTCATGGATTCCCCTTCATGCGACGCCTCCGCGGATCTGTACCCGCAGAGTAGTAAGCCCACACTAACCCAGCCCCCACACGGAATTAATCGGACCGCGGTCCGGTTATGGTGGTCGAGGCTGCCACGGCAGCGAGATCGGGCAACGGAAGGCGCGACATGCAGTTCGGAATCTTCAGCGTCAGCGACATCACGACGGACCCCACCACGGGTAGGACGCCCACCGAGAACGAGCGGATCAAGGCGAGCATCGAGATCGCCAAGAAGGCCGAGGACATCGGCCTCGACGTGTACGCCATCGGTGAGCACCACAACGAACCGTTCTTCTCGTCCTCGCCGACGACGACCCTCGCCTACATCGCGGCGCAGACGGAACGGCTGCAGCTCAGTACTGCGACGACCCTCATCACCACGAACGATCCGGTGAAGATCGCCGAGGACTTCGCGATGCTGCAGCACCTCGCCGACGGGCGCGTCGACCTGATGCTCGGCCGCGGAAACACCGGACCGGTCTATCCGTGGTTCGGTCAGGACATCCGCCAGGGCATCCCGCTCGCAATCGAGAACTACCATCTGCTGCACCGTCTCTGGACCGAGCACGTGGTCGACTGGGAGGGGCAGTTCCGCACGCCGCTCACGTCGTTCACCTCGACCCCGCGTCCGCTCGACGGTGTGGCGCCGTTCGTGTGGCACGGATCGATCCGCAGTCCCGAGATCGCCGAGCAGGCCGCGTACTACGGCGACGGTTTCTTCGCCAACAACATCTTCTGGCCCAAGGAGCACTTCCAGCGGCTCATCGCCTTCTACCGCGAACGGTACGAACACCACGGCCACGGCAAGGCCCACCAGGCCATCGTCGGCCTCGGCGGCCAGTTCTTCATCCGGCCGCGGTCGCAGGACGCGGTGCGCGAGTTCCGGCCGTACTTCGACAACGCGCCGGTGTACGGGCACGGCCCGTCGCTGGAGGACTTCACGTCGCAGACGCCGCTGACGGTCGGCAGTCCGGCCGAATTCGTCGACAAGACACTGTCGTTCCGGGAGAGCTTCGGCGACTACCAGCGTCAGCTGTTCCTCGTCGACCACGCCGGCCTGCCGCTGAAGGTCGTGCTCGAGCAGCTCGACCTGCTCGGCGAGGTCCTGCCGGAGCTGCGCGAGGGGTTTGCTGCGGGCAGGCCCGCCGACGTTCCCGACGCGCCGACCCACGCGTCGCTGGTGGCCGCCGGTCGAGAGGCCGAGAAGATCGAGGTGCGGTCATGAGCGAGGGCGCCGTGCGGTTGGTCGTGGTGAATGCCGGACTGTCGGAACCGTCGTCGACGCGCATGCTGATCGACCGGATGGCGGCGGCGGTGACCGGCGTGCTCGGCGATCGCGGGGTGACCGTGGACGTCGAGGTGATCGACCTGCGGGATCTCGCCGTGGACCTCGGTCGGTCGATGGCGGTCGGCTTCGCGTCGGGCGATGCCCGCGCCGCGCTCGACGCGGTCGAGGCCGCCGACGCGCTGGTCGTCGCCTCACCGGTGTTCAACGCGTCCTACAGCGGCCTGTTCAAGATGTTCTTCGACCTGGTCGACGTGGATTCGATGGCCGGTAAACTGGTGCTCATCGGCGCCACCGGCGGTAGCCCGCGGCACTCGATGGTGCTCGATCATGCGCTGCGCCCGCTGTTCTCGTACCTGCGGACCGTCGTCGTGCCGACCGGGGTGTACGCGGCGGCGGAGGACTGGGCGGGGACCGAGACGGGTTTGAACGGCCGGATCGGCCGTGCCGCAACCGAACTCGCGGACCTGATCCAGCCGCGTGCGTCGAGTTCACACCCGGTGGCCGAGTCCGCGCCCGCCGGCGCACCGATCTCGGCGCCCGGCGTGCGGCAGCAGGCGATCGAAGCGGCGGGGATCGCCAACTTCGCCCGGTTGCTCAGCCCTTCGTGACGGCCCTCCGCAGGCTCCGGGCCTCCTCAGGGGGCGGTGGCGCAGTCAGGCGCGGCCCGGGGTGTTCTTCCGCGGTCGCAGGCGGGAGTGCGGAAGTGCGGGCGCGGGCAGGTGCTGGATGTCTCCTTCGTATCCCTGCACCTGTCCGAACCGTTCGCTGTGGGCCGTCCACTCCTCGCGGAACCGGACGATCTCCTCGTGCGTGCGTCCGATGAAGTTCCACCACATCACGATGTCCTCGCCGAACGGTGTGCCGCCGAGCAGGATCACGCGCGCGGCGTCGTCGGAGACGTTGGTCAACGTCAGTCGTGGCGCGCCCCCCCCGATGTAACCCAGCTCTGTTCGCTCGAGAGGTGCCGCGTCGGTGTCGCCGACCTCGACGGTCCCGGCGTCGACGAGGATGCCGTGCTCGAAGGCGGGATCGACGTCGATGTCCACCGACGCGCCGGGTGCGAAGTCGAGCTGGGCACCGAGCAGCGGGGTGAATGTGTGAACCGGTGAGCGGGTGCCGAGCAGTTCGCCGAGGAACACCTTGGCCGTGACTCCTTCGAGCGCGATGTCAGCCGGCCGATGATGGGCGAAATCCCTTGGCGTGTCGACGGCGTCGGCGGGGAGTGCGGTCCACAGCTGGACGCCGTGGAGGATGGTGGTCGCGGGGGTCGAGACCTCGGTGTGCGCGATGCCGTGCCCCGCGGTCATCAGGTTGATCTCACCGGGCCGGACCATCGCGTGGTTGCCCATCGTGTCCCGATGCTCGACCTCGCCGGTGAACAGCCAGCTTACGGTCTGCAGGCCGGTGTGCGGATGCGGTGGCACATCCATTCCGCCGGTGCTCGCCACGTCGTCGGGTCCGTAGTGGTCGACGAAGCACCACGCGCCGATGAGGGACCTCGAGCGTTGCGGGAGCGTCCGGTGGACGGTCATCGCCCGCGGCCCCCGAGGGGTACGTCGCGTGCGGTGAGAACCTCCATGTGGAGGTGTCCGGCGCGCGTCGCATTCTCGGCGTCGGTACGGCATTCGACCTCGGCCGGATGGGCCTCCAGATTGCTCATGGCGACCATTGTCCTCCCGTCGGCGGCGGGCCGGGTGTGCCCGTCACGAGTGTCCTCAGACGACTGTCGGGTTCTCGAACAGCATGGTGATCTTCTCCACCGAGCTGGTCATCAGCGCGTGCCGGCCGAGGCGGAGCGAGCGGAGTTCGGCGGCGATGGGGTGGTCGCCGAGCGCGAGGCTCGCCCCGCCGATACGGGTGCGGGTACCGCTCACCGATGTCAGCCGCCACGGGGTCATCCTGGTGATGCCGTCGAGCTGGGAGTAGGCGTGCAGGACGGTGTCGGCGGTCGTGTCGGGGACTTTGATGCCGGGCTTGATCCGCAGGTCCGCGATCAGGGCGCCGTCGGCCTCCAGCCGGCCGTGCCGGACCGACGAGGTGTGGTCGACGTCGAACTCGGCCAGAGTCTTCGGGAAACCCCAGATGCCGCGCCCGGCCGCCAGGGTGAAGTCGCCGTCGACCGGCAGCCGGTGGACGAGGGCCCGCGCGTCACCCTTGGCCAGGGAGCGGAGGGCGCGTATCGGCGACGCCGGGGGCCGGGAGGGGTCCTCGACGAGGAAACAGACCCCGAATTCGTTGTACGGGCCGAGGTCGCCGTCGACGTAGTCGACGAACACGAGCATGCACATCGCGCGACCCGGACGGACGCGCAGTGGACGCAGTGTGCCGGGACGTCCGGACTCGCTGTCGATCGCGCGCTGGACCGCGGCCGCGTCGGCGGTGAAGCCGGCGACGAAGCACTGCGCGTGTCGGATCTCGACGGGCATGGTCACCGTGGTGCCGAGGATGTCGTGGGACGAGGGTGCGGTCACCGGTACTCCTTTGTCGGGGCGGGCGCGGGTCTGACGTGAGGAATCATGCAAGACTAGAACGTGTTCTAGTCTTGCATGATCGGTGGCCGCAGCGGCCGTGGAAGCCCGATGTCCCCAAACCCGAGGACACTGGTGGTGACAAAACGGGACGGGTTGTCGCAGGTCGAGGCCGTGTGACGGCCGATGTCCGACTTGTCGTATACGGTTCGCCGGGTGTGTGGTCGCACCGCGCTGTGTAATTGCTGTGAGACGCGGGAAGGCTTCACGGTGAGCCGACGAAAGGGGGCGTCGTCGATGCCCGACGGGAACGTCGCGTCGACACTCCGCAGACGGGCGGCACCGACCCAGGTGCCGACGGCGAGGTGTGCGCGGTGACGGCAGACGAGATTGTGATGGCGGATCGCGCCATCCGGGTCGGGATGGTCGATGACCACCGATCGCCGATCTGGGGGATCGAGCGGGTTCTCGACCCGGTCGACGACATCTCGCTGGTGTGTTCGGCATCCACGGTCGCGGGGGTGCTCGCGGGCATGCCCCTCGACGTCGTCCTGCTGGATCTGCGCCTCGACGACGGCACCACGCCCCGCGAGAACGTCAACTCGCTGTCCGCGGCCGGTGTGGCCACGGTCGTGTACACGTCCGGAGAGCATCCGGCGCTGCTGCGTTCGGCGGCTCGAGCGGGCGCGCTCGGCGTCGTGCTGAAGTCGGCGGAGGAATCGGTCATCATCGACGCGATCCGGGCGGCGGCCGAGGGTCGGGCGGTTCTCACCACCGAGTGGGCCGCGGCGATCGACGGCGATCCCGAACTGGCGGCCGTCGATCTGTCGCCGCAATTGCAGAAGGTTCTGGCCCTGTACGCGTCGGGGGAGACGTCGGGTCGCGTGGGGGCCGCCCTCGGCGTGTCCGCGGAGACCGTGAACGAGTACCTGAAGCGGATTCGGCAGAAGTACGCCGATGCCGGCAGACCGACCCGGACGAAGGTCGACCTGTTCAAGCGTGCGGTCGAGGACGGGTGGCTCCCGGTGCCCCAGCGGCACCGGAGTCGCGGGATATCAGATCGTCGACAATGAGTCGATCCGCCTCGGGTCGCGGGACCGGCCGGGTGCGGAATCAGTAGGCAGAAAAGGGGAACGAGGGGGAATCAGTAGTCGATCGGCGCCCCAGCGGTGGAAGTCCCCAATTCTGGGTCTACCGGGTGATCGACCACAGCACTACTTTCGAAACCATAGGGAATGACGCGTGGAGCGTTCGGCGTCGGGGGACGTGAGCAATGCGCCGAGAACAAGGGGATGGACCAGTGACGGCCACTTCAGAGATCTATCGAACCGCACAGTCCCGGGGGGCCGTGGACCAGCGTCGCGTCGGCTTGCCGGAAGCGATGGTGCACAACGGAATCGCCAGGCTTTCCGACTACCGCCCGGCCGGCGAACGCCCGCCGGTGGCACTGCCGAAACCGAGCCTGTCCGACCGCGAGGTCGAGGTTCTGCTCGCGTGGCTCGCCGCCGAGTCGAAGGAAGAGGCGGCCGCCCGGCTCTTCATCTCGGCGTCGACCGTGAGCACCCACCTCGCACGCATCCGTGCCAAGTACACGGCGGTGGGCCGCCCCGCCCCGACGAAGACGCATCTCTTCGCCCGCGCACTCCAGGACGGGTACACCAGCCTCGATCGCTGGTGATCATCTCCACGCGCGATCTGCGGTGACCCCTCAATCTCAACGGGGTCAGCGCAGGTCGCGCGCCAGCTCGGGCCAGGTCGCGTACAGGTCGTCCTGCCAGTAGCCCCATGAGTGGGTGCCGGCCGGCCGGAGATTCACCTGCACGGGCAGTCCGAGTGACCGCATCCGCTGAACCATCTGGCGGGTGCAGATGTCGATCGCGACCTCGATCCCGCCGCCCACGATCGCCTGGTTGGCCAGGTCGAACGCGTTGCCCTTGATGCTCGGGTCCCCGAGTTGCTCATGTGTACCCGGGGCGCCGGTCCCGCTGGTCATGTACACCTTGGTGCCGCGCAGCTTCTCGGCGTTCAGGTAGGGGTCGTTCGCGCGCCATCCGGGTCCGTCGAGCGGACCCCACATGTTCACCATGTTGCCGCCGCCACGATCCTCGACGACCGTCCGGATGTACGCCTGGCCGACCGGATCGCTCGTCCTGGCGCATCCGCTGAACGCCGCGACGGACCGGTACAGGCCGGGGGCGGCAATGGCCAGGTTGAGCACCGAGGTGCCCGCCATCGAGATTCCCGCGATCGCATTCGCGCCGGTCGTCGAGAACTCGTCGTCGATGATGGGCGGGAGTTCCCGGGTCAGGAACGTCTGCCACTTGTTGCGACCGAGTACAGGGTCGTCGCGCTGCCAGTCGGTGTAGTAGGAGAAGGCGCCGCCGATCGGCGTGACGACATAGGCGTCCTTGTCGGCGAAGTAACGCTTGTAGGTGGTCCGGGCATCCCAGGTCGCCGAGTCCTCGCCGCCGCCCGCGCCGTTGAGCAGGTACAGGACCGGGGCCGGTCGCGAACGGTCGCGCGGGGTCAGCACGGTCACCGCGACCGTACGATCCATCGCCGCCGAGTAGACGAGCAGCGTCGTCTGCTGCGGATCGTCGACGTACCTGTCGACCACCCGCGACTTCGGCGCCGCGTCGGCGGGCGATGCGGGTACGACGCCGAGCGCGGCCAGCAGTGCCGTGGCCGCCACCAGGACCGTCCAGAACCGTCTACCGTTCATGCTCACCGCGCCCCACCTGTCATGTCTTTTCCTCCTGTTCCGGCACAGAACGTGCCGGACCCGCGGAGTGTCCCCGGCCGCCAGTGTAGGCATCGCCAAGGGGCGTGCTCCTGCCACAGGTTCTCAACTCAGAGAGGAACCTGCGCCAGGATCGGCGTCGTCGGCTGCGCGGAGCCGCCCGCGGGTTCGACGGTCACCGCCAGCACCTGCGCGTCGCCGAGTTCGTCGACGACGACCGGTTCGGTGTCGCCGCCGGGGATCAGGCCGGCCGGAACGGGATTCTCGGCTCCGCCCACGAGCCAGAGCTGGAAGGTGCTGTCGGGAGATATCGGGCGGCGCTGGTTGCGCAGCAGCGTCACGGCGCGATCGGCCGTCTTCGACGTGATGACCGTGATCGTGCCGTGGGCGTCGGCCAGTGGTTGGGCTCTGACGGTCGCATCACCGGCCGTGAGGACGTCGAGGACCTCCTGTTGCGTCTCCTCGGCCGCGGTCGAGGAGGGCGAGGGTTCTCCGGCCGTGGTGCGGCCGATCAGCACGCCGGCGCCGAGAGCGACGACGAGGGTCACCGCGGCGGCGGCGAGCACGACGACGGCGCGCCGCGGCCCCTGTCGAATTCGGGTCTGGCGGGTTCGGGTCTGCCGGCCCAGCATCGCGCGATCGCGCCGGATGTCGGCCTCGGGCGTGCCGGACGGGGGAGTCGGTGAGCCGAGCCCTGCGGCCCCGTCGAAGACATGGGACAGCACGCGCCCCTTGAGATCATCGGGCGCCTCGGCCGCGTAGGTGCTGGCGAATCCGGCCATGGCGGCCTGGATCTCGACGATGCGCCTCTCGTAGGCCGACCGCTCCCTCGGAGAGAGTGCGGCGAGCTCGCGCTCCGCGCGGCTGATCTCGTCCTCGGTCAGAGCGGAGACCGCATAGAGTTCGACGTGCTCGTCGAGCCAGGCGGACATGCCGTCGCCGGGGTCCGCATCGGGTTTTGTCATGGTCAGTTCAGGAATCCTCCTGCGTACTCAAGCATGACCTCAGGCGGCGCAGGCCGTCTCTGATGCGGGACTTGATGGTGGGCAAGGGAGTTTCGGTTCGCAGTGCCACCTCCGGATATGTCAGCCCCCCGAAGTACGACATCTCGATGCAGCTCCGTTGCAAGTCCGTGAGCTCGCCGAGACATGCTCGTAGGGTACGCGCCTGGTCGTCGCGGACAACGACCTCGAGTGGAATGTTGCGCGGAATTTCCACGGACGCGGCGCCGTAGGCGGACATCCGGTCCTGCTGAAGCTGTTCGGAGCGCACCCGGTCGACGGCGCGACGGTGGGCGATCGTCATCATCCAGGTGATCACCGAGCCGCGGGCGGGGTGGTACTCGCCGGCCTTCTGCCAATACTGCAGGTAGGCCTCCTGCACGACCTCCTCGGCGTACTCGCGGTCGCGGACCACCCGGACCGCGAGTCCGTAGATCCGCGAGCTGGTCAGGTCGTACAAACGCGTGAATGCAGCCCGGTCTCCGGTGGAAGCCGAGGTGAGCAGATCGCGCAACAGTCGAGATTCGTTTCCACGTCCGTGGTCCGCATCGGGGGTCGCGCCGCCGTCGTCCGATGTCACCGGTCCACGGTAACCAAACTACCGGGAGTTCTCCGGCGATCGCGAATCACCGATTTGCCGAACGCCGGTAAAGGACAAGGGACGCAGGGATACACACGGCCAGGATGACCAGAGAGGAGCCGACCGCATACCCCACGGCATGGTCGGCCACCCAGCCGGTCGCGGCCGGGAAGTTCGGTGGCGCTTCGTTGGCGAAGAGCTGCCGGCATGCGGTCGCGACCGCGGTGACCGGGTTCCACTCCGCGATGGCACGCAACGGCCCGGGGAGGCTCTGCGCGGAGATGAAAGCACTCGACAGGAACGTCACCGGGAACATCCAGAGAAACCCGATGCTCTGTGCCGCTTCGACATTCGGGGCCGCCAGGCCGGTCACCGCGCCCACCCAGGCCATGGCCAGGGCGAAGAGAGCGATGATGCCGAAGGCGATTGCGGCATCTCCCGCGCTGCCCTGGACACGCCAGCCGATCGCGAGACCGCAGGCGACCATCACCGCGAGGCCGATTGCGCCGAGGAGCATGTCGGAGGTGACCCGGCCGCTGATGACACCCAGCCGCGACATCGGCAGCGACCGGAGCCGGTCGACGATTCCGTCGGAGGTGTCGTTCGCCAGACCGACAGTGGTGAAGGCGGCGTTGAACACGACCGTCTGCGTGAAGATCCCGGCCATCAGGAACTCGCGGTACGAGCCACCACCGAAAGTCGCTCCGAAGACGTAGGCGAAGAGGAAGACGAACATCAGCGGCTGGATCGTGGCGCTGATGAGGAGCGTGGGTATGCGCTTGACGGTCAGCAGGTTTCGCTCGACCAGGACGGCGGTGTCAGTGAACATGCTCTCGCTCCGATCGGTTGGTCGGTTTGTCTGATACGTCCGCGTCGTTGTCGTCTGTTCCGACGACCGAGTGGTCGTCCGGCCCGGCAAAAGCGTTGATCGCCTTGCCGTTGCGGCCCGGTCCGGTGTCCGTCATGTCCGAATCTGTTGGCGCGTCGCGGGTCTCGCCGGTGCCCCGGGTGTCCGCGCCGGGGTGTGTCGCGCGCTCGGTGAGGGTGAGGAAGACATCGTCGAGGGTCGGCGTCGACACCACGGCGTCGACGACCTCGACCCCGACCGCGGCGAGCGCCCGGACCGCGGTGACGGCACTACGTGTGCCGTCCTCGACGGGCACCGACCAGCGTCCCGGGGCGGAGCCGTCACCGGGGTCGAGACGTTCGGCGCGTCCGGCACCGATCCCGGTGAGGGTGGCGGCGACCTGTTCGTCCCCGGTGTCGTCCTCGTGTGCGACAGGTGAGGGGCGCGCGAGTTCGACGGTGAGGATCGATCCGCCCGTGGCGGCCTTCAGGTCGGCCGCGCTTCCCTGTGCCCGGATCGTGCCGTGGTCGATGACGGTGATCTCGTCGGCCAGCGCGTCGGCCTCCTCCAGATACTGGGTGGTGAGGAGGACCGTAGCGCCGGAGGCGACCTGCTCGGCGATGACCTCCCACATCTGTCGGCGTCCGCGTGGGTCGAGGCCGGTCGTCGGTTCGTCGAGGATGACGAGCGAGGGTCGGTTGATGAGCGCGCCCGCCAGGTCCAGCCGGCGTCGCATCCCGCCCGAGTAGGTGCGCATCGGCCGGTCGGCGGCGTCTTCGAGGTTGAGATCCGCGATCAGTTCGCGCGCGCGTTCCGAGGCCACCGCGCGGGACTGACCGTAGAGCTGGCCGACCATCCGCAGGTTCTCGAAACCGGTGAGATTTCCGTCGACGGCGGCGTATTGACCGGAGACCCCGATGATCTCGCGGACCGCACCCGGGTCGGCGACGGCGTCGACGCCGTCCACGAGCACCGAACCCTCGTCGGGCGTCATCAGCGTGGCGACGGCGCGCACCGCGGTCGTCTTGCCCGCACCATTGGGTCCGAGCAGTGCGTGCACTGTTCCGGTCGGGACCGTCAGGTCGAGTCCGTCGAGTGCGCGGACGCGGGGTCCGCGTCCGAAGAGTCCGGTCCGGAAGGTCTTGCGCAGCCCGCGGAGTTCCAGTGCGTACGGGGTGGTCGTCTCGGACGGCGTCGTGCCGGTCACCGCAGTCTCGGTCACCGCAGTCTCGGTCACCGCCGTTCCGTTCACCGCGGTGTCAGTCATGCTGTGCCGCCCCATGGGTGACCTCTCTTCCGGCGTCGTCCTGCGAACCCTCCATCGTCCGGATCAGGCTGGCGGGCCGCATGTCCCGCCAGTTCTGTTCGACGTAGTCCAGGCATTCGTCGTGTCCGGACGGGCCGAACACGGTGCGCCAACCGTCGGGCACCGGAGCGAAGTCCGGCCACAGCGAGTGTTGGTTCTCGTGGTTGACGAGTACCCGGAAGGTCCCGTCGGTGTCGTCGAACGGATTGGTCATCGGTTCTCCTCTCGTGTGGCTGCCGGTGGTGTTCCTGCAGGTGCACCGATCGCGTGAATCCATTCGGATACGTGCTCCGGCAGTAGCATTCGGGCATGGCTGCTGGGTGATCCGACCTCGACGACCCGGCCGGTGACCTTCGAGCGCCAGCCGTCGACGGCAGGTGCGCCGGGTTGCGGATCGACGGTCGCGGTCACGAAGACGAGATCGCCGTCGTAGAGGCGGGGCCGCCATCCCCGGGCCAGCGGCGATGCGTGCCGGAAGACATCGTGGACGGTCGCCAGGGTGTCCTCGGTCAGCGCGCCGAGTGCACCGCCGGCCGAGGAGATGATCCGGTGCGCATCGGCAACGGTGAGCTCGTCGGGGTCGGTGGGTTCGCCGGCTCCGGGCGCGCCGCTGTCGGCAGGGTCGAGGCCGAACTCGCGCATCAGTTCCGCGATCGAGGCCTCGGCGTCCAGGTCCGGCCGCTCGGCGATGACATAGGAGTCGAGCAGGACCAGTCGGGCCACGTCGTCACCGGCTTCGCGGAGTTGCACGGCCATCTCCTGGGCGATCAGGCCGCCGAGTGACCAGCCGAGGAGGTGATACGGGCCCTCGGGTGCCACCGTCCGGATCTGCGCGACGTACAGCGCGGCGAGGTCCCCGATGGTGCGCGGACAGGTCCCTCCCGACAGCGCCGGATGCTGTAGTCCGTACAGCCCGCGGCCGTCGGGGAGGTGGGGGAGCAGTGACGTGAAGCTCCACGACAACCCGATCGCGGGATGGACGACGAACAGCGGTGGTTCCTCGGGGTTCTCGTCGGGTCCGGCGGGACGTCGACGACGCAGGGGCAGGAGTGTGTCCAGGCCCGGTGTGCGCGTGACCCCGTCCGGATCTTCCGAACCGGCCGATCCGGAGAGATCCAGGGAAACAGCGAGTTCCGCCGGACTCGGTGCGCCGAAGAGCACCTGGGCGGGTACCTGGTGCCCGGTCAGCTCATGCAGTCTCCTGGTGACGGTGGTGGCCAGGAGCGAGTTGCCGCCGAGGTCGAAGAAGCCGTCGTCGGCGCCGATCGTGTCCGGCGGGACGTCGAGGAGCTCGGCGAAGACCCGGGCGATCGTCGCCTCCAGGCCGGCCGCGGGCGCGCGCCGGGGCGCATCGTCGGCGGGTGCTGGCAGCGCCTTGCGGTCGAGTTTGCCGGTCGGGGTCAGCGGGATCGCGTCGAGCACCGTCACGGAGGTCGGCACCATGTGCCGCGGCAGGCGCTGCTTCACCCGCCTCCGGAGATCCGCGGGCTCGGGTGCTGTGCCCGCCGCCGCGGTGACGTAGCTTCGGAGCGTCGCTCTCGCTCCCGCACCGTCGACCAGGGTGACCGCGAAATCGACATCCGGTTGGTCGGTGAGGGCGTCGTCGATCTCGCCGAGTTCGACCCGGAAGCCGCGCACCTGGACCTGGGTGTCGCCGCGACCGACGTAGGCCAACCGTCCGTCCTCGGTCCACCGGACGAGGTCACCGGTGCGGTACATGCGACGGCCGGCGAAGCGGGGGCCGGTGACCATGGGTGCCGGGACGAATCGGGTCGACGTGAGACCGGGGCGATGATGGTAGCCGCGGGTGACCTGTGGACCGATCAGGTAGAGCTCGCCCACGACGCCGGCCGGCACCGGGTGCAGGCGTTCGTCGAGCACGAGGGCGCCCACGCCGTTGTTCGGACCGCCGATGGTCAATCGACTTGCGGCGGTGAGAGGTTCACTCCCTGTGATGATGATCGTGGTCTCGGTGGGGCCGTACACGTTGATCAGCGTGCGTCCGGGCGCCCAGCGCCGGACCAGATCCGCGCCGTAGTCCTCGCCGCCGACGGCGAGGGCCCGCAGCGAGGGGACCGCGGACGGCGACATGCTGGCGACCGCCGCCGGCGTGATGAACGCGTGGGTGACCCCGGCGTCGTCGATGACGTCGCTGAGTGCCTCGCCGCCGTAGACCCGGGGGCCGACGATCATCAGGGTCGACGACCCCGACAGCGCCATGAGCATCTCCAGTACCGAGGCGTCGAAGCTCGGTGAAGCGAAGTGCAGCACCCGGGACGTGGGTCCCGGTGCCATCCGGTGGGCCAGTTCGTCGTGAACCGGGCGCAGTCCGGAATGCGGCACCAGCACGCCCTTCGGCCGACCGGTCGATCCGGACGTATAGATGATGTACGCGAGTTGTTCCGGGCGGATCGTCGAACCGCGTTCGTCGTCGGTGATCGGTGCGGGCGACGAGTGTTGCATACGGGTGGTCGTCGCCGCGTCGTCGAGGACGAGCATCGGCACCGGGCTCGCGGTCATGCCCGCGGTGATCGATTCGATTGCCGCAGAGGTGGTCACGACGAGTCGAGCGCCGCTGTCGCCGAGCATGTGCGCGATCCGGTCGGCCGGATAGGTCGGGTCCACGGGCAGGTAGGCGGCACCGGTCTTCACGATGGCCCAGATCGCCACCAGGGAGTCGATCGACCGCTCCACCGCCATCGCGACCACGTGCTCGGTATCCGGATTCCCGACGCCTCGGCCGAACAGGACCCGGGCGAGACGGTTGGAGCGGGCGTCGAGTTCGGCGTACGTGATGGTCTCGGGATCCGTGGCGGGGCCCGAGATCGCGGCGAGGCCGTCGGGATTCCGTGTCACGGCCTGCGCGAACAACCTGTCCATCGTGGTGGGCGCCTGGGCGCGTCGCCCGAGTGCCGGTGTGCGTTCGGCGATCTCGAGGGGATCGGTGATCCGGATGTCGCCGACCGGGCGTCCCGGGTCACCCAGCATCGCGCGGACCACCCGCATCAGGCGGATGGCCAGGAGTTCGGCATCCCGATGGCGATAGCGGGCCGTGTCGTAGGTGACCTGGAGGCCCGCCTGGCCGTCGTGCAATCCGGTGACGGTGAACTGCAGGTCGAATTTCGCCGCGGGGGAGTCGAACTCGACGACCGAGGCGGACAGTCCGCGATCCATCTGCAGAGTGGTCGAGGACAGTCCGCCGACCGCCTGATCGGCTGCTCCGGCCGCGTAGTCGTGGACGGACAGCGCCACCTGGAAGAACGGATGCCGCCCGCTGGTGCGGGGCGGGTTCAGCGCGCTGACGACGTCGTCGAACGGCAGCCCGCGGTGGTCGAGTGCGTCGATGTCGGCGTCGCGCACCCGGCGCACGAGCGAGGCGACCGTGTCGGCCGCCCGCAACCTCGTCCGCAGCGGCAGGACGTTGACGAACATGCCGACCACGCCGCTGTAGTCGTTGCCGGCGGCGTCGCCGGTGCGATTCGCGACGGGGCTGCCGATGACCAGATCATCGCCGACGCCCATCCGGTGCAACAGGATTGCGAGCGCGGTGTGCAGAACCGAGAACGGGGTCGACGAGTGCTCGCGGGCGAAGGCGACGAGCCCCGCCCTGGTGTGTGCGGGGAACTCGAGACCCACCGAACGTGCGCCGGTCGCCGGCGTCCGGAGGGCGCCCGACGCCGGGGCGACGGTCGTCTCAGCGGGCGCGTCGTCGAGGGTCTCCTCCCAGTGGCGGAGGTCGTCGGCGAGACGGTCGGCGTCGGCGGCCTCGAGGGCGTGATCGCGGTGGTCGACGGCGGCCGGGGCCCAGTTCTCCGTCCGGCCGCGCCGTCGTTCGCCGTAGGCACATGCGAGGTCGGCGACCAGGATCGGCAGCGACGCGCCGTCGGCGGCGATGTGATGCAACACCAGAACCAGGTGGTGCTCGTGGTCCGCGGCCGGATCGTCGTCGGCGACGAGAGTCGCGGCGATCGGCGCCTGGCGGGCCGGATCGATGGGGCGGGTTGCGTGCCGGGCGATCTCGGCGGAGACGTCCGCGGTCCGGTGGATGGACAGCTCTCCGATCACGGCATCCGGATCGTCGAGGACGCGGCCCACCGGCCCGTCCTCGCCGGGTTCGAACACCGTTCGCAGACTCGTGTGGCGGGACACCACGTCGACGAGCGCGCCCCCAAGCGCCGGCACATCGAGATCGCCCCGGAGTCGCAGCACGAAGGGCATCAGGTACTCGATGGACCCCGGGTCGGCGGTGGCCAGCGAGTGGAGGCGACGCTGAATCGGTGCAATGGGGAAACGCTCCGGTCGACCCGGGACATGTTCGGCCCCCGAGGGTTCGGCTGCACCGCCGGGCTCCCATCCCTCGGGCAGCGTGAGGAGCGGCGCGAGGGACTCGGGGGTCGGATGGTCGAAGACGTCGCGGACCCGGAGTCGTTCCCCGACCTGGATCCGATTGATCCGGCTGATGAGCGTGGTGGCCTGCAGAGACGTGCCCCCGAGGAGGAAGAAGTCGTCGGTGGCGCCGACATCTCCGGGCCGGAGGTCGAGCACGTCGGCGAGGACATGTGTAAGCGCGGTCTCGGCGTCGGTACGGGGCGTGCGTCCTGTCGACGGCCGGGCCGTCGTCGCGGGCTCGGGAAGGGCGCGCCGATCGAGTTTGCCGTTGCGGGTCAACGGAATCGCATCGAGGACGACGACCGCGGACGGGACCATGTGGCGTGGAAGCCGGTGGCGGGCCTCGTCGAGGATGTGTGCGGGGTCCGGTGCGTCCTCGGCGTGTGTCGCCCCGGTGAGCGTGACATATCCGACGAGCACCGCGGTGGGGCCCTCGCCGCGGACGACGGTCGTCGCGAAGTCGACCCCGTCGACGGCGGTCAGGGCGGCGGTCACCTCGTCGAGTTCGATGCGGAAACCGCGGACCTTGACCTGGTTGTCGCTGCGGCCGTGGTAGATCAGCGCGCCGTCGGCGTCGCGACGGACGATGTCGCCGGTGCGGTACATGACGTCGCCGGAGCCACCGGGTCGAGCGACGAACCTGGTGGCGGTCGGTCCGCGGCGGTCGAGGTAGCCGCGCGCGACACCCGGGCCGCTGATGTACAGCTCCCCGGGGACGTGGTCGGGGACGGGGCGGAGTCGATGGTCGAGGACCAGGGCGGTGCAGTCGGTGACCGGCGTGCCGATCGTGATCGGCGCGCCCGGCCGGAGCGGCTCCGACATCACGGCGACGATCGTGGTCTCGGTGGGGCCGTAGCTGTTGATGTAGCGACGTCCGGTTCCCCAGCGCGCCACCAGTTCCGGCGTGGATGCCTCGCCGCCGACGCCGAGGGTCCGCAGGCGGTTCAGCGGATGCGGTGCCGCCGCGGCCAGCGCGGCGGGGGTGATGAACGCGTGGGTGACTGCGTGCTCGTCGAGGAAGTCGACGAGTTCGTCACCGCCGTAGATCGTCGGTGGTACGACCACCATGGTCGCGCCCACCTCGACCGCCAGCAGGAACTCGAGCATCGCGGCGTCGAATGCCGGGGAGGCGAAGTGCAGGGTGCGGTCACCGGGGGACACCAGGTACCGATCGCGCTGCGTCGTGCTGAAAGCCGCGAGCCCGCGATGGGTCACGCTGACGCCCTTGGGCTTTCCGGTCGAACCCGACGTGTACACGACATAGGCGAGCGAATCGGTGTGGCGCCCGACCCTGCTGATCTCGTCATGTGGGTCGACGTCGGGCCGTGGGACGCCCAGGGTCTCCGGGGTGGCCCAGGTGATCTCGCCGGGGATCTCGGAGTCCCGAGGTGTGGTCGTGATGCCCAGTGATGCACCGGAATCGGAGATCATGTGCGCGACACGGTCAGCGGGATAGCGAGTGTCGACGGGCAGGATCGCGGCGCCGCTCTTCGTGATCGCCCACGTCGCGATGACCGACTCGAGACCGCGGTCGAGTGCGACGGCGACGACATCGTCGGTGCCCACGCCGTGCGCCCGCAGGTTCTGCGCCCAGACGGTCGAGAGATCGTCGAGTTCGGCGTAGGTGAGGCTGCGATCGCCGTCCTCCACGGCCACCCGCGTGCCGTGCAGCCTCGCTGTCGTATCGATGATGTCGGCGAGGTGGCGCGGTGTGACCGAGGGATCGGCCGGCGCCGGGTCGGCCGGCATCTCACCGGCCAGCGGGAGGTCGTCGACCGGGGTGTCGGGGTGGAGGGTCACCGTGTGTGCGAGGTCGGCGAACATCCGGGCAAGGGCCTCGACCCGGCCGCGGGTGTACACGTCGGTCGCGTAGGTGAATCGGGCCCGCCCGTCCCGGATACGGAGCTCGAGATCGAAACGGGCGGTGCCGGTGTCGACCTCGCCGGCCTCGATGTGCAGACCCGGCAGATCCACCCGCTCGTCGAGCGGACCGGTCCCGGCGCCGGGCGCCCGGGTGTCGCTCGTCTGGGCATCGAAGGCGAGGGCGATCTGGAACAGCGGATGCCGGCCCGTGCGTGGCGGGTTGATCATCGAGACGATCTGCTCGAACGGCATCTCGGACCGGGAGAGCGCTTCGAGATCGCGATGGCGGACGGAGTCCAGCAGGGCGGCGAAGCTCGCGCCGCCGTCGACCGGGGTCCTCAGGACCACCGAGTTCACGAACATCCCGACCACGTCGGCGAGCCGCGGGTCGTTGCGTCCGGCGACCGGGGTGCCGACGACGATGTCCGAGTTCGCGCCGGCGACATGGGTCTCGGGGTCGGCGTGCAGGCGGTGGAGAAGCGCGGCGAAGAGCGCGTGCACGCTCATGAACTCCGTGGCCCGCCCGTGGGCGAGGCCCATCAGTCGGCGTCGGGTGTCGGCGCCGAAGTCCACCTCGACGGAATCCGCGCGTCGCGGCTGCTCGGCAGGTGCGTCCGGCAGCAGGACGGGACCGGCGTCGACACCGTCGAGTTCGTGTCGCCACCACTGCGCGAGTTCGCCGTGCCCGCCGAGGTTCTCGGCCTGCCACCGGAGATAGTCGAGGTAGTCGATCGCGGTGACGGACCCGGACGCGACGACTTCGCCGCCGCGGAGCTGTTCGTAGGCGGTGGTGATGTCGCGGTGCAGCGGGATCATCGACCATCCGTCGGCGGCGATGTGATGGATGATCACCGTGAGCTTGTGATGCGTCGGGTCGCCGTCGATCCGGTGCACGGCGACTCGCAGCGGGAGGTCGGTGGTGAGATCGAAGGCGCGGCGGGCGAGGCCCCGGGCCGCCACCGGCCACTGGGCCTCCGTGACATCGGTGATCTCGAGGTCGAGGTAGATCTCGTCAGCGGGCCGGACATCGAGCACGGGCTTTCCGTCCCGGTCCGGATAGACCGTTCGCAGCATCACGTGGCGGTCGGCGGCGCGCCGGATCGCGGTGCCGAGTGCGTCGATGTCGAGGTCGCCGCGGAGGTCGAGGGCGAAGGCGATCGCGTAACCGGCGGTCGCCGAGTCATCGTCCCCGCTGTCCGTCGCGGCGTCGTCGCCGATGGCGAGCTGATTGAGGAACCAGAGCTGCTGCTGCGCGGGCCCGGGTTCGACCGGTGACTCGGGATGGTGTTCGAGCCGGGGAATCCCGGGTGCGGCACCGTCCCGGTCGGCGGAAGCCGAACCGTCTGCGAGCCGGGCGATCTCGGCCACGGTCGAATGGTCGAAGACCTCGCGCACCGGTATGCGAAGCCCGGTGAGGTGTTCGAGGGCACCGACGATCTGGGTGGCCAGCAGGGAGTTCCCGCCGAGATCGAAGAAGTCGTGGTGGCGGCCGACGGTACCGGGTGCCCGGTCGAGGCGATCGGCGATGAGATCGGCCACCGCCTGTTCGGTCGGGGTGATCGGTGCGACGTACACGGGACCGGTGTCGGCCGGCAGGGCCTCGGGGGCCGGAAGCGCGCGCAGATCGACCTTGCCGATGGGTGTCGTCGGGATCTCGTCCAGTTCGATGATCGTCGTCGGGACCATGTGTCGCGGAAGACGATCCGACAACCGATCCCGGAGATCGGCCACCGGCACGGAACCCCCGGGCCGCATCGTCACGTACGAGATGAGATGGGCGCGATCGCCCTCGCCGTGGGTGGTCGTGACCGCGGCACGAACCGCGTCATCGGCGACCAGCGCGGCGTCGATCTCGCCCAGTTCGATGCGGTGACCACGGATCTTGGTCTGGTTGTCGGCGCGTCCGCGGAACTCGAGCTCGTGGCCGGTGGTCCAGCGCACCAGGTCGCCGGTGCGGTACATCCGTTCGCCCGGGTCGCCGAAGGGGTTGGCGACGAACCGTTTCGACGTCAGCGGACGTACCCCGTGATAGCCACGCGCGAGATGTTCACCGGCGATGTACAGTTCGCCGACCGCGCCGGGGGCGACCGGCTGCAGGCGTTCGTCGAGGACGACCGCGGAGACACCGCGGATCGGTCGGCCGATGGTCAGGGTCGTGTACCCGGGGTCGATCGGCGCCGACACGGCCGCGACGACCGTGGTCTCGGTGGGGCCGTAGGCGTTGAACAACCGCGGTCCACTCGACCACGTACGAACGACTTCCGCGTTCGGGTGTTCGCCGCCGATGACGAGGGCCTCGAGTTCCGGGACGTCGTCGGGAGACATGGTGGTCAGCACCGACGGGGTGAGGAAGGCGTGGGTGATGTGGCCGTCCCGCATCAGTTCGGCCAGCTCGGCGCCGCCGACGATGCCGGGCGGCACGATGTGCATGGTCGAACCCGACGCCACTGCCATCAGGATCTCGAGCACGGTGGCGTCGAAGCTGGGCGACGCCATGTGCATGGTCTGGCTCTCGGGGGTGATCCCGTACTGGGTGACCTGCTGCGCACCGAAGTCCGCGAGTCCGCGGTGGCCGACCACCACACCCTTGGGTGTGCCGGTGGTTCCAGAGGTGTAGATCACGTAGGCGGGCTGATCGACGTCGAGCGGAGCGCGGCGCTCGGAATCCGACACCGGCGCAGCGGACTTCGGGTCGACCAGGTCGACGACGGCGGGATCGTCGAGCGCGAGGGTCTGCGGGAACGGCGTCGGGGAGTCATCGGCCGACGCGCCGCGCGGATCGGAGGACCGGTCGGTGAGGAGCAGGCACGCCTGGGAGTCGGTCAGCATGTGTGCGATGCGCGCAGCCGGATAGGCCGGGTCGACGGGCACCCACGCGGCACCTGTCCGGGCGACCGCCCACATGGTGACCATCCAGTCCACCCCGCGTGGAAGGCACACCGCCACATGGCGTTCGGGTCCGGCGCCATGATCGATCAGTACCCGGGCGAGACGATTGGACGCGGTGTCGAGTTCGCGATACGTCATCGACCGGACACCGTCGGTGATCGCGACCCGGTGTGGGGAGGACTCGGTCGCGGTCGACAGCAGAGCCGTCAGGTGTTCGACCGGGCGGCGGCCCTCGCCGACCGCCGGTACGAGATCGATTCGTTCGTGCAGATCGAGGACCGGCAGATCTCCGACGGCCGAGCCCGGCCGGGCGGTGGCCGCCCCGAGGAGGCGGTCGAGCCGGGAGGCCAGGGAGGTCACCGTCGGCCGGTCGAAGAGAGCTGTGGCATAACCGATCTCGAGTCCGAGTCCGGCGGGCCGTCCCTCGGTGTCGTGGGCCTCGGTGAAAGTGAACTGGAGGTCGAAGGTGGTGTGTCCGGTGTCGATGCGCGACGCGGTGGCGGCCAGGCCGGCGAAGTCGAGTCGGATGGCCGAGCGATCCTCGAGTGCCAGCGAGACCTGGAAGAACGGGTGGACATCCGACGAACGATTCGGGCTGAGTTCGGTGACGAGCCGGTCGAACGGCAGGTCGGCGTTGTCGAAGGCGTCGAGGTCGCCCTCGCGAACCTGTGCGAGCAGGGCGTCGAACGCGGTGTCCTTGTCGACGGTGGTGCGCAGCACCAGCGTGTTGACGAACATGCCCACGAGGCCGTCGAGGTCGGCATCGCCGCGGCCGGAGACCGGTGTCCCGACGAGTACGTCGGAGGACCGGGACAGGGAGCGCAACAGGACCGCGACGGCGGCGTGCAGCACCATGAAGACGGTGGAGTCGTTGGCGCCGGCCAGTTCTCGGACAGCCCGATGGGTGTCTGCGGAGAGGGTGACGGCGACCGACGATCCCGACGCCGCGCCGCGGCCGGTACGCGGCCGGTCCAGCGGCAGCTCGGTCTCGCCGGGAGCTCCCGCGAGTGTCTCGCGCCAGAAGTCGAGTTCGGCACGCGCGTCGGCGCTCTCGGACAACCAGGCATGACGCCGGAAGCTCATCTGCGAGTAGGTCACGGGGAGCCCCGGCCACTCGGGTTCGGCGCCTCGGCGTCGAGCACGATACGCGGTGGCGAGGTCGTCGGCGAGCGGTGCCAGCGACCATCCGTCGGCGGCGATGTGGTGGACCACCACGGTGAGTCGGTGATCGTCGTCCGCGGTGCGGACGAGTCGCGCACGAATCGGCAGCTCGGTGCCCAGATCAAAGGTCTGAGAGGCGTACCGGCGGTCGGGGACATCGCGCACATCGTCTGCGCCTAGGACCGGCAGGTCGATGGTGACGGTGTCCGCGGGCCGCGGCGACATGCACGCGACGCCGTCCTGCTCGACGACGACACTGCGCAGCGGTTCGTGCCGCCCGATGACATCGGTGAGGGCACGCTTCAGGGCGTCGGTGTCGAGTTCGCCGACCAGCCTGACCGTGAACGGCATGTTGTAGGTGGCCGCGGCGGCCGGATCGAGCCGGGTGGCGAGCCACAGCCGATGCTGCGCCGGTGAGAGGGGCACCGGTGAGTCGGGGAGGGCGGGTGCCCCGGCGACGTCGGACGTGTTCTCGATGGAGTCGTCGGGTTCGATGCCGAGTTCGGCCAGCGCATCAGCGATCCCGCCGATGTCCTCGGCGTCGAAGATGGGGCGGATCCCGATTCGCCTGCCGGTCGCCTTCGACAGTCGTGATGCGACACGCGTCGCCGACAGCGACGTGCCACCGAGCTCGAAGAAATTGTCGCGCAGCGAGATCGGGGAGTCATCGGCCTGCGCGGTGTCGAGGCCCAGGACCTCGGCGACGGTTCGCACGACGAATCGCTCCGCTGCGGTGACCGGTGCGACGAGGTCACGGTCGGTCCGGAACTCGGGCCGGGGGAGTGCGCGGCGGTCGAGTTTGCCGTTCGGGGTGGTGGGCAACTCGTCGAGCGCCATGATCACTGCCGGGATCATGTGCTCCGGCAGGGCCGAGCGCAGTTCGGCGCGCAGGTCGCGGGTGTGCAGGTCGCCGGTTCCGCTGACGTAGCCCACGAGGGCGGGGCCGTCGGCGACGAGGTCGTCCCGGACCACGATGCCCGCGACGGCGACACCTCCGACGGCGCCCAGTGCCGATTCGATCTCCCCGATCTCGACGCGCTGGCCGCGGATCTTGACCTGGGAGTCGGTGCGCCCCAGGTATTCCAGTTCGCCGCCGTCGTTCATCCGGACCAGATCGCCGGTGCGGTAGAGACGTTCACCGGTGCCGTCGGTGGCGGCGACGAAACGTGCTGCGGTGAGGTCGGGGCGTGCGCGGTAACCGCGGGCGAGCTGGACGCCGCCGAGATAGAGCTCGCCGACCGCGCCCGGTGGCTGCGGCCGCAGCCGGTGGTCGAGGACGTGCACACTGGTGTTCCACACGGGTCTGCCGATGGGCACGACCGAGGCGTCGGCGCGGCAGGCGTCGTGGTGGGTCACGTCGATGGCCGCCTCGGTGGGGCCGTACAGATTGTGGATCGGTGCGGGGGTGAGTGCGGCCGTCGCACCGACCGTGGCCGGTGTCAGTGCCTCGCCGCTGGTGAAGATCTGACGCAGCGAATCCAGGGCCCCGGGTTCCGCGGGGCGGCGCCGTCGGGTCCGGTCGTGTCGTCCGACAGGGCCGCGCTGAACGCGGTGAGCATCGACGGCACGAAATGGACTGTGGTGATGCGCTGTTCGTCGATCACGTCCCGCAGATACCAGGGGTCGCGATGGCCGTCGACCGACGGCACGACGAGAGTGGCGCCGGCGACGAGAGGCCAGAAGAACTCCCAGACCGACACGTCGAAGGTGGCCGGCGTCTTCTGCAGAACGCGGTCCGACGCCGAGAGGGGATATCGGTCCTGCATCCAGGCCAGCCGGTTCACGATGGCGCGGTGGGTGATCTCCACGCCCTTCGGCGTTCCGGTCGATCCCGACGTGAACAGGAGGTAGGCGGTGTTGTCCGGGCCGACGACCGGTTCCGGGTCCCGCCGGCCGGTGTGCCCGCGCAGCTCGGCCAGGCTCTCCCCGGTGATGATCAGGTCCGGTGTCGCCACCGCCAGGATGTGGTCGAGACGATCGGCCGGCTCGTCGGGATCGACCGGGAGGAACGCCGCCCCGGCGCGGATGACCGCATGCAGGGCGAGCACCTGATCGACGCTGCGGGGGAGTTTCACGGCGACGACGCTCTCGGTGCCGATGCCGTGATCCTGCAGCGCGGCGGCCAGCGATCGGGCCTGCCGGGTGAACTCGGCGTGGGACAACTCCCGGGACCCGTGGGGATGCGCGGGGACGACGGCGGGCATGTCGGAGTGCGACGCGGACGCCGCGTCGAGCAGGTCCACGAGCGTGAGGTCGCCGATCTCCACCCGGTCGCCGGTCGTCCGCTGTTGCAGCTCGGCGCGCTCGCTCGACCGCAGGACGCTGAGGCGGGACATCGGGGTCTCGGCGGGGGCGGTCACGAGTGCCTCGAGGAACTCGACGAGCCGCCGGTGATGGGTGGTGATCTCGTCGTCGGAGTAGATGGTCGGGTTGGCCTCGAGGTCGAGACTCATGCCGCCGTCGAGGCCGTCGTAGACGTTGACCGACACATCCTCGATCGGGCCGGTCGACAGCACGTTGAACTCGCCGCGCAACGGGCCGAAGTCGATGTGTTCGAAGAACAGCATGACGTTGACCAGGGGGCCGAAGAAGCCGCGGCGGGCGCCCGCGGAGCCGAGGATGTCGGCGACGATGTCCTCGTGCCGGAACTTCTGATGCTTCACGGCGCCCTTGATCTCGGCGTTCACCGTCGCGAGCAGATCCGCCACCGTGGCGTCGTCGTCGAGCCCGATCCGCAGCGGGACGACGTTGGAGATCAGCCCCGCCGACGTGCGCAGGATGTCGCGGTCGCGTGCGGCGACCGGGAGACTGAGGACGGCCTCGTCGCGGTCGGTGAACCGGGCGACGTAGGCGGCGACGGCGGCGGTGATGACCGACGCCGGCCGTACCCGATGTGCACGCGCCAGCTCGCGGACACGCGCGACCAGGTCATCGTCGAGAACTGTCGAGCGGACGGTCGACAAGGGCGCGGCCGGGCCGGAGCGGCGG
This sequence comes from Gordonia westfalica, assembly GCF_900105725.1. NCBI lineage: Bacteria > Bacillati > Actinomycetota > Actinomycetes > Mycobacteriales > Gordoniaceae > Gordonia > Gordonia westfalica. The sequence goes on from NZ_FNLM01000036.1 coordinate 897,786, forward strand.
GTCAGCGATGCGATCTCGGGCATGCCGGCCAGCCGTTGCGCCCAGTACTCGCGGTCGGCGGCGAACTTGTCCGACGACCGGTAGGCGACGTCCATGGCCGCGATCTCGGCCATCGTCGCGGTGTCGGCAACCGGGGGAGGAGTGTCGTCGACGATTGCCGTGTAGTGGGACGAGACACGGAGCATCAGGTACATCGCGGCATAGCCGTCATAGGCGATGTGGTGCCCGCGGCAATACCAGATCGAGTGCCCCGGGCCGACTCTGAGCAGGTGCGTCTCGAGCAGTGGGTCGGAGAACATGTCGGTACCGTGCGAGCGGTGCTCGTCGATCCAGGCGAGCGCGGCCGCACGCGGGTCCGCGGCGTCGCTGAAATCCTTGATACCGAGCACCAATCCGCGTCTCCGGTCGATCGCCAGCGCCGGTTCGGCATCATCCGACGGGATCAGCCGGAGCAGCGAGCCTTCGGTCTCCAGCTCGGTCAGCGTGGTGGCTCGCTGCAGGATGTCGGGATCGATGTCGATGGGCGCCCCGCCGGAATCGTCGGCGGAAGGCGATGAGTCGCCGCGGAATTCGATGAACGCGTCGATCGTCAGCGGTACGTCGGGTTCGAGTTGCTGGGCGTAGAAGATGCCGCGTTGCGCGGCCGTCATCGGGATGACCGGGTCGTGATCGGAAGTGGTGTCGATGTGACTGGTGTGCCGGATCGCGTCGTCTGTGGTCACGCATGCCTCCCCTGCGGACGGGCGCCTGGCAGCGCAGAGCATCGAGCTCATGGAAGGCGCCAGGTCGCGCGTGTCGGACTGGACGTCGGAACCCAAACGCGCGTGAACAGGCTCGCGCTCGGTCGAAGAAAGATCCCCCGGGCACTGGTCACGCTTGTCGGGTGCATTCCGCCTGCGGGCCGCGCGTGGCTGCACGGTCACCGGCCGGCGGGTGTCGTAGTCGCCGGTCTTGGCTGGCCGGTCTCGTACGAGCTGATCTCGTCCCGGGGGTGCTTCGTCCGGGACACCGTGTCAGATGGGTCTGAGTCGAGAGAACTTTTCCCGCGTGGGAAGAGGGCCAAACCATCCCCGGGCGTACGGAGGGTCGGATTTGGCTCCCACCTGGGCGTTCCCCTACACTTGTGGGGTTGCCTGCGGCACTGCTGTGTCGCGAATCGGCTCACGAACCCACTGGGCGATCCGTCCAGGTGTCACAGCCTGGTGGAAAACTCCAGGCAGGCGTGTGTTCGGTGGCAACGGACCGTGTGCGTCGGGTCGGAAATCGGGCGTACATAAGAAGCCAGGTCAAGGAGACTAACGAGTGATTCAGCAGGAATCTCGCCTGCGGGTCGCCGACAACACCGGTGCCAAGGAAATCTTGTGCATCCGCGTGCTCGGCGGTTCCTCGCGGCGCTACGCCGGCATTGGTGACGTGATCGTCGCCACTGTCAAGGACGCCATTCCCGGCGGCAACGTCAAGAAGGGTGAGGTCGTCAAGGCCGTCATCGTGCGCACCACCAAGGAGCGCCGTCGTGCGGACGGAAGCTACATCCGCTTCGACGAGAACGCCGCCGTCATCCTCAAGGGTGAGAGCGATCCCCGCGGTACCCGCATCTTCGGCCCGGTCGGCCGCGAGCTGCGTGAGAAGAAGTTCATGAAGATCGTGTCGCTGGCACCGGAGGTGATCTGACATGAAGGTTCACAAGGGTGACACCGTCATCGTCGTCTCGGGCAAGGACAAGGGCGCCAAGGGCAAGGTCATCCAGGCCTTCCCGAAGACCCAGCGTGTCCTCGTCGAGGGCGTCAACCGAATCAAGAAGCACACCGCCGCGTCGGCCAACGAGCGCGGTGCCTCCTCCGGCGGCATCGTGACCCAGGAAGCCTCGATCCACGTCTCGAACGTGATGGTCGTCGATTCCGATGGCAACCCGACCCGCGTCGGCTACCGCGTCGACGAAGAGACCGGCAAGAAGGTCCGGATCTCGCGCAAGAGCGGGAAGGACATCTGACATGACTTCTACCGAGACCAAGATCCAGCCGCGCCTGAAGACTCGCTACCGCGAGGAGATCAAGGGCCAGCTGAACGAGCAGTTCGAATACCCCAACGTGATGCTGATCCCCGGCGTCGTGAAGGTTGTCGTGAACATGGGCGTCGGCGACGCCGCCCGTGACGCGAAGCTGATCAACGGCGCTGTCGAGGACCTGGCCAAGATCACCGGTCAGCGTCCGGAGATCCGCCGCGCTCGCAAGTCCATCGCGCAGTTCAAGCTGCGTGAGGGTATGCCGATCGGTGCCCGCGCCACCCTGCGCGGCGACCGCATGTGGGAGTTCCTGGACCGCCTCGTGTCCATCGCCCTTCCGCGTATCCGCGACTTCCGCGGTCTGTCGGACCAGCAGTTCGACGGCAACGGAAACTACACGTTCGGTCTGAACGAGCAGTCGATGTTCCACGAGATCAACATCGACAACATCGACCGCCCGCGGGGTATGGACATCACCGTCGTGACGTCTGCCCGTACGGACGAGGAAGGCCGTGCGCTGCTGCGTGCCCTGGGCTTCCCGTTCAAGGACAACAACGTTAAGGACAACTGACATGGCAAAGAAGGCTCTGGTCAACAAGGCCAACAAGAAGCCCAAGTTCGCCGTGCGGGGCTACACCCGGTGCAACAAGTGCGGCCGTCCGCACTCGGTGTTCCGCAAGTTCGGCCTGTGCCGAATCTGCCTGCGCGACATGGCGCATGCGGGCGAGCTCCCGGGCGTGCAGAAGTCCAGCTGGTGACTTTCGCCCAAGGCTGACGCTTTGACGAACGGCCCCATCTCCGTCAGGCGGATTCTAGGGGTCCTCGCAACACCGGTTGGTTAGACGGGTACAAGTAAATCACGCAGACGCTCGGCTGGGGTTGTCCAGTCGAGCGTTTTGCGTGGTCGACTGTTGAGTCGTTGGGCGACGAGTTCGAGGTCTGCGGCAGTGTGCACCGACAGGTCGGTGCCCTTCGGAAAGTATTGGCGCAGTAGCCCATTGGTGTTCTCATTCGAGCCTCGCTGCCAGGGTGAATGCGGGTCGCAGAAGTAGACGGGCACATTGGTAGCGATGCTGAACTGCTTGTGGGCGGCCATCTCGCAGCCCTGGTCCCAGGTCAACGATCCCCGCAGGTGCTCGGGCAGAGAACCGATCAGCGGGATCAGTACGTCACGGACTGCTTCGGCCGTGTGCTCGCCGGGTAGATGACCGAGGAGCACATAGCGAGTCGAGCGTTCGACCAACGTCACGATGGCTGATTCCGACCGGCTGCCGACGATGAGGTCACCCTCCCAGTGACCGGGCACAGCCCGATCCTCGACCTCGGCCGGTCGATCGGAAATCATCACCATCTCGTCGACGAACCGGGTGGTGCGTCGATCTGGGGACCGGTGAGGTTTGCGGTGGGTGCGGCCGGTGCGTAACGCGTCGGCGAGTTCGCGGCGCAACCCCCCCGGGCTTGGACGTAGATCGCCTGATAGATCGTTTCGGTACTCACTCGCATCGCCTCGTCATCGGGGAATTCGATGATCAAAGTGTGACTGATCTGTTCGGGAGACCATTGCTCGGCGAGTTTGTTCGAAACGTAATCCCGCAACGGTCCACCGACCGCCAGCTTGGAGTCTTTTGGTCGTAAACGCGAACTTGCCCAGTCTCTTTGGGCTCGATGAGGGCGATACACCCCAGAAACGGAGTAGGCATCGATTTCTCGTTTGATCGTCGATGCCGGCCGACCCAGCTGGCGCCCGATCTCCCGCAGCGAGTCGCCGGCGCGACGCATGTCGGCGATCTGTTCCCGCTCGGACAAGGTGAGAAACCGAGGATGCAGTGGGGCTTCGATCCGGGCCAGTGACGGTCGCGTGTCAACAGTGGTCACACCGGTCTTGTAGTCGATCCGACGGCCATCGGGGTGGAGGCGCGCGTTGCCGATCTTGCGGATCCCTTTATCCCAGTCCCGGGCGGTGCGGATGTGCACTCCGACTTGCTTGGCAGCCTCACGGCGGCCGACACCGGCAGCGCGCAGCGCGTCATAGCGAGCGCGTCCTGGATGCCCGGAAGTGCCCCGTTTGCCGCGACCACGTAAGCCGGCTCGACGAACCCACCCATATGCCGTGGCACGGTTGACTCCCACACTGCGCGCCGCTGCTGTCACGTTGCCGTATTCACGGTCCAACGCCTCGAAAAACAGCTCCTTCAACTCCGCAGAAACCATGATCCCCGCAACTCCCTGATAGCCAGGGTGTTGCGGGGATCACTAGAACCCAAGTCACGGAGGTGGGGCCGTTCTCGTCGGTCGGTCAACCTTTCCGGGCCAGCCACTCCTCGATCAGATCGGGGATGCTCTCGATCGATGCGGTGAGTGAGCGCTGATAGATGCGCATGACGATCGGGTCGGCCATCTTGCCGAAGACGCCGCCGAAACCGTTGGCGGACTCGACGTGATAGGTCATACGGACGCCATCGGAGGTCTCCTCCAGATTCGAGTGCGTCTTGAACGGGAAGGCTGCCTCGATCGTCTGGAACTCCGTGTCCTTGTGGGTGTCGACGCGGGTGAACTCGCCCCGCCATTCGAAGGTGCGGCCGAGAATGCTGTTCTTGCCCTTCCATTGGGCGCCGACGGACACTGCGTTGTCGGACAGGGGAGTCATCTCGACGACCCCGGCCAGATAGGCGGGGATGTTCTCGGGAGTGGTGGTGTAATCCCAGACGATCTCGATGGGTTGCTTGATGAGGACGGATGCGCTGGCTTCGAGCATGATTGATCCTGAAGTGGATGTGGGGATGACGGGTGACGCCTACGCCGCACAGAAGGGCGGGTAGGTGTGACGTGCTGTACCTGGTTGCATGCATCGACGAGAATACGCCGGTGGATGGCCGTTGACCACCGGATAAAACGGTCAATTGCTTTGTCTAACAAAGGCGTTCGCCGGAACTGTCGAAGTCCTCATCGGGAGTTGTGTTCACCCGTCTGGTGGGCCGAAACTTCTGGCGCGCAACCTATTCGAGTGTCTCGAGAGCATTCTCGGGTACGAGCGGGACGCTCACCGAGATCACCGTGGACGAACCCGACGCGTCGGAAACCAGGACCGCGAAGTCGTGGAGAGCGGATCCGGTGGCCGCGTGGCGCTGAGCCGCTGTCGGCGTGAAAACAAATGTGCCGCTGGCGGAATCGAGTTCCACCTGGGAGTCCGTGGTCAGGTGGCTCAGGGCGTGGGCATTGTCGGACGCAGTTGCCACCGACCCCGACACGGCGCCGGTTTCCGGGTTGATGTCCGAAATGGTCGGGGTGACGTCGAAAACCATAGCTGGAGCGGGGTTCCCGGGTTGCCGTTCGCTGTCGACCGTCATCCGGATCGGACGGATCGTCGTGGAGTCGGCGTCATGGGTGAGCAGGATGACGTCGTTGTCGGGCGTGATGACGGGGCCATGCGTCGAATGGCCGTCGAACTCGGCGGCTTCGACAGCCGAACCGTCCGGGCCGAACACGATGAGAGTCGTTTTCGGCCAGCGGGTTTCGGGGCAGAAACGGGTCAGCGGGAGGTATGTCCTACCGTCGTGGGCGATCGCCGGGGCCCCGGCCGGCTCTCCGGCGACGGGAGCCGACACCACGGTCGAGGCGTCGGGACGGACCATCGCGAGGGAGATGAGCGGGTCCCCGGTTTCCGGGTCGGTGGTCAGCATCGGGAGATGGGCGGCGCCGGTTCGGTCGAAGTGGACAGAGATCGGAGTCCCGTCGACGCGCGCGCCGTCCACCGTGCTGTTGCCGTGGATGGCCGTGATCGTCGTGGTGTCCTCGCCGTCCGGCGTGGTGTTCGTCGTCGTGAGGAGAACCGCACCGCTCTCGTGTGCCCGGACGAACACCTGACCGATGCCCGCGGCGACCACCCGCTGGATGCCGTCCGGTGAGATCTCGATGATGGTGTTTACCCCGGTGGCGGGGTCCATCAGCGCGAGGTAGAGGTGGCCGTCGGGTCCGGCGACCGCCGCAGCGTCGCTGGTGCCGGCGAGGTGCGCTGTCGAGATGCTCCCGTCCGAGCGGACTGCGGAGACGTGGACCGAATCGGGCGATTGCGAGACCACGTGGACGGCGGTGTCGGTGGGCACCACCGACGACACCCGGCCAGGGATCTCCTCGACGCCGGTGATCGAGCCGTCGGGATGCCGGATCGCGAGTGTGGCGACCGGTGTGCCGCTGGGATCGGTGTGGTGACGCACGAAGTACAGCGAGTCTCCGCGTCGGGCCCAGAGGTCGCCGCCGTCGCCGTCGAACACCTGCCCGGCGGGCTCGAGGCCACTGGTGCCGGCCTCGTAGAGAAGGGTTCCGTCGGCATCCGACGTCGAGACGAACACCTTTCCCGAAGCGGACAGGACGAGGCGACCGCCGGCGCCGGGGATGCGCGGGAACGTCGATGCGGTGCCGTCGTGATCCACGGCGGTCAGATACGTGTACGTCCGACCGTCCTCGTCGGGCCACGTTGTCAGCAGGTAGCCCACGCCGGCCTCGTCGAACCGGAGGTGATCTGCGGGAAGGCCGATGATCGGTCCGGTGGTCGACGCGACCCCGGACGAATCGACCCGGGTGATGCGCACCGAGGTCCGGATGGTCTCGCCGGAGATCTCCGAGTGCTCCGTGAGCTGATGGGCGCGGCCGTCGGGACCGAGGACGGCGCCACGCTTCGGTTCGGTCGGCGACCCCGCGATGGGAACCGACGCCACCGTCGTGGTCTTCGGCCAGACCACCGAGAGCTGGGTGCACCCGTCACCGCGCCGGGTGGTCACGAACGCGGCGCCGTCATGGCCGATGACGACCTCGTCGACCTGGCATCCGGGGACGGTCACCTGCCCGAGTGCGTACGGAGTCGTGATCGGCAGGGAGACGGTGACCGGCGTCGTACCGCCCCGTCCGTCGTCCGCGGTGATGACGACGGAGTCGAATCGTGCCGATTCCGGGGCTCCCGGTGCGGCCGCGGCGACACGTGCGGGCAGGGAAGGCGTGTAGGTGTACATGCCGGTCGGCGCGTCGTAGGTGAGCACGCTGCCGCTCGCGGTGAGGAAGGTCTGGTCGCTGGTGGGGGTGACGCCGAGCAGGGTCGTCGGGATCGGGTTTCCGTCCGGCTCGGTGAACGTCATCGAGCCGAGCAGGACGCCGGAGGATTCCGGTGCGGAGGCCGGCTCCGTGTGGGTGGGGCGCGGTGCCGGGATCGTCGCGGGCGGGCCGCCCGCGAGTGTCACCGCCTCCGCCATGTGCCTCCGGGTGAGGAGTGCGGACCCGAGGACAAGACCGCCGACGAAGGCATACTGCGGGACCGGGCTGTCGGTGTTGCTCGTGTCTGGGCCGTCGGCCGCTTCGAGGAACCGGTCCGGCGTGGCCGCATCGACCGTCACCAGGCCGGTTGTGAACGGGTTGACGTGGGGTTCGGCGGTGGCCGCGGGGCCAGTGGTCCCGAATCGTCGGATCCACCACAGGAGCGTCCACGGCGCCGGGCTCACCGCACCGGTGCTTCCGCCCCCCAGGATGTTGATGCCGAGGAACGCCAGGAGTCCGAACGCTCCGGTCTTGTACGGCTGCGGCGCCACGGCGACCGGCGGGGTCGAGGTCTTGAGCATCGGTGACCAGGGCGGTGGGTCTCCGGCCGGCGAGGCGCCAGGGTCGAACTGTGCTCCGATCGCGCCGCCTGCCCGCGCGGCGAGGCGCGCGTCCCCGGGCGGGCCTTCGACGGCAGATGGCAGCGTGGTGTCGGCATCGGCATCGGCACCGGCATCGGCGCCGTGGTGAGCGTCGGGTTTGCCGCGGACCGGGTTCTCGTGAACGTCGACGTCGATGGCCGAGGATTGCGAGGTGGAGTCGGCGTCGGGTTCGGGGGCGGGTTCGGTCGTCTCGGTCGCCGGCGGGGCGGCCGGCTCGCCGGCGGAGGAACCGTCCGTCTGGCTGGGTGGGTCGGGGTTCACCGGGAGGACGTCGTTCTCCGTGATGGCGCCGGAGGGTTGGCCGGCGTCGGAATCCGGGGTCGTCCCGGTATCCGTGCCGGGGTCGGTAGACCCGCTGTCGCCGGAGTCGCTGTCGCCCGAGTCGCCGCCACCGGACCTGGTGCCGCCTCCCGAGTCGCTGCCGCCGGAGTCGCCGCTTCCCGAGCCGCCGGAGTCGCTGCCGCCGGAGTCGTCGCTTCCCGAGCCGCCGGAGTCGCTGCCGCCGGAGTCGCCTCCGGAACTCGGGGCGTCCACGCTGTGCGAGCCGCTTCCGGAGTCGCTCGGCTCGGCCGTCGCGGGCGTCTGCCCGCCGAACCAGAGGGCCAGACCCACCGCGGCCGCAACCGCGAGCGCCCGGACTCGGCGGGGTCGCGCAGTGGTCATGGTCATCTTCGGAGGACCTTCGATACGGATCAGTTCATGTCACCGTGCCCGGCGATGGGTGGAACACATCACCACCGCGAACGCAGTCGATGCCTCCGACGGTAGCCGCTTGCGGCGCAGCTCACGAACACTTCGCCGAAGGGTTCATCCGGTCGGGGTCCCACGTGTTGGGGACACCCCGAAGCGCCCGAGACGGTCCCTGACCGGGCCTCTTCCGGGATGTTCTGTCACGCAGCGTTTCCGGCGCGCGGACGGCTCGAAGGCCGCCGAGACGGCACGTGCGGAGCCGTCTGACGTGCGTTCGGATCGCTCATACGGGCGAGGAGAAAACCGTCCGACCGGACGACAGCCGATCCCCCGGGACTTCGTGGCGAAAGTTGGGATCTGGCGCGCATTGTCGCTACCGATCGCGGGGTTCAGCGCCCGAGGATGCCCCCGAGCATCCCGCCGGCTCCGGAGCCCGCGGCCCCGCCGCCGCCGGTGCCGCCGATGAATCCGCCCGGCGGCAGCTCCGACGGCTGTACGACGACGAAGCCCTGGCCGGAGAAGGCGAGGGTGAAGCGTTCGCCGGTGCTGCGGCCCATCAGGGTGCCGAGGTTGAACGAGTCGTTGGACTTCACCGAGGTGCGCAGGCTCGACGACCACGCGACCGCGGCCTGCGGGTCGGCGTAGGTCGCGGCGTCGACGTCGAGCACGACGGGGGTGCCGTCGGTGGTGATCGCGATGCGGCCACGGCCGGTGAAGACGCAGTTGTAGAGGCCGGCGTTGCTCATCGCGCCCGCACCCTGGACACGCTGGATGTCGTAGCTCAGCGTCGAGTCGAAGGCGAGGACGTTCGCGCCGTTGATGGTCAGGCCGTCGGTGCCGTCGAGGTCGATGAGGTGGACGTCCGACGCGGCGTTGGCGAGGAACAGGTCGCCACGGCCGGTGACCTTCATCAGTGGGACGCCCTCGCCGGTCATCGCCTGGCGCATCATCCGGCCGAGGCCGCCGGAGCCGAGGGCCTCGAAGTTGAGGTCGCCCTGGTAGGCGACCATTGAACCGGTGCGGGCCATCACCTCACCCGAGAGCCCGATTCGGCACATCTTGCTGCCCTGCTTCTGGATGCCCTGGCCGCTGACCTCGGCGTGGGACGGGGCGAACAGATCGCTGTGCATGGGGACTCCCGAGGGTTGGGTCGAAACCGGAGGCTGGGGTGTGGCGAGCGGTGGGGCAGGCGCGGTCGTCGGTGGTGATGGCTGTTGCGGGACAGGCTGATTCGCGGGCGGCCACGGCTGCGGATCGGTCACCCGCGGCGGCTGTCCGGGAGGCGGTGGCGGGGCCGGATCCTCCTCGACGTCGATGCCGAATGCGGCGACGAGACCGGCGAGTCCGGCGTCGTAACCCTGTCCGACGGCTCGGACCTTCCAGGTGTCGTTGCGGCGGTAGATCTCGAGGCAGACGACAGCCGCCTCGCTGGTGAGGCCGGTCGGGGTGAAGGCGAGCTCCTCGCCGCCGCCGCTCAGCGTCGCGGTGAGCGCGCCGGCGGTCGCGAAGGTGGTCGGTCCGGTGCCGTCCAGGCTCGCCGCCACGACGACCGTCGTGATGTCGCGGGGGAGCGCGGCGGTGTCGACGGTGACGATGTCGGCCGCGCCGGACGATCGGTAACCGACTCCCGGGCCGGTGGGCTGGTTGTAGAAGATCAGGTCGGCGTCCGAACGAACGCGACCGGCATCGGTGAGCAGGATCGCCGAGGTGTTGACCGGCGACGCCGAACGCACCGAGACCGTCACGGCCGACGACGGCAGCGGGCGGTTCTCTCCGGCAGACAGCATGAGCACGTGGTCCATTGTGCCAAGGGGTACGAGCGAGGGAGTTGGTCGTATACCGACTGAACTGTTGTCACGACGTCGCGCGGGCCAGCTCGACCACCTCGTCCTCGGTCGGAGGGCTCGACGGGTGGTAGGTCAGGCACAGCGGCGTGGCCGTCTTGACGAACCGGCCGCCCTCGCTGGCGACGTAGAACGTGCCGGTCGGGAGCCTGCCGATGTCGGGGATGGCGCTGCCCTTGTTGGCGGCGAGTTCTTTCGCCCGCTCGATCTGCGTCGGATGGTTGAGCAAGCCGAAGATCTGGGTGGAGGAGTTGGCCGAGATCTTGTTGTCGATGCCGGTCGGCGACTGGGTGGCGAAGATGAGCCCGAGGCCGTACTTGCGCGCCTGCGAAGCCAAGGCGCTCGTGCTCTGCTTGGCTGCCGTCATGCCGACAGCGGGAGCGAAGTTCTGCGCTTCGTCCATGACCAGAAGGCCACCCAGCGGCCGGTCGGTCGCGGGATGCTTCTTGATCCACGCGAAGAGTGCCATCTGCAGTTGGTTGACGAAGTTGGCGCGACGATCATCACTGCCGAGCCCGGCAAGGTTGATGACCGACACCCGCGCGCGATAGCCGGGCGAGGGCGTCAGGAGGTAGCCCGGATCAGCCGGCGAGCCGTCGCCCCCGAAGGCCGAGTCGAGAGCCATCGACGCCTTGAGGTTCTCGGCGAGTTCGATGCCGAGCTTCGCCGCGTCGGCGAGATTGCTGGCGTCGTCGGGCAGCTCGGAGAGCATCCCGATGTAGGACTCCAGCGAGCCGCCGCCCCGGCGACCGAACGCGGCCATCGACTGCTGCAGAACCGCTTGCTGGCGATAGGCTTTGGCGCTGGTGCCGGTGGCTCGTGCGCGCGGGACCAGGGCGCCCACTGCGGAGTCGACCGCGGCGCGGAACTCGTCGGGATTGTCGATGATCTCGGCGAAGTCGGGGAGGGGCTGAAAGCTCAGCGGGCGTCCCGCGGCGCGACCGGGAGTGAAGATCGCGACCTCGGTGTCCTTCAGGTAGCGCTTCGCGAGATCACGATCCTCGGTGGTCCATCCGCGCGAGTCGGTGTCCGGCCACGGTGTACCGAGGCGGGCGAGGTCGTTGTTGACGTCGAGAACTATCGACGAGACACCTTGCAGGGCAGCTTCTTCGACGATTCGTCGGATGAGGACGGTCTTCCCGGAACCCGACCCGGCGAAAAGCGCCACGTGTTTGCGCATGGCCGCCAGTGAGACGCCGATCGGTTCGCCGCGGGCGACGCCGATTCCCAGTGGAATCGATCCCAGGCCAACGGGTTCCGGTTCGGAGTCGACAGTTCGTGGTGTCGGCGCCGGGGTCGGCGCGGTGACGCGCGGTATTGCCGCGGGCGCGGCCGGCACGGGGTCGTCGGTGCGCGAGGGCGTCGGCGGTTCCGCGGGTGTGGCAGGGGTATCGGCCAGTGCGGGTCCGAGGATCTCGGAGAGGAACGCGACCTCGCGCGCCGGGTTGCGTGCGGAGATCCATTCGCGCAGATGGGGAGAGCGCTCCGCGCGTAGCGCGGCGAGGGCTACGAGTCGTTTGACGTCGTGCTCGGTCCAGGCCACCACCTTGCCGCCCCGATCGTGGAACTCCTGGACCATCTGTGCGGTCCTCGGTCCGCTCGGCCACGTGTCCCGGCGCAAGATCACGAGTGTGCGTTCGACGTCGCCGAGTGTGAATCCGGACATCGTCGTGGCATTGGACAGTCGAGTCTGTACCGACCGCGCATGCGTGGCGGAGATCGCGCGGAAGCTCCACGATTGCTCGACGTCGCGCTCGGGGTCCACCAACTGGCGAATCCGGCCGTGAAGAGGGCTCTTCGGTCCTGGCTTTGCGTCGATCTGCCAGCGGTCGGCGTCAGTGGTGAGCGCCTGAATCCAGGTCAACAGTCCCGCGTGCAGCAGCGAGGGAACCACCTTGTCCTCGGTGGCGGGAACCAGTGCGGGCAGCGGATCTGCGCGATGGATGAGCTCCGCATACCGCTGATCGAGTTTCTCGAAGGCGGCCGATTCGGCCGCGGGAGTGGGCCGCTCGGGAGTCGGGGGCTGCGACGGCGGGGGAGGACTGTGATGCGCGGGGGCGGGCGGCGGAGGGGAGGGGGCTGCCGGCCGGGGTGCGGGCGAGGGTGCCGGTACGCCGGTCAGGCTGGTGATCTCGGCGAACTCGTCGCGTCGCAGCATCGAGGCGATCTGCCGGTCGACGGTCACCATGAGCTCGCGGGGCGTGTAGTCGACAGCGGCGGTCAGCGCGCCCTCGGTGACCGGCCAGGTCGGGTACGGCGGTACGAATCCCACGCCGGCGAAACACGGGTCGAAACGCAGGGCCAACAGCATCCGCCCGAACTCGGCGTTCGTGGGTCGAGCCAGTACGGGCGGCAGTCGGAAGCGGTCGACGGCTGACCGCATGACGTGACCGGACAGGTACTCCCATGCGGCGGTGATGGACGAGACGACGCATGCGGTGCGACTCATGGTGTCGCGCACCGACATCAATCCGTGGGCGAGCTTCTCCACCTGGGAGTCCTCGCCCTCCTCGGCGGACTTGCCCGCTTCGATGAGGGTGTCGATCTGATCGAACGCGAGGACTGCGGCATCATCGAAAGCGATGATGCGCGACATGTTCTCGACGATCTCCTGGTAACCGAGGCGAGCGTCGCGAATGCCCCACGCGGCGAGTTCGTCGGCATCGTCGATGTCGAGATGGAGGAACGCCTCACCGAGGTCCTTGGCAGCGAAGTCGTCCGACTCGAGCAGCACGAGCGCCCGCAGGATGTGCTGGGATCGACGGCGGTGGCGGGAGTGGCGGGTGTACACGCCTCGGATGAACTCGTCGAGATCAGACGGGGTGAGCGGTGCGCCACCGGTGACGGCTGCTCGGGTCGCGTCGGACACGCCGGCGTCGATGGCGAGCCGATCCAGCAGCTGGTTCAGCTGGGATCGGTGTCGCGGGGTGGGTCGGCTCAGGTCGTCGAGCATGGCGACGAGGACCGAGCGCCAGAAGTCGGTGCTGTCGAGCAGCTTCACCAGGAAGAAGTAGCCGCCTGCGTCATGGACTCGTCGGCGTACCTGACCCAGGAGGTGGGTCTTGCCCGACCCCGCCGGGCCGCGCACGGTGACCCCGATGGGGCTGCCCGAAGACGAACGCCGTGCGTCGTCGAACGAGCGGAGGATCTCCACGATCGTCCCCTCGTGCAGGCCGCGGACGTGGAACGGGTCGGCAGTGCCCCACACATCGTCGGGAGTGTCGGCCCAGTTGAGCCGGATGGACTCCAGAGCCGAACGGGCAGCGGCGTCCATCAGATCTCCTCGATCGCGAACAGATGACACGGTTGGGTGCCGACCACGACCGCGGCAGCCCGATCGGCCGGGGTCAGCAGGGCCTGGTCTTCCTGCGGGATGAGGCTGACTCCTGGTTCGCGCTGGAACGCGACCATCGTGGCGTCGAACACTTCCGGGCTCAGCGCGGGCAGGTCGGTGCGGAGGTGGGTCACGAGGACGAAACCGCCGGGCGACGGAACCCGGGAGTGATAGGCCGCCGCGACCTGCGCGCGGGGGTCGGCGTCGGGTGTGGTCGCCGGAGTCGGAGAGTCGACCGCGGGGGAGTCTCCGGCAGACTCGTCCGATTCCGTCGAGGGGAGTCGGGGGCGGCCGAACACCTCGTGCAACCGCAGGTCTTCGGCGTCGATGTAGCGTCCGATCCCCTCGAGGACGGTGTACATGGCTCGCAGGAACGAGTTCGCCCGCGCAGGTGGCCCGGCGTGGAGCTCCGCGGCGCACCACGCCCACCCCCTGTCGGTGAGGACGTGGAAGTAGGCGCGGCGCGCGCCCCGGCGGGACTCGATGAGGCCGAGTGAGTTGAGACGGTCGCGGCCGGCCTTGTCGAGTGCCGGACCGAGTTCTCTGATCTCGGAAGTGCTCAGTTCGCGGGACTCGGCCAGCAGGATGAACAACACCGAACTCTGGGTCGGTGTCAGCCGGGGATGATCCACGAACTCTCCTCAGGTGTGGGCGGGGGTGGGGCGGGCCTCGCGGCGCGCGCCCTGGTCGGACGTGAGCGTTCGGCGAGCACGGCGGCCAGTTCCGCGGCGACGAGCGCTGCATCATCCAGAACCTGCTCGTTCGTATAGCGGAGAACGAGGTAGCCGGCGCGCTGAAGCATGTTGTCGCGACGTCGATCTCGCGCGTACTTTACCGGGCCGCGGTGGTCGGCGCCGTCGACCTCGACAACGACCTTCGCCCGGGTCCAGAGGAGGTCGACGACAACTGCGGGGCTCAGCGGATCGAGATCGCGGGGACTGCGGTTCCACTGACGGTCCCTGGCCCAGTGTTGGTGGGTGAGGGCGCGTTCGAGCGCCTGCTCGGCGGCACTGTGCGGTGCCGGCGACCCCGCCGGACGGGACACCATGAGCAGCGGAGGGTCGACTGCACCGACCGCGGTCTCACCGGCGGCCGCGGAGTCCGGGGCGGGAAGACCCGGACGATCTGTACCTTCCACCCCGATCCGTAACTCCGGGACCCACGAAACCGTGGACAGTGCGTCGCATGTCAGCCACACGGTCAGGCGGGCGTGATCGGCGATCCAGCGGCAAGCGGCGGCCGCGGCCTGCTGGGCGCGGGCGGGAAGGTCGGGGTCCGCTCGAACGGCCAGGACGACGGTGTCGCGGTGGTAGGCACGGCGTAGCAGAAAGGTCAGCGCCGCGGCTCTGGCCTCGTTCCCTGGGCCCGATCCGGTCCGGGGAGCCCCGGCTGCCACTCGCGCCACGTGCACGACCGCGATCGAGGTGAACGCGGCGTCGCGGCAGAGTCGGCGGGCGGCGTCCTCGGCCTCGTCGGCGTCGAGCAACTCGCCCGCATGGCGTCCGGGGAGCCAGGTCGGGAACAAGGCGAGGACGATCGATTCCAGTGCATCGAGGACCTCGGTGACGACGTCGCGGGCGCCCCGGTCGGCGGGACCGCGGTAGTCGAGGAACACCGGTAGATCCGCGGCGACCGAATCCACCAGATCGTCCAGTGCGGGCCCGTCGATGTCTGAGATCCGCAGCACGTGGCCCGGACGAAGAGCTGCCGCGAGAGCGGGCGAGGTGGCCGGGTGATCCATCGAGGTGACCATAACCCGGGCCGCCGACATCGGCGCGGGAGCTGTCCGTGGAGAGGCCGAGCGGATGACACCGCCCTGCGCGTATCCGCCGGCGAAGCCGGTCCGCAGTCTTTGTCAGACCCCCGAGGTAGAACTGAAGACACAGAAATTTGATGACTGAGCAGTAGTCCAACGACGGCCCCACCCAACCGCAAGTACACCTCCATGAGAGGGACGGCTGCCGTCATGATCAACACCCATCCGACTCCACTCGACGCGATCCTCGACCAACTCGTCGAGATCACCCCACCCACCGACGACCCCACCGACGACCCCACCGGCGCCACGACGTACTCACAGCTAAGCCGATGGATACTGCTGCGCAACCTCGCCGACCACAAGATCGGCACGCACACAGCCGACCTCGACCGCCCGGGAGTGGCCGAGAGAGCGGGCTCGACCATCAAGAAGCTGTTGATCGAGATGGGACTCCCGCCGGCGGCGGCCGTTCGCGCCGCCCGCATCGCCGACAGCGTCGGGACGTTGGGCAAGGTCGAGGACTGCGCCGCGGACGGACGTCTGTCCGGTGAGGTCGTCGACGCCATCGTGCGGGGAATGGCGGTCATCGAGAAACGCTCGCCCACTGCGCTTTCCGACGACGACCACCGGGTCTACGAGACCGGACTACTCGCCCAGGCGCTCTCCGGTGCTACTCCGACCGAAATCCAGAAACACGCCCAGACCATCGGCAACACCATCGCCGACGACGAGGGCGGCATCCCGGCGAGTGACGACCGATCCCTGGACACGTTGTCACACAATGTAACCGACGACAACCGCGTCGAGATCCGCGGCAACCTCACCCAAACCGTGGGCGAGAAGTTCATCGCCATGATCGACGAACGCTCAGTACCACGCCCCGAACCCGATGGCTCCCCTGATCAACGCTCCGCCACCCAGATCCGCGCCGACGCCCTCGAAGTACTGCTCGACCAAGCCGCCGTCGGTGCCGCGATGGACACCATCGGCGCCCCGCGCACCCAGACCCTGCTGACGATCCCCGCCGACGGGGGCGATCCCGCGTTGCTGCCCTGGACCGGATCGATCACCCAAGCCACCGCGAGACGATTGTCGTGCGATGGGACCTTCACCGAGGTCATCATCGACGGTGAAACGGTGCCCCTGGAGATGGGGCGGGAGCGGCGTCTTTTCCCACCGCACCTACGACGAGCGATCATCATCCGAGACCAGTACTGCATCAAATGTGGTGCGCCACCGTCTCATACGCAGTGCCACCACATTGAGCACTGGTCCGACGACGGTGACACCGAACTCGACAACGGTTGCATGCTTTGCCAACGCTGCCACACCCAGGTCCACCACAACGGGTGGGACATCGTGATGGGCTTCGACCGCCATCCGTGGCTGATCCCGCCGGCCGACATCGACCCCCGCCGCCGACCCCTGCCCGCCTATAACCGCCGCACAATGCGACTCGACGACGCCGCCTGACACGACCGTCGCCTTACAGACTCACGCGCAGCACCTTCCGCACCCGGCACAGCCGGGACCGCATCTGTTCCTTGATAACTCCATAGTGTGAAGCGCCGGGATGGCTTCGATACGGCTCGTCGCAAGCTCCTCACCTACTCAACCAGCAGGTGCTGGCCGCCTGCTGGCCGCGTTCCTTCTGCTGGCCGAGTAGCGACGACCGAGCGCAGCGAGGACGCCGCGTATCGAGGTCACTCCACCGGCACGCCCTCCTCGTCGCAGGCTCCTCCCCCACCCAACGCGCGGTGGGCCGAGCGGTTCGGTCATCTCGGCGCCACGGAAATTCAGTGGCGCCGAGGAGCGGTGACGACGCACCATGTTCAGCAACAGCACGTCCACGGCCGAGTTGCGGCGATTCGATGGTGCCGCAGCGCTATTCGCGATTGTGGCGAACGACGGTGAGGAGGCCGGCATGGCCACGGTACTTCTGGCGATCGTGTGCGGCCTCGTCCTGCTCGCGATCATCGTCCGCACGGTTCTCGTCGTCGCCGGCGACGGCCGACGGCGGGTGCGGGACCGCGAGGCCTACGACACCCGGCGGCCGACGCTCTGACGGTCGGCGATCACTCCGCGCGCTTGAGCACGGCCAGCACCGTCAGCAGCAGGATCTTCACGTCGAGCCATAGGGACCAGTTCTCGATGTAGTAGTTGTCCCATTCGGCGCGGTCGGCGATCGAGGTCTGACCACGGAGGCCGTGGACCTGGGCCCAGCCGGTCACGCCTGCCTTGACACGGTGCCGTTCACCGTAGCGGCGGATCTGGACTTCGAACAGTGACACGTATTCGGGGCGCTCGGGTCGGGGACCGACGAGACTCATCTCGCCGCGGAACACGTTGAGCAGCTGGGGCAGTTCGTCCATCGATGTCGACCGCATTATCTTGCCGATCCAGGTGCGGCGGTCGACCCCTTCGACGCCGCCGGGGGCGCTTCCGGCCACGGGCCGGAACTTCTCCGCGTCGGGGTCCTCGGGGCGCATCGACCGGAACTTGAGGCAGTCGAACACGCGGCCGTCGCGTCCGACGCGGGGCTGGGCGAAGAAGATGGGTCCCGGCGAACTCAACCGGACCAGCAGCATGAGGGTCAGGAACAACGGTGCGATCGCGGTCAGGATGAGTGCGGCGGTCACCCGGTCGCCGATGTGCTTCGCCCGGAACTGCCAACCGCGCGGATTGGTGTGGGGGACGGACATCAGAGGTAGACCGCCGATATGGTCGACACGGCTGCGGCGGCCGACGACGTCGAACATGCGCGGGACGATCCACACCTTGACGCCGTGCCGGTGAGCGATGCGTACCGACGCGGTCAGACGTTCCACGTTGGTGACCGCGAAGGCGACGACGAGGATCTCGGCGTCGGTCGCACGGATCGCGTCGTCGAGGTCGTCGACACCACCGAGATGCGGGATCTCGGACACCCGCTCGTCACGATCGCGTGCGGGTGCGCCGGCGGCGAGGACCCCGACCGGCTTCAGCCCGTGTTCGGGGTTCACGACCATCCGTCCCACCACCTGCTCGGTGACCGGGCCGTCGCCGATGATCAGCGTGGGAGCCATGAGATGACCGTGCCGGCGCAGGCGGCGCTGGGTGAGGTCCCGGATGAGGCGTCCCAGGGGAACCCAGAATATTGCGGATACCCAGAGTTTGGTGACCGCGGCTCCCGGACGGTCGTCGAGTCCCGACAACAGCATCGAACACAGCAGGATCATCGCGGCGACGGTGCAACCGGTCATCACCTTGCCGACCTCGTCGAGGAACCGACGGTTGAGTCCGCGGCGGTAGGTCTTCCGGAGTCCGAAGATCCCCACGAGGATCAACGGATAGAGGCCGATGGTCCACAGCGGAGGATACTCGGGCTGACGATTGACGATCCAGAAGATCGCCACACCGGTTGCCACGATGGCGGACACGAGGTCGATGGAGACGGTGACAATCGTGCTCAGTGGGTCGTCACGGATGAGGTCACCCAGGGAGCGCCGGGATTGCGGGCTGTTCGCCGATCGCGCCCGCACGGGCGCGATCTCGACCTCGGGGGTGCGGGTCGCCAAGTTCACTCCATCCCAATGAACGGCCCCCCGGTCTCGAGAATTGTAAAGGTGGCTAAGGATTACTCGCGAGTCGGCTCGCCGGACGGACTGCGTGCTCGGACGGCGTCAGCCGCGGAACACGGCTTCCTGCACCACGACCGACAGGTCGGTGAGCAGGGCGATGTCGCTGGACGACCAGTGATGCGGTTCGGCGTTCCAGACGCAGAAGGTCCCGATCACGTGTCCGTCGTCGGCGTGCAGCGGAATGCCGAGGTACGAGGAGACCTCGCCGTTGCGCGCGGTGGAGTGCTCGGACAGGACCGGATGGTCGGCGATGTCGTCGACCACGAGCATCGAGTCACTCACGACGGGATAGACACACAGCGAGTCGAGCAGCGGCCTCGTGCCCTTGTGGCCCGGCTTCCCGGCTTGCCAGGCGATCGAGGCGTTGGTCTGCCCATCGGCGGTGATCACGTTGAGCGCCGCGTAGGAGACGCCGAGCGCGTCGATCGTCAGGCCGATCGCGTCGTCGACGGCCGGATGAGGCTCGTCGTCGAGGAGTCTCGATGTTTCGATGGCTCGGACGCGGGCCGGGTCGGACAACAGTTCGCGCAGTGCCGTCGCGGCGCGTGGGTCCGCGCCGCGGATGGCCTCGAGAAGGGCCATGAGCGCCGCGTCGCCGGGTGTGCTCAGGACCGCCGACAACCGTTGCGCTGACATCTCCTCGGCGGGTTCGTTCGGTGCGGGGGCGTCGTGCCCGGTCTCCGGGCCGTCGCTGCCCTCGAACTCGCCGTCAGGGGTAGAACTCATGACACTTCTCCACTTCGCTGTCCGCGCCGTAACTCCCCGACGGCGCGTGGAGGTCATCGACAACTGTCACGGACCGAACGTCCTTCCGACACGGCCTCGACCCAGTCCGCTGTCGAGGACCCGACGTCGAGGATGCCGTGCGACTGTCCGTCGACGACCACGGTCGTGATTAGATCACCTTCCCCGCAGGCCTGCTCGACCGCGCGCTCGGTCCAGGACGGCAGGATCACGGTGTCTGCGGAGCTGTAGACGACCATCATGGGCGCGCTCGCCCGACCCTGCGGCAGACTCGCCTCGCCCAGCCACCCGCGGAGACGATCGGTCGCGGCGTCGTCGACGGGGCGGTAGTCGGCCGGTGTCGTGCGCTTGACGACGTCCTGTTTCTGCATGATCGCGGTGTCGCTGCACTCGAGGAAGGTTCCGAGCGTGTCCCGGATGGGGCCGCGGAGATAGTCGTCGATATGGAGTTCCGGATGCACGGTCCGGAGGCCGGTCAGGATGAGCGGCAGGAAGGCGATCTGGTCCGGGGTGAGCGTTCCGGCCGCCATCGCATCCGCGATCGGACGGATGTCGAGTGCGGGACTCATGCTGATGGTTCCCTGCAGGTCCAGGCCGTCGCCGTAGCCGGCGGCGATCTCGTTGGCCCGGAACACCGCGTGACCGCCTTGGGAGACACCGAAACCCCACCACTCGCCGGCGGCGTCGGGAACCAGCGACCGCACGGCCCGCACCGAATCGATGATGTTGCGGGCGGCGACGGTCGGTTCGAGATACGCATGCGAACCGGGGGTACCAAGACCCTGATAGTCGGTCTGTACCACCACGAATCCCAGCTCGAGGAGGTTGGCGACGAGGTCGACGGTGCCGAGGAGGTTGCCGTAGAACGACGGCGCGCATTCGGTGGAGATACCGGTGGTCGGGTGGCCGACCGCGATGACCGGCCATCCACCGGCCGGGGCGGTTCCACGCGGCACGAAGGCGGCCGCCGACACCGGCACGACTTCGTCTGTCGCGCGATCTTCGGAGAGATAGCGGAACCGCAGCGACCGCTCGGCGAGCTTGTCCAGGGCCAGGTATTCGCCGGTCTCGGTGGCGGTGCCGACCACCTCACCGGGGGCCGGGGCCTGGGCCGAGTCGGCGGGATCCGGTGACGAGCATGCTGCCGCGGTCGCGACGATCACCGCGGTGAGGAGGAGCCGGGTCGAGGTGACCGCGGGGTGTCGGGGGCGTTCCGCCCGCGGTCGCCGGCTCGGGCACCTCATGACGGGGTTCCCGTGGTCGGGTTCATCACCTGCCGGAACAAGGCCACCGGGTCGTCGCAGAGGGCCCGATGGGCGGCCTCGATGACGGCCCGGTCGACGAACGCCTCGTAGAAGGTGGTGGTGAAGGACCGGGTGCCGTCGACTTCGCTGACGAAAGTCGTTGCCGCGTTCGGGCCGTCGGGTTCGAGGGAGGCGTAGAGGTGATGGGACGGCGCCTGCGGGTCCCACTCGACGTCGCCGAACACGCCGATCCGCCCCATGTCGCTGACCGACAGGCGGAGACGATCAGGCACGGTCGCGGTATCGGACGCCGTGGACTCCGGCCCGACTCGACGTGGACGGAGGAGACCGCGGAGTTCACCTGCGCCGAGGACCGCGACCGGCCACCCCGACCGGGTCACCTCCCGGATACGGTCGCCGACCTCGACCGGTGTCGCCCACTCCGGGAAGCGAAGGGGGATACCGACGGCGAGGTTGCCGTGATCGTTCGCGTGCGTGGGTTCGAGGTAGCGGCGGCAGTCGAACAGCACCTGGGTGCGCGGATCCACACGGACCTCCTGGGCGGCAACCGCAGCACGCCACAGGGCGACGGTGACCGCCGCCGCGGATGTCTTCATCCCGTGAGCTGCGACCGCATCACGCAGCGCGGCGACGCGGTCGGCGGACATCGGCGTGGCGACGACGCGCCGCGTCGAACGCCATCCGGCGAGTTCGCGGCTCGGGCCGTCGGACGCGTCGGGGGCGTTGGCCGTCCGCAGGCGTGCGACCTCGCGCAGGCGTGCCGGGTGACGCAACAGCTGACGGTATGCCGCGTGCCAGGCGGAATCCGCGGGCAGAGACCGTTCCAGGTTCGGCGCCATCGCGGAGCCGTCGCGACCGGCCAGGCCGGCGATCTGTTCGAGACTCGACCGGCCGTCGCCGATCCCGTGGCTCTGGTCGAGGACCAGCCAGCGGCCGCCCAGCAGGTACTCGACGGTGCCGGCCGGTTCCGTTCGCGCGCGCAGACCCGTCAGGATCTCGCCGGGGGAGAGGTCGGCGAGATCGGGGCGTTCGACGACGGGTCGTGGCGTCACGTCGTGGACCCAGCGTGCCGACGTCGGGTCGGGGACGACGCTGAGGCGCGAGGTCGGGGTCATGGCGAGAGCCAGACGGGCGCGGACACGATCGGCGTCGAGCGGTGTCAGCGGCCCGGTCACCGAGATCGACCGGGACGTGGCGAGGGCGCGGTCGAGGACGGTCGCGCGAGTTGCGTCAGATCGCCGCACCGACGACCTCCCGCATCTGCTCGCGGAACCGCTCGCGACGGAAACGCTCGGCCCACGCACGGATCTCGGTGCGGTCGTAGTCGTCGACCGTGAAGTCGCGCAGCGCGCCGGCGAGCCGCTCGACGACCTCGTCATCGGTCCCGGGTTCGATGAGCTGTCCGGTCGACCCGGGCACGACGGTGTCGAGAGCACCACCCTCGCCGAGCGCGATGACCGGGGTCCCGGTGGCCATGGCCTCGACCGGCACGATCCCGAAGTCCTCGATCCCCGGCATCAACACGGCGCGTGCACTCCGGTGCAGGTTCAGCAGGGTGTCGTGCGAGACGCGACCGAGGAAGGTGGTCTTGGGTCCGGCCAGTTCGCGGCACTGCTGCATGGCCCGGCCGTCGCCGGCCACCACCAGCCTGGCGTCGGCCCGAGCCGCGGCCGCGATGGCGAGGTCGGGTCGCTTGTACGGCACGAGACGTCCGGCGAGCAGGTAGAAGTCCTCACGCGGCACGGCGGGGTCGGGGGTGAACCCGTCGAGATCGACGGGCGGGTGTACGACGATGGCGTCGCGGTCCCAGTGTTCGCGGATGCGTGCCGCGACGGCCGACGAGTTGGCCAGCACGGTGTGGAGTCGTGGTGCGGCGTCGACCTCGCAACGGCGCGCCACCACCGACAGGGCCGACAGGATCGCGGCGCCGGACGCACCACCTCCCTCTCCTGCGCGGAGAGACGGGTCCCACGCCCATCGGGCGGGGCTGTGCACGTACGCGATGACCGGGGCGTCGGTGGCGAGGACCGCCTGCGTCGCGAACGCGTGATGGCTCACCACCACCGCTGCGGCGTCGCGGAGCGGCATGCGACGAAACGCCCACGGCATCAGCGGTAGGAGCGGTGCGTAGCTGCGTTCGCCCAGGAGGCGGTAGGCCCGGTTGAGCGGTGTCGTGATCGGCGGGTCGGTGAGGCCTGCGGGGATGCCCTCGGCGCGCGCGATCGGTGCGTGCACCTCGACCTTCGGCCAGGTTGCCGCCAGTTGCTCGACGACGTGCTCGGAACCGGCGATCTCGGTGAGTCGCTCGTGCACCACGGCGATGCGGTCACCGGGCATGATGGCGCGCATTTCGTGGAGAGGCGTCGAGCGGCGAGACCCGGAAACGCTCGGGGTCGAACGGCGTCCGGTCGGCGCGATGGTGTGCGGGCGTGCGGTTCAGGTGCGAGGGCCCCTCGGTGGTCGGGACGTCGCCACTCGGGAACGGATCGCGGAGGCCGTCGACCGGGCCGCGGTCACCGATGACACCGAATCGCCCGTCCGGCACGTTGTTCGTCGGGATCCGGGTCGCCGCATGCTGCGTCGCCGGCGCCCGGACGACGAGGTGCCGGGGGACGCCGACCTCGGCGAGCTGCGCCAGTGTCTGCTCGGTGAGGGCGCGGTCGGTGCTGCCGGTGGAGATGGCCACGACGGCGAGGGCGAGGTCGGCGGTGTCGACGCGGTTCCACCAGGCCTCGGTGAGGGGCAGACGCTCGATCTGTGTCGGCCGGCCCGAGCCGTTGTCGGTGGGTGGGGCCAGGCCGTGGAGGAGACGGTCCGGATCGATCTGGTCACCGGTCAGGATCAGTGCGACCTGGGTTCGACGGTGCCGCTCGGCGAGTGCCGGCAGGAGTGTCGCGGGCAGACCCGGCTCGGGCCCCTCGTCGTACGAGAGACGTGCGCCGTACTTGTGGGCGATGCGTCGGGCCCAGATGGGATTCGGTCCGCGACCGAGGCGTCCCCGGACGAGGACGAGGATCTCCGCGGCCAGGATGGCGGCCACGATCGCGGCGACCGCACCCTCCTGCGTCGGGTTCGGGGCCACCGGCGTCTCACCGGCCGACGGCGCGGCCAGGATCGTGAGGTTGTCGGTCGACGAGTTCTGGAGGCGGGTCAGCTGGGAGTTGAGATCCGCGAGCATGGCGTTGGACTCGGCCTTGGAGTCTCCGCGGTCGGGCAGGGCCTGGTTGCGAGCTCGCTCGGCGGTGATCTGGGCGCGCATCTCGTCGACCGCCCGGCTGATGTCGCGGGCGTGGTTGGACACCGCGGCGGACGAGATCGCGGACACCATCGCCCGGGCGACCTCCTCGGCCTGTTCCGACGACGGCGCGGTCGCGGTGAACAGCAACAGCGACGGCGTCGTACCGGGCCCGGTCGTGACGTGCTCGCGGAGTTCGGCGGTGTCCCAATCGGTCTCCACCTGGGTCAGGACCTGCCGGAGGACGTTCTCGTCGGTCGACAGCGCGATGAACGGCGCCCGCATCTGCTCGATGTAGGCGTCGCCGGGGATGATGTCGCTCGCCGGGGTGATCTCGGCGACGACGGTCGCCGAGTACTCCTTCGAGACCAGGACGGTACGCAGGCCGAAGACGCACACCCCGACGAACAGCCCGATGAGGATCGCGGGGACGGCGACACGGGCGAGATCGCGGAAGTGGCCGAAAAGGTCGACCGACGGGGGCGTGTCGCGACGTCTGGAATCCAGACTGGAGGTCACACATCTCTCCTGTGGTGTTGGTGCCCCCCGGCTGTTCGTTCCCCCGGATACTGCTGTGCCCGGTGAAAGTCAGTTCACCTTAGCTAACGATCGGCGGGATCGTGAGATGCCGCCCTACCGGGATTCCAGAAACGTGTACGCCTGCTTCGGAGACCAGTCGCGGCGGACGAGTCCGAAGTTGTGTTCCAGGTTGTTCGGATCGGTACCCGCGTCGCGCAACGAGTACACGAACAGCGGTCCCAGCCATGGCGCGTCGTTCTGGGCGCCGATCGCGATCTGGATGCTCTGCGCCTGAACCGCCTCGGACACCGAGTTCGTCCCGGCCCCGGTGGGTGCGCCGAACTCGGTCATCCAGATCTTCTTGTGGCCGTCGCCCGCCGCGACCATCACGTCGCGCATGTCCCACATCCGTGCCGCGGTGCTCCACGCCGCCGCGGCCGGGTCGTTGGGAAGTACGGGGTAGGTGTACGGGTGCACGCTCAACGCATCCAGCGACCTGTTGAACCCGCCCTGGTAGAGGCTGCGGACGAACGTCAGCGGAGCGATGTCGCGTCCGTTGTCGGTGCCGGGGGCGAGCCCGGCGGAGATCACCGCCGCACCGGGCACCGCACGCTTGATGGCCGTGTACGACGCCGCGAGGAGTCTGCCGTACTCGGTCGCGTTGGCGCGCGGCAGCCAGTAGTGGGCGAGGTTGGGCTCGTTCCAGATCTCCCACACCGAGATCGATTGCGAGTACCGCTGGGCGGCGGCCGCGGCGAACGACGCGAAGACGTTGGGGTCGGCGGGCCGGTAGTGGCTGTTGCGAGGGAAGTCGAGGGGGCGCGCGGCCCAGATGGGCGTGTAGGTGGCCAGCCCCACCGGGCACATGCCGTGGGCGACGATCGCGTTCACGACCCGGTCGATGGGGGCCCAATTGCGCTGACCCCGCACCGGTTCGACGACCGACCAGTCGACGTCGAGGCGCACCGCCCACATGTTCAGGTCCCTGGCGACCGACAGTTCGCGGTTCAGGTCGGCGTCGGAGAGGGCGAGCAGCGATGCCCCGGGTGACGTCGCGACCTTGTGGTCGCCGTTCGACAGCGCGCACGACGCCGGTGCGGAATGCGCGTCACTGCGGACCCAGACGAGGCTCGCGAGGGCGGCGAAGATGATGCACGCGCACGCCAGCAGCGAGCGGGTGGTGTTGCGGCGTCGGGCGAGGGATCGGTTCATGGGCAGCCTATCTAGGGAAGAGCGCAGAGCTCGCCATCGGTGTCCTGCCCCCATCAGAACGACAACTCGTCGAGCATAAGTGGCAATGTGACGGATTTGTCGTGTTCGGCATCTATTCGGCGCCGGGCTTCTCGGGCAAGGGATTCGCGGAGATCCGCGTCGTCGAGCACTCGGGTGATCGCCTCGGCCAGTGCGGCCGGGTCGGACGGCGGGACGAGGACTCCCGCACCGCCGCGCAGGAACTCGGTGGTGCCGCCGTGATCGGTGCCGATCACCGGTTTGCCGTACGCCATCGCCTCGAGCACCGACAGGGGCCCGGCCTCCGGTGTGATGCTCGCCGAGACGACGACGTCCCAGCGGGTGAGTGCGGTCTGCGGATCGGTGTGACCGAGGAACCGTACGCGCCCGGTCAGGTCGGGTTGTGCGGCCCGCTCGTGGAGGGAGGCGACGTGGTCGGCGTCGCCGGGGAAGGAGCCACCGGCGAACTCGAGTTCGACGCCGGACAGTGCGGCGACGGCCTCGAGGAGCACGGCATGGCCTTTCCACGGGGTGAGCAGCGCGAGGATTCCGACGACGGGTGGATCGTGCAGCTCCGTCACCAGTGCGGGCACCGGCCAGACGACCCCGTTGTGGGCGACGACCGTCGGCAGACCGAGATCGCTCAGCGGTCGCGCCGTCGCCTCCGAGACCGCCACCGCACGACGGATCACCGGAGCGCTGATGCGCACGACGGCGCGTTGGCGTCCGGAGGACAGGGTGTCGTGGACCAGCCACGAGACCCCGCCCGGTGCCCGCGCGAATCGTGCTGCGGGAAGCGCGAACAGCGAGTTGACGATGGTCGTGGCATCGCGACGGGTGTGGCGTCGCAGGACACGGCCCGCTCGGAGCCAGTCGAGGACGAGGCGAGCTGCTCCCATCAGGCGGTGGAGGCCGCGTTCACCGCTGAGCCCGAGAGGCGGGATCGACACGTGCTCGACGCCGGCCGGTAGGCGGCCGACCAGCGGGCCGCCGGGACAGACGACCGTCACGCGGCGTCCGCGGTCGAGGGCGACCCCGATCAGGTCGAGCATGACCCGCTCGGCCCCGGACACCTGGCCGGTGTGGGCGACGAACACGAGAATGTCGGTGGTCGAACGTGCCTCGGTCATCGGACCACCTTCGCGTGACGGCCGGGCGGCGATGCGACCCGTTTGAGCAGGGCGACGCCGGGCGCACCGACGATCAGGGCAGCCACCACGGACACCACGGGCCAGGGCGCGTGATCGGCGGCCCACACGCCGACGGCACACACCGCGGCCGTCAGGATCGCCAGGGCGAGGACCGAACCGACCGGGAGCAGTTCGGTGACCGGCAGTGTCCGGGCGACCACCACCCACAGCGCCACGGCGCACACACCGAAGGTGATCACGGTCGCCATCGCCGCACCGGTGTAGGAGTACCGCGGGATCAGCAGCACATTGAGGACCACGTTCAGCGCGAGCCCGGCGACCGCGATCCACGGATACCGCTTCGCGAATCCGGTGGCGGCGAGGAGGAAGATCCCCAGCACGACGAAGGACATGATCGCCGCGCCCAACACCAGGAACCGCGCGGCGTCGGCGCCCTCGACGAAGCGGCGGCCGTAGAGCAGTTCGATGATCGCCTCGGCGCTCGGCCAGAACGCGGCCACCGCGACGGCGCCGGCCGCACCGAAGGCGACCGCGGCGGTTCGGCAGCGCTGGCGGAGTTCGCCGGGGCGATGCGGCCACGCCGCCACCAGCAGGGTGCTGATCGGGCCGACGGCGGCGAGGATCAGCGTGTCCATGATGTCGGAGAACTTGTAGCCGATGCTGTAGATGCCCACCGCGTCGAGTGAATCGAGCAGGCTCAGCAGCAGCACGTCGATCTTCTGCAGCGCGATGGTCAGCGCGAAGCCGATCGCGAGCGGCAGGGCATCGGTGAGCATCGGTTTCCACCGCGACCACTCGACGACCCGGGACGGCCGCAGGCCCGACGATCGGCGTGCGATTCCGACGATCTTGACGATCAGCGCGAAGATCTCGTTGGCGACGGGCGCGAGCACGAACACCAGCAGCCAGGGCGCGGCCAACGCGGCCGCGATGGTGATCGCGAGTTGCAGGACCTGGCCGAGACTTTCGGCGATCGCGGTGAGGAGTAGGCGATGCCGACTCTGGAAGATGACCGTCAATGCCTGTCCGGGCGTGGCGAACACGACGACGAGTCCGGCGATCGCCGTCGCCCGGATGACCTCGCCCGGATATTGCAGCACCACCACGTAGAGGACGGCGAGCGCGTACCCGACGAGTCCGAGGAGTATCCGCAACGCGATGAAGGCGGACGAGGTCCGGGCGACGTCCTCGGCGTCGTCTGAGATGAGCCGGGCCATCACCGCCCGGCCCACGCCGAGGTCGGTGAAGATCGCGGTCAGGCCGAGGAGCGCGAACACGAACGAGTAGCTGCCCCAGTCCTCCGGGGACAGCGTGCGCGCGATGACGACGCTGCCCGCCCAGCCGAGGGCGGCGATCACGATGCGGCTCAGCAGCATCGCGGCGGTGGCACGCGTCGCCGCCCGCGTGTCCGACGCCGGATGGGCGGCGGGTTCGGATGGGGCCAGCGCCAACCGCTCGATCTCGAGATCGGAGGGCAGTGGCCCGGTGACGTCCGGGCTCACGGTGACGCCCCCGGTGGCGGGGTCGGGGCGGGCAGCTCGATGCCGGCCGCGCGATACGCCTCGACCGTGCGACGAGCGGTGGTGTCCCAGCTCAGCGATGCCCCGACCCGGGTGCCTGCCTCCACCAGCCCGCGGCGGGCCTCGGGGTCCCGGACGAGGGGTTCGAGGGCCCGGACCCAGTCGTCCTCATCGTGTCGTTCCACGAGTACGGCCCCGTCGCCGACGACCTGGGGAAGTGCGCCGACGGCGCTCGCGACCACGGCGCCGCCGCATGCCATCGCCTCCACCGGCGGTAGCCCGTAGCCCTCGTAGAACGACGCGTAGGCGGTCACGGTGGCTGCGGCATAGAGGCCGGGGAGGTCTTCGACGTCCACGTATCCGAGACCGATCGCTGACGACGGTGCGTCGGGACCGGTGGACCCGGCACCACCGAGGACACATGCGATGTCGAGCCGGCGGGCGGCGGCCGCGACCAGCGCCACGTTCTTCCGCGGCTCGACGGTGCCGATCTGCAGCACGAAACGGTCGGGCAGTTCGTATTTCGTACGGACCCGCTCGACGTCCGCGGCGACGGGCGGGCGCGCCCAGTCCGCGGGCGCGAGTTCGGTGACATGGGCGTCGCGTCCGCAGACGTCGTGGATGCGTTCGGCGGTGAACTCGGAGACCGCGATCAGAACGTCTGCCCGCCGCAAGGTGGTGCGGACCAGTACGGATTCGCCTGCGGCGCGGAACCTGCTCGACGCCGACGGCATGTCCAGCACTGACAGGTCGTGCACGGTCGCCACGGTCGTCGTCGGCCCCGCGACGGGGAGGTCGACGTCCAATCCGTGGAACACCCCACCGCGTCGGGTGGGCAGCACACCGTGGATCGCGCGCCGGACGCCGTCGGCCACCGGCCGGCGCAACGGCACGATCGACGCGGGCAACTCGCCGGTGGCGTCCTCCTGGACGAGCGCCGCCAGCGGCATGTCACCGAGATGCGCCGGCAGCGCGCTCAGTAATTCGCGGATGTAGGTCTGGACGCCGCTTCCCCCGGGTCGAAGTGCAAGCGCACCGTACGTGATTCGTGTTGTGCAGTCGCGCATCCCACAGCTCCCAACAGCATCCAGAAGTAGAAGTCGAGCGGAAAGATCTCGAAATAGGTGGCCACCAGACTGGCCGCCATCGCCGCGATGATCGAGGCGCTGACACCCAGGACGAATGCCCCGTCCGGGTCGGGGAGTCGGCGTGCGGACTGCACGCACCAGATCACCGCCGTCACGATCATCGCAAGAAAGAGCCACAGCC
This sequence comes from Gordonia westfalica, assembly GCF_900105725.1. Lineage (NCBI taxonomy): Bacteria > Bacillati > Actinomycetota > Actinomycetes > Mycobacteriales > Gordoniaceae > Gordonia > Gordonia westfalica. Next base: position 927,655 of record NZ_FNLM01000036.1, read on the forward strand.
CGATCGGTCCGAGTTCCAGCAGGACCTTCACGTAGTAGTTGTCGGGCTGGTAGTTCGACGACATCCCCTGGACCGTTCCCCCCGCCCCGGCGGTCACCGTCTGGGTGTCCTCGCCACGGGCCGCCGACATCGCATCCGCCGCAGACCCGCTGGAGCCGAGACCGCGGCCGAGCGGGTGCACGCCGATGCTGGCGAAGATCTCACTCCATCCCGACCCGCGCTGGCTCAGGCTGCTCGACGAGAAGAACACCTTCGTGATCGACGACGGCAGGAACGGCAGGGACACCACAGCGAGCGCGGCGATCGCGAGCATCGGCGCGACGAGACGCCGGAATCGCAACACCGCCAGCCAGATCACACCTATGACGAGACCGAGGATGGCCGCGCGGACCACCGAGGTGGCCATCGTGATCGCCATGACCGGCCAGAGAGCGAGGAACAGCTGATTGCGGCGGCGGCTCGTGTCGGACAACGCCACCGCGCCGCCCACCAGCAGCGCCATCGTGACGAACAGGCCGAACCCGAAGGGCTGGTTGAACGTCGAGAACGTCCGGAACAGCGGTCCGCTCGAGCGGACCTGCTCGCCGTAGGTGTAGCCGAGTTCGACGAGCTTAGCCGGACCGATGATCTGCTGTCCGATGCCCACGATGGTGGTGATCACGCCGAGCGCCATGATGATCGACACGAGCCGATCGCGGTCCTGCGCGTCGAAAGGCGTGAGCCACAGCGCCAGTACGGCGAACAGATAGAAGAAGGTCACCTTGATGCCGTAGACCCCGATGGGCCCGTAGACCCATGCCGCCGAGATCAGTCCGAAGCCCACCAGACCGGCCGCCGCCGGCCACCAGGGCATGTGGAGAGGCGGACCCGTCCGCGCGGACGGGCGGATACGACGGTTCGCCGCGCAGATCAGCGTGACCGCGAGGATGCCCTCCTTCCACGCTCCCGCGATGCCCGGCACGGGCGCGATGTCGAGCAGGCCGTCGAGCGGGGTCAACGCCGCGAGCAGCAGGAGACCACGCTGCGGGCGCTGGTAGATGGCGGTGATGACGACTCCGCCGAAGACGGCGGCGCAAAGAACGGCGAGGACGACGGGCAGGTGCTGCACGCGCTATCCGCCTTCCTCGTGCCCCCGCCGGTCGTTACCCCCGGTGAACAATGTTGACACCTCGGCGCCCGCTTGTCCGTGGCAACCCCGCGTAGAGCGTGTCACCACGGACGAGCGGCGCGCCTCAGTGACCCGAGATCCGGCGGCCCCGACGGGGGCGGGTGCGGTCGGGACCGGACTCGACGGTGACGACGTGTGCGGCGTTCCGTGCGTGGGCCGAGAGATCCGGGATGCCCTTCACCGGCTGATGCATCGGCAGCAGGATGTAACCCTCCTCCCAGGGGAACCGGCCGTATTCGTCGGGCCAGACCACCTGCAGCGTCGGGGTGTCGGGGAACAGCAGGTTGGCGAGGATCAGTTCGTCCTTGTCGACCTGTTCGATCAGCCGTACCGAGACCGCGACCGTCTGCAGACGGATGTCGGCCTGTGTCGCGACCAGATCGCGCCAGTCCTCCCGGTGGAGCAGGTCGCCGAGTTCGTTCAGGACGTGATGAGCGGTGACCGGATCGACGCCGTAGACGGCGAGCTCGGGGATCGAGTGCAGCGCGAGCCCTGCGGTGTAGGAGAACCCGCAGTCGGTCCCGCGGCTGCTCGTCTCCGGAGACCCTTCACCGATGGAGGTCACCTGCCAGCCGCATCGGCGAATGGTCTCGATGGTCGAGCGGATGACGGGATTGGGATGCCACCGGGGCAGACCTCGGATCGCGGCAGCGTGGTCTGACATGGATCGCTCCTTTGTTCGAAGGGTGCGACCATGACACCACGGGGGTCCGACAACGACTACTCCCGCAACGGACCGCCCGCTCCCGGCGGGTCCGGGGGTCGTCGCCGGATCCCGAACAGCGTGAACACCAGGGCGACCCCGGCGGTGATGACGAGCAGCGTCAGTCCCAGCGTGTAGCTGTGGGTCTCCGCGTCGTAGGTGGCGCCCAGCACCAGCGGCGGGAAGAACCCGCCCAGACCACCCGCGGCGCCGACGATGCCGGTGACCGATCCGACCCGCTCGCGCGGTGCCTCCAACGCGACCCAGCTGAACACCGCCCCGGAGCCGAGTCCCATGCAGACGGCCATCAGGACGAAGTCGATGCCGGCGGGGATCTCGACCGGGGGCTTGGTGATCATCCAGAGCGCGAGCACCGCGGCACCGGCGGTCGACACCGCGATGATCAGCCGCGGACCGAAGCGATCGGACAGGACGCCACCGACCGGCCGGGCGATGACCGCGGCGACGGCGAACCCCGCGGTCCGGGTGCCGGCCCCTTCGAGGCCGAAATCGTAGACGTCCTTGAGGTAGGTGGGCAGATAGGTGGAGAACGCGACGAATCCGCCGAAGGTCGCGGCGTACAGGAAGCCCATCTGCCAGGTGATCGGCAATCGGGCCGCGGCGACGAGCTTCGGGACCACCGCGTCGTGGTTCGGCCGCCACACCGGTGAGTCACGCATGAACGTCCAGGTGACGGCGGCGACCACCACGAGGGTCACCGCGATGATCACGTGGGTGGTGACGTAGCCGAACCAGTTGACGAAGCGAGGGGTGAAGAAGGCGGAGAACGCCGTTCCGCCCATCCCCACCCCGAAGACGCCGGTGGCGAAACCGCGGCGCTCGGGCGGGTACCAGGCATTCGCGAACGGGATACCGACGGCGAAGGTGGTGCCCGCGATCCCGAGGAAGAACCCGAAGATCAGCATCAGCGGATACGAACCGAGGTCCCCGGCCACCGCGACGAGGATCACGATGGGGGCCGACGCGAGGAGAAGGACCGGGAACATGATCCGGCCGCCGTAGCGGTCGGTCAGAGCGCCGGTGATGATCCGGCCCAGGGACCCCACGACGATGGGGATCGCCACGACGATCGATTTCTCGGTGGACGAGAGATGGAGGAGTTCGGAGTAGCGCACACCCAACGGAGCGATGATGTTCCAGGCCCAGAAGCTGACCCCGAAGGCCAACGTCGCCAGGAAGAGGTTCCGGCCCTGGCCGACCCGCAGATCGGGTGTGCTCGACGTCTCCGCGCTGGTCATCGTCGCGTCACCGCTGCCGGTCGGCGGTACCGACGGGGGCCCAGCCTCGCCGGGGTGGCCGATTGCCGGGAGCCGTCGCGTCGTCGCGACTCCGATAGACGATGTAGGGCCGGAAAAGATAGTGGACCGGCGCGGTGAAGATGTGCACGAGCCGGGTGAAGGGGACCAGGCAGAACAGCAACATGCCGATCAGGACGTGAACGTGAAACCGCAGGGGAGCGGCGGCCATCGCGTCGATGTCCGGTTGCAGGAAGAAGATCGAGCGGAACCAGGGGGACACGGTCTCGCGGTAGTTCACACCGGGACCGTCGGGGTCGATCGCGCCGACGACGGTGATGTAGCTGCCGGCGACGATGGCCGAGAGCAGCACCAGGTACATCAACTTGTCGTTGCGGGTGGTGGCCATGAACACCGGACCGGTGGTGCGGCGGCGGTAGACGAGCAGACCGATGCCGACCAGCGTGGCCAGCGCGGCGATGAGCCCGAAGACCGCGGCGAACAGGTGATAGTCCTTGTCCGACAAGCCGATCGCATCGGTCCAGGATTCGGGGATCACCAGTCCGACGGCATGACCCACGATGACGACGAGGATGCCGTAGTGGAACATCGGTGAGGCGATGCGCAGCACCCGGGATTCATAGAGTTCCGACGATCGCGTCGTCCAGCCGAACTTGTCGTAGCGGTAGCGCCAGATGGTGCCACCGATCACGAGAGCGAGTGTGAGATAGGGGATCACGCCCCAGAGCACCACATCCACTGGTCATCCTCCGTTGCTTGTGGCCGACAGTGGGAGCAGCCGTGGATCGTAGGGCTCGAGACCTACTGTCTCGACCGGGATCTGGCTGCCGAGGGCCGCCGCCGGATCGCTGGGCGCGTCACCGGGGATCGTCGAGCAGACCGCTTCGAGAGCCGAGGCGTAGTCGCTGTCGACCTTCACCAGCGACCGCCGCAGGAGTTCGAGCGCCGGGCGATACTGCTGCAGCAGCTGTATTCCTCGCTCCGGATCGGCGCATGCGCAGAACTCGAGGACGATCGGGAGGTGGTCGGGTAGTTCCCCGCGCAGGTTCACCAGGAATCCGCTGTCGCGGTACGCCTGCTTGAACGCGCCCAGCGAGGCGCCCCGCCGCCGGGTGTCCCCGTCCGTCCAGTAGGTCAGGTAGAGCGTGTGCCGCCGTGACAGGTCGAACAGGTCGATGTACTCGCGCCGCAGTTCGTCGGCTCCGGTGGTGTCGAGGTGGTCGAGGAGTGGTTGCAGCAGCCGGCTCGCCGGATCGTCGGCCAGGGCGGCACGCAGGATCGGCAGGCGGCCGAGGAGCTCGTCGTCGGGATAGCTCAGGCACCACGACGCGACCTGATGGACGACGCGGTGGTCGGGGCTCCGTGGGCTGCGGCGGGGGAACCTCATGACCGTCGCTCCGGGAACAGTCCGGGAGGCGCCCCGTTGCCGTCCCAGTTGAGCAGATTCGTCCGCCCCGCCATCGCTTCCGGATCGGCCGCACGATCACCGGTCTGGCGGTGTCGCAACGCGTGGAAGGTCTCGACCGACACCGGTGCGGGTCGACCGCTGGCCTCGCCGAAGGCCGACGAGTCGAACATCCCCGGACCGTCTTCGTAGTCGAGGGAGCAGGCCGTCTCCTCGAGCTTCTCGGCCTGCTCGAGGTGTGCCGTCGGGATCACGTAGCGCTCATCGTATTTCGCGATCGCCATCAGCCGGTACATCCGGTAGATCTCTTCCTCGCTCAACCCGACCGACGCCGGGATGTCGGGGTCCGTCTCGCGACCGAGGTTGACATCGCGCATGTAGGCACGCATCGCCGCGAGCCGGCGGAGCACATCTTCGACGACGACTGTGTCACCCGCGGTGAACAATTCGGCCAGATATTCCAGCGGGATCCGGAGCGCATCGATGGCGCCGAAGAGCGTGCTCCGGCTCTCCGCGTCGTGGCCCTGTTCGGTGAGCAGGTCGACGATCGGGGAGAGCGGCGGCACATACCAGACCATGGGCATCGTGCGGTATTCCGGATGCAGCGGCAGCGCCACCCGGTAGGTCTTGGCGAGCGCATAGACCGGTGAACGCCGGGCCGCCTCGAGCCAGTCGTCCGGGATGCCGTTCTCGGCGGCCGCACGCACCACCTCCGGGTCGTGCGGGTCGAGGATCAGATCGAGTTGCGACTGATACAGGTCCTTGTCGTCGGGGACCGAGGCGGCCGCGGTCACGGCGTCGGCGTCGTAGAGGAAGAGTCCGAGATAGCGCAGGCGGCCGACGCAGGTCTCCGAACACACCGTCGGCTGTCCGACCTCGAGTCGCGGATAGCAGAGTGTGCACTTCTCGGCCTTGCCGGACTTGTGGTTGAAATAGATCTTCTTGTACGGGCATCCGGTGATGCACTGGCGCCATCCGCGGCACTTGTCCTGATCGACGAGCACGATCCCGTCCTCGCTGCGCTTGTAGATCGCGCCCGAGGGGCACGACGCCATGCACGACGGGTTGAGGCAGTGCTCGCAGATCCGCGGCAGGTAGAACATGAACGTCTGCTCGTAGTTGAACTTGATCGCGTCTTCGCTCTCGCGGCGCAGCTTCTTGACCACCGGGTCGAGATGCCCGTGTTCGGTTGCGCCGCCGAGGTTGTCGTCCCAGTTCGACGACCACGTGACCTTGGTGTCCTCGCCGGTGAGCAGCGATTTGGGTCGCGCGACCGGGAAGTCGTCCCCCAGAGGCGCGTCGATGAGATTCTGGTAGTCGTAGGTCCACGGCTCGTAGTAGTCGTCGATGGTCGGCTGCACCGGGCTGGCGAAGATCGTCGCCAGGCGCCGTAGCCGGCTGCCCGTGCGCAGACGGAGTTTGCCCCGTCGGTTCAGGTGCCAGCCGCCGCGCCACTTCTCCTGATCCTCGTATCGACGCGGATATCCCTGTCCCGGACGGGTTTCGACGTTGTTGAACCAGACGTACTCGGTGCCGGCGCGATTGGTCCACGCCTGCTTGCACGTCACCGAACACGTGTGGCATCCGATGCATTTGTCGAGATTCATCACCATGCCGACCTGTGCCATGACACGCATCAGTAGGTCACCTCCTGGTTGCGCTTGCGGATGGTCGAGACGTTGTCGCGCTGATTGCCGACCGGGCCGAGATAGTTGAAGGCATAGGACAACTGGGCGTAGCCGCCGATGAGGTGACTGGGTTTGACCAGCAGGCGCGTACCCGAATTGTGGATTCCGCCGCGACGCCCGGTGGCCTCGGATTTCGGGACGTCGATGGTGCGTTCCTGGGCGTGATGGACGTAGACGACGCCCTCGGGCATGCGGTGACTGACGATCGCGCGCCCGACGAAGACCCCGTTGGCGTTGACGCATTCGATCCAGTCGTTGTCGTGGACATCGATGGCCGCCGCATCCTGCGGACTCATCCACACCGTCGGGCCTCCCCGGGACAGCGACAACATGAACAGGTTGTCCTGGTACTCCGAGTGGATCGACCACTTGTTATGCGGCGTCAGGTATCTCACGGTCACCTGGGCGGAGCCGTCCGGTCCCAGCCGGGGTTCGTTGAACAGCCGATGCATGTCCAGCGGCGGACGGAAGATCGGCAACGACTCACCGATGTCGATGATCCAGTCGTGGTCGAGGTAGAAGTGCATCCTCCCGGTGAGGGTGTGGAACGGCTTGAGCCGCTCGATGTTGATGGTGAACGGTGCATACCGGCGATCCTCGGACTCGATACCCGACCACTCCGGTGAGGTCTTCACCGGCACGGGCGCTCGCTGCGTGTCGGCGAAGGTGATGCGGTACTCGGCGTTGCCCTCGGCGAGGTCGGCCAGGCGCTTGCCCACCCGTCGCTCCAGCTTCTCGAACCCGTTGAGTGAGAGCTGCCCGTTGGTCGTGGCCGAAAAGGTGAGGATCGCCTCGCAGAGCTTGGAGTCGGTGTCGATGGCCGGGCGCCCGTCGGCGGCGCCCCCGAGCATGACGTGGTTGGTGGATGCGAGGCGGGCGACCGCCTCGGTCATGTCGAAGTCGACGTTCTTCGTCGTGAAACCCGGCGAGTCGGCGAGTGGCCCGATGGCGCCGAGCTTGTCCGCGATGGCGGTGTAGTCGCGTTCGACCACGGAGAACTGGGGCATGTTGATCCCGGGGAGGGCCGCGACGCCGGGTTCACGCCAGTCGGCGACCCGGCCGTGCGGCGAGGCCACCTCACCCGGGGTGTCGTGTTGCAGGGCGACGCTGACCAGATCCTTGCGGGTGCCCAGATGGGTCTTGGCCTGTTCGGAGAACTCCCGCGCGAGAAGGTGGAACAGGTCGAAGTCGGACTTCGCCTCCCACGGGGGATCGATGGCCGGGGAGAAGGCGTGGACGAACGGGTGCAGGTCGGTCGCCGAGAGGTCGTGCTTCTCGTACCAGGTTGCGGCGGGCAGGACGATGTCGGAGAGCAGCGTCGTCGACGTCATCCGGAAGTCGGCGCAGAGCAGTAGGTCGAGTTTCCCCTCCGGGGCGTTCTCGTGCCACGTCACCTCGGTGGGGCGCGGGGTGTCGGGCGACTCCGTGCCCATGACGTTGTGGTGGGTCCCGAGGAGATGCCTGGAGAAGTACTCGGCTCCCTTGGCCGAGGACCCGAGGAAGTTGGAGCGCCAGAAGATCAAGGTGCGCGGCCAGTTCTGCGGGGCGTCGATGTCCTCGATCGCGGGTCTGAGTTCACCGTCGGCGAGTTTCCGCGCGACGTACGCGGCCGCGTCGGCGGTCTCGCCGCGCGCCACCGCCGCGCTCGCCTCCTCGCCCACATCGAGCGGGTTGCGGTCGAACTGCGGATAGAAGGGCATCCACCCCAGGCGCGCCGACTGCGCGATCGCGTCGGCGGTGTGTTCGTGGGTGAGGTTGCCGCGCGAGAGCGGTGACGCCAGTGATTCCGTCGAGTACCCGTCGTTACGCCACTGGTCGGTGTGCATGTACCAGTACGACGTCCCGGGGGTGGTCCGCGGCGGCCGGTGCCAGTCCAGGGCGCTCGACAGCGACACCCATCCGGTCAGCGGCCGGCACTTCTCCTGGCCGACGTAATGCGCCCATCCGCCGCCGTTGCGGCCCATACAGCCGGTCAGCAGCAACAACGAGAGCATCGCCCGGTAGGTCACGTCGCCGTGGAACCACTGGCACACCCCGGCACCCATGATGATCATCGAGCGGCCGCCGGAGTCGATGGCGTTCTGCGCGAACTCCCGCGCCACCCGGATCGCCGCCTCGGCCGGGACGCTGGTGATCCGGGCCTGCCAGGCGGGCGTGTACGGGGACTCGGCGTCGTCGTATCCGGCGGGCCATTCGCCCGGCAGCCCACTGCGCCCGACGCCGTACTGCGCGAGCATGAGGTCGAAGACGGTCGTCACCAGATGCCCGTCGACGCGGATGGCGGGGACTCCGCGACGGAGCACGGTGCCGCTGCCGTCGGGGGTGTCGAATGCCGGGAACGACACCTCCACGGCTTCCGCGCCGGGACGCCCGTGGACCGTCAGCGCCGGTGTGACCCCTTCCAGGTCGAGGTTCCAGCGGCCCTCTCCGGAACTGGAGTAGCGAAAACCCATGCTGCCGTTGGGAACCACCGGTGATCCGGTCGCGTCGTCGAGCAAGACCTGCTTCCAGGCGTCGTCGGGTTCGTCCGCCGGCCGGCCGGCGAGATCGCTCGCGGTGACGAATTTGCCTGCGACGTGGCCGGTCTCGTGCTCGTCGAGGTGTACGAGGAAGGGCAGATCGGTGTATGTGCGGACGAAGTCGTCGAAGAACGGCGTGTTCCGGTCGACGAAGAACTCCTTCAGGATGACGTGTCCCATCCCCATGGCCAGGGCGCCGTCGGTACCGGCCTGGGCGGGCAGCCACTCGTCGGCGAACTTGCTGTTGTCGGCGTAGTCGGGGCTGACGCTGACCACCTTGGTGCCGCGGTAGCGGACCTCGGTCATCCAGTGCGCGTCGGGAGTCCGGGTCACCGGGACGTTGGAGCCCCACATCATCAGGTAGCCGGCGTTCCACCAGTCGCCGGACTCGGGGACGTCGGTCTGGTCGCCGAAGATCTGCGGACTGGCGACCGGCAGATCGGCGTACCAGTCGTAGAAGGAGGTCATCACGCCACCGATGAGCTCGATGAACCGGGACCCGATGGTGTGCGAGGCGATCGACATCGCCGGGATGGGGGAGAAGCCGGCGCATCGGTCGGGTCCGTAGGTCTTGATGGTGTGGACGTGCGCGGCCGCGGCCATCTCGATGGCCTCCGCCCACCGGATCCGGACCAACCCGCCCTTGCCCCGCGCCTGCTGATAGGAGCGTCGACGCAGCGGGTCACCGACGACGTCGGCCCATGCCAGGACCGGGTCTCCGAGACGTGCGCGCGCCTCCCGGTACATCTCGACCAGGACGCCGCGCGCATACGGATGCCGGACCCGGGTGGGGGAGTAGGTGTACCAGGAGAATGCCGCGCCGCGGGGGCATCCGCGCGGCTCGTATCCCGGGTTGTCGTCGCCGACCGAGGGATAGTCGGTCTCCTGGGTCTCCCAGGTGATGATCCCGTCCTTCACGTACACCTTCCACGAACAGGACCCCGTGCAGTTGACGCCGTGTGTGGACCGGACGATCTTGTCGTGGCTCCAGCGGTCGCGATAGAAGACATCGCCCGCGCGTCCGCCGGACCGGAACACCGCTCTGGCATCGTCGCTCTCGTCCCAGCGGGTGAAGAATCGGCCGACGTTCAGCAGGGCGGTCGCGGCGTCGCCCTGTACTCCGGTGGATGGGGGCATGACGTCACGGTACGAGCGTCAGGCCGGTGTCGGAGCATTATCGAGACGTCGCCAACCATATATTTCCGGGATTCCGTCCAAATGCGACATATGCCCGATTGTGTGCCATTGGCAGTGTCGTCGAAATGTCTGTCGAGAGCCGTTCCCGCTCGCGCCGCACCTCGGACGACGAAGCGGTCAAATACGTGTTGATCAGGCAATATGTGGAACACATTCCAGGTGCCGCGCATCGGTTCGGCGGCGGTGCGGACGCTTCGCGGTGACAAAGCGCGAACAATTTCGACATATATTGAAATCATGCCCGAAACCTCATCCTCCGCTGGAGTCGCACCGGTTCCGGGAAATGTCACAAATCGGCGACGACACTCCCGATTCGCGCTCCCTCACGCGAAACTCTCGCAATTCAATTTCGTTCTCGGTACCGGGATAACCTCCACCGCTCTGCACAATGTCGGGGCCTACGTGCTCTCGGATGTCCTCTTCGTGCTCGCCATCGGGGGCTACTGCGCGCTGACGGCCTGCGTCGCCGTGCGATGGGCCCGCGATCCGCGGGTGGTCCTCCCCGATGTGCGCGAGAGCTGGTTCGGTGGTTTCGCGTTCCCGGCCGGCGCCGGTGTGATCGCGGCCCGGTCCACTCTCCTCGGCGTGGAGTGGCCTGCACTGACCTTCACCGCCGTCGCGGCGGTGACCTGGGTGCTACTGGTGTACTGCGCCATCGCGGCCGGGGTCGGCGACGACGCACGCCGGCACTCCGCGATGACCGACGCCGATGCCGAAACCGGTCCGGCCGACCGTCCGTGGCGACCCGACGGACTGATGCGGGTCGACGGCAGCTGGTTCGTGCTGGTGGTGTCCAGCCAGTCGGTGGCGGTGGCCGCCGGCGCGACGGCGGCCGCCTTTCACCACCCGCGCCTGGCGGAGTTGGCCGCCATCTGTTGGTCGGTCGGCGTGGTTCAACTCGCGGCGATGATCGCGCTGGGCGCGGCCCGGCTGCTCCTCGCCCCGCTCCGGTCGGTCGACGACGTCGCGCCCTTCTGGGTGTTCATGGGGGCGTGCATGATCTCGGTGCTCGGGGGATCGGAGGTGCTGGCCGCCGCGGGGCAGCAGTCCTTCGTCGACGACGCGGTGCTGACGTCGGTCTGCGCGGTGCTGTGGTCGTTCGGGTCCTGGCTCGTGCCACTGCTGATCGTGATGATGCTCTGGGACTGGCGGAGGGAGGACACGTACTCGGGGTTCCGTACGTCGTTGTGGTCGATGGTCTTCCCCCTCGGTATGTGGGGTGAGGCGAGCCGCGAACTCGGCGAGGTCCGGCGGATCGACTGGCTGATCGACCTGGGCACCGCCGAGGCCTGGGTGGTGTTCACCGTGTGGTGTGCGGTGTTCGCCGGGATGCTCGCCTGGTGGTGGCGCTGGTGGACCGGACGCGAGTTGCGTCCGTCACCGGCCGACGTCGACGCACACCGTCAGTAGGACCGCGGAGTCCTGCTGCGCCGACAACTCGTGTCGGGCATTCGGGATGACGAGCACGTCGCCCTCGCGTCCGACGGTCCCGGTACCGTTCTCGACCAGTGTCACGTGACCGCGGAGGACCTGCAGGGTCGCCTCCCCGGGACCCTGGTGTTCGGCGAGTACTCGCCCGGCGACGAGCGCGATCACCGTCTGCCGCAGTGCGTGGTGGGAGTCGCCGTCGATGGTGTGCGCGGCGCGTCCGCTGCCGGCTGCGTGCGCGCTGGTGAGCAGATCGTCGACGAGGCGGGGGAGCGAGACCGGGTCCATACACCCAGTCTCGTGCACACGGTCGGAGCGTGCACCGGAGTTCGCGACAGCGGTGGTTTCCGGGCCGACGAGACCCGATTTGGGTCTGGCCAGCAGATTCTCTACACTAGACCGGTTGCCTGTGCACCTCAGGTGCCCGGGACACAACTGAATAGTCTCCGGTGCCGGCGAAAAGCCAAGGGCACCGGCGGCGAGAACCTTCAGAAAACTATCCACTTCGTGGAAGGCCCACCGCAGGTCAGAGGAGATTTCCTCGGATCGGCGCTGCATGGGAACCGCCACGAGAAAGGTTGACGGTCAACCATGACCATGACTGACCCGATCGCAGACTTCTTGACGCGTCTGCGCAACGCCAATTCGGCGTACCACGACGAGGTGAAACTCCCGTCGTCGAAGATCAAGGTGAACATCGCCGAGATCCTCAAGCGTGAGGGCTACATCACCGACTACCGCATCGAGGATGCGGAGGTCGGCAAGAGCCTCATCGTCTCCCTGAAGTACGGCCCGAGCCGTGAGCGCTCCATCGCAGGACTGCGCCGCGTGTCGAAGCCGGGCCTCCGGATCTATGCAAAGTCCACCAACCTGCCCAAGGTGCTGGGCGGCCTCGGCGTGGCCATCATCTCCACGTCGTCGGGTCTGCTCACCGATCGCCAGGCAGCCAACCAGGGCGTGGGCGGCGAAGTCCTCGCCTACGTCTGGTAGGGGAGGGAACGACATGTCGCGTATCGGAAAGAACCCCATCGAGATCCCCGCGGGCGTCGACGTCACCGTCGACGGACAGCGCGTGGCCGTGAAGGGCCCGAAGGGCGAGCTCTCGCTCACCGTCTCGGAGCCCATCGAGGTCGCCAAGGAAGACAACTCCATCGTTGTCACCCGCCCCAACGACGAGCGTCGCAGCCGCGCGCTGCACGGCCTGAGCCGTTCGCTGATCAACAACCTGGTCATCGGAGTCACGCAGGGCTACACCACGAAGATGGAGATCTTCGGTGTCGGCTACCGCGTCCAGGCGAAGGGCAAGGACCTCGAGTTCGCCCTCGGTTACAGCCATCCCGTGCCGATCGAGGCCCCCGAAGGCATCACCTTCGCAGTGGAGTCCCCGACCAAGTTCTCGGTCACGGGTATCGACAAGCAGCAAGTCGGCCAGATCTCGGCGAACATCCGCCGCCTGCGTCGTCCGGACCCCTACAAGGGCAAGGGCATTCGCTACGAGGGTGAGCAGATCCGTCGCAAGGTCGGAAAGACGGGTAAGTAAGCCATGAGTGACACAGCTACCAAGACCAGCCGTAAGCCCCTCGGCAAGGACGTGTCGACGCGTCGTCGCAAGGCGACCGTCAACCGGCACTTCCGTCTCCGCAAGAAGGTCAGCGGAACCCCCGCTCGCCCGCGTCTCGCGGTCAAGCGCAGCTCGCGCCACATCCACGTGCAGCTCATCGACGACCTGGCCGGCAAGACGCTGGCCGCCGCGTCGTCGATCGAGGCCGACGTGCGTGCGGCCGGCGGCGACAAGTCGGCCCAGGCCCGCAAGGTCGGCGAGCTCATCGCCGCCCGTGCCAAGGCCGCCGGCGTCGAGGCCGTCGTGTTCGACCGCGGTGGCAAGGACTACCACGGCCGTATCGCCGCGCTCGCGGATGCCGCCCGTGAGGGAGGCCTGAGCTTCTGATGACCATCTTCACCAGCTACACCCACAACACCGGAGGGAACCTCTGATGCCCGGACGTCAGCGTGACGGCGGAAACGGACCCGCCGGTAACGACCAGAACCAGAACAACGCAGGTGGCGGCAACGACCGTCGCGGCGGTGGCCGTGGAGACCGTCGCGATCGCGGCGGTCGCGACCAGGACCGCAACCAGCTCGAGCGCGTGGTGACCATCAACCGCGTCTCGAAGGTGGTCAAGGGTGGACGTCGTTTCTCGTTCACCGCTCTCGTGGTCGTCGGCGACGGCCAGGGCATGGTCGGCGTCGGCTACGGCAAGGCCAAGGAAGTTCCGGCCGCGATCCAGAAGGGCGTCGAAGAGGCTCGCAAGAACTTCTTCCGCGTGCCGCTGATCGGTGGCACCGTGACCCACCCGGTTCAGGGTGAGGCCGCTGCCGGTGTCGTCATGCTGCGCCCGGCCAGCCCCGGTACCGGTGTGATCGCCGGTGGCGCGGTGCGTGCCGTGCTCGAGTGCGCGGGCGTCCACGACGTCCTCGCCAAGAGCCTCGGATCGGACAACGCCATCAACGTCGTCCACGCCACCGTCGCCGCTCTCAAGATGCTGCAGCGTCCCGAAGAGGTCGCGGCCCGCCGCGGTCTGCCGATCGAGGACGTCGCTCCGGCCGGTATGCTGCGCGCTCGCGCAGGACAGGGAGTCTGATCATGGCAGAGCTGAAGATCACTCAGGTCAAGGGCACCATCGGTACCAAGAAGAACCAGCGTGACAGCCTGCGGACCCTCGGACTGAAGGGCATCCGCCAGACCGTCACCCGCGAGGACACGCCGATCAACCGCGGCCTCATCAACGCGGTTCGTCACCTCGTGACAGTCGAAGAGGTTTAAGCAATGACCATCAAACTCCATCACCTTCGCCCCGCACCGGGGTCGAAGACCGACAAGACCCGCGTGGGTCGCGGTGAGGGGTCCAAGGGTAAGACCGCCGGTCGCGGCACCAAGGGCACCAAGGCACGCAAGAATGTGCCGGCCGGCTTCGAGGGTGGCCAGATGCCGATCCACATGCGGCTGCCGAAGCTCAAGGGCTTCACCAACCGCAACCGGATCGAGTACCAGGTCGTCAACGTCGGCGACATCGCGCGCCTGTTCCCGCAGGGCGGCACCATCGGCGTCGACGAGCTCGTCGCCGCGGGCGCTGTGCGCAAGAACAAGCTGGTGAAGGTGCTCGGCGACGGAGACCTCTCCGTCAAGGTAGACATCACCGCCGACAAGTTCACCGCCTCCGCCAAGGACAAGATCGCCGCTGCCGGAGGCAGCGTCACCGAGCTCTGACGGACCAAACCCGCGGTCGGGCGGCAGCTACGCTGCCGCCCGACCGGGGCGTTTCGGCGTCACTGTTAGAGTTTCAGACGTTGTCTGCCGCATCCGCACAAGATCAGCCGCATCCCGAACATCGTCGATTGCCGAGCACACGGGGATCGGGTCGTGACCGACCCGGAACACAGCCCTCGCGTGGTCGTTCCTAGGAGGAGTTAGTGCTTTCCCCCCTCTTCGCGGCCATACGGACGCCGGACCTGAGGAAGAAGATCCTCTTCGTTCTCGGCATCATCATCCTGTATCGCCTCGGCGCGACCGTGCCGTCGCCCGGTGTGGACTACCAGGCCGTGCAGGCGTGTCTCGACGAGGTCTCGGCCGGTGAGTCGAGCTCGGTCTACTCCCTGATCAACCTGTTCTCCGGCGGTGCGCTCCTGCAGCTGTCGGTGTTCGCGATCGGCATCATGCCGTACATCACGGCATCGATCATCGTCCAGCTGCTCACCGTGGTCATCCCGCGCTTCGAGCAGTTGCGCAAGGAAGGCCAGGCCGGCCAGGCGAAGATGACGCAGTACACGCGGTATCTGTCCGTGGCCCTGGCGCTCCTGCAGGCCACCGGCATCGTGGCCCTCGCCGACCGCGGCCAGCTCCTCCCACAGTCCTGTGCGACCAGCGGTGAGGTCCTCAACGACTCGAGCATCTTTGGTCTGATGATCATCGTGCTCGTCATGACCGCCGGCGCCTGTGTGGTCATGTGGTTCGGCGAGCTCATCACCGAGCGCGGCATCGGCAACGGCATGTCGCTGCTGATCTTCGCCGGTATCGCCGCCCGTATCCCGGCCGAGGGTCGGACCATCCTGAACACCCGCGGCGGGCTCGTCTTCGCCCTGGTGTGTGTCGCCGCGCTGATCATCGTCGCCGGCGTCGTCTTCATCGAGCAGGGCCAGCGCCGCATCCCGGTGCAGTACGCCAAGCGGATGGTGGGCCGGAAGATGTACGGCGGATCGTCGACGTACCTGCCGCTGAAGGTCAACCAGGCCGGCGTCATCCCGGTGATCTTCGCCTCGTCGCTGCTGTACCTGCCGCAGCTGATCGTCGAACTGACGCGCAGCACCGACGGCACACAGTCGACGTGGCAGGAGTACGTCACCAAGTACCTGACCGATCCCAGCAACGGGGTCTACATCGCGGTCTACTTCCTGATGATCATCTTCTTCACGTACTTCTACGTGGCGGTGACGTTCAATCCGGAGGAGCGCGCCGACGAGATGAAGAAGTACGGTGGCTTCATCCCGGGCATCAGGCCGGGCGCCCCGACTGCGGAGTATCTGGGTTATGTGCTCAGCCGCATCACCCTGCCGGGCTCGATCTACCTCGGTATCATCGCGGTTCTGCCGAACCTGTTCCTCGAGATCGGTAACAGCGGCAACGTCCAGAACCTGCCGTTCGGCGGCACGGCCGTGTTGATCATGGTCGGTGTGGGCCTGGACACGATGAAACAGATCAACAGTCAGTTGATGCAACGCAAGTACGAAGGATTCCTCAAGTGAGACTCGTTATTCTCGGCCCGCCCGGAGCAGGCAAGGGCACCCAGGCGGAACTGTTGAGCGAAGCCCTCGGCATCCCGCACATCTCCACCGGTGACCTGTTCCGCGCCAACATCTCCCAGGGCACCCCGGTCGGTATCGAAGCCAAGAAGTACCTCGACGCCGGAAACCTGGTCCCGTCCGAGATCACCGTCGACATGGTCCGTGCACGCGTCGGCGAGCCGGACGCGGCGAAGGGTTTCATCCTCGACGGTTTCCCGCGTTCGACCGAGCAGGCCGACGCCCTCAAGGAGATCCTCGCGAATCTCGACGCCTCGCTGGACGGCGTGCTGTCCTTCGTCGTCGACACCGACGTCGTCGTGGAGCGCATGTTGGCCCGTGGCCGCGCCGATGACACCGAAGAGGTCATCCGCAACCGGATGGACGTCTACATCAAGGAGACCTCGCCGCTGCTCGCCTACTACGGCGACCAGGTCAAGACGATCGACGCGGTGGGCGACATCCAGGATGTCCACCAGCGGGTGCTCAGCGCCCTCGGCGCCGGCGTCGCCTGACTTCCCCGACGACTGCGTCTGCTGATGGGTTTTCGTAAACGCAAGCGTGTCCCGTTCCGCTCTGCGGGTGAACTGGATGCGATGGCGGCAGCGGGCGCGGTCGTCGGTGCGGCCCTGGTGGCCGTCCGCGCCGCGTCGAAGCCGGGGGTCAGCACCCTCGACCTCGACGAGGTCGCCGAGACCGTGATCCGCGAAGCCGGAGCGGTTCCGTCGTTCAAGGGCTACCACGGCTTCCCGGGCTCGATCTGTAGCTCGGTCAACGAGGTCGTCGTCCACGGCATCCCGTCCGCCGATGTCGTTCTCGCCGAGGGTGATCTGGTGTCGATCGACTGCGGTGCGGTCCTCGACGGCTGGCACGGTGACTCGGCCTGGACCTTCGGCGTCGGTGAGCTGTCGCAGGCGGACGCCGAACTGTCCGAGGCGACCCGACTGTCGATGGAGGCGGGCATCGCCGCCATGGTCGACGGCGCGCGTCTCACCGACATCTCCCATGCGATCGAACTAGGCACCCGCGCCGCCGAGAAGAAGTTCGACCGGCCCTTCGGCATCGTCGACGGCTACGGCGGTCACGGCATCGGTCGCGAGATGCACATGGACCCGTTCCTCGCGAACGAGGGCGAGCCGGGCAAGGGCCCGCTGCTGGTGATCGGGTCGACGCTCGCCATCGAGCCGATGCTGACCCTGGGCACCGTGGACACCACCGTCCTCGGCGACGACTGGACCGTCGTCACCGACGACGGTTCGCGCGCCGCGCACTGGGAACACACCGTCGCGGTCACCGCCGACGGTCCCAGAATTCTCACCCCGCGACCCCACTAGTCGTCGCTCGGCTCGATTCTGCGACAGCCCGGCGTCCGCCGGGTAGTGAAGTTCCGCTTTATGGTGCACATAGCGCACAACGATTGATCCCCGATCCGCTCACCCGTTGAATGGTCGTGATCGTGTAGGTGTGACCTGGCGCGGTGGATGACGAGCGACGAGCAGAGAAGAGTGGGACGAGATGACGACTGTGGAACTCGGCGACGGACTGAAGGTTTCAGCCCTCGGATTCGGTGGCATGTCGCTGACCGACGTCTACGGCGCGGTGTCGGATGACGACGCCCTGCGCACCCTCACGCATGCGGTCGACAGCGGCGTGACGTTCATCGACACCGCCAACGTCTACGGTGACGGGCGCAGCGAGACCACGATCGGGAAGCTGCTCAAGACTCGCCGCGACGACGTCCAGCTCGCCACCAAGTTCGGCATCGTCCGTCAGGGCGGCGTCGGGCAGCGCGGGGTCCGCGGTGACCGAGAGTACGTCCGCGAGCAGGTCGAACTCAGCCTGGCACGACTCGGCACCGATCGCATCGACCTGTACTACCAGCACCGCGTCGACCCGGTGGTCCCGATCGAGGAGACCGTCGGCGCGGTCAAGGAACTGGTCGAGGAGGGCAAGGTCCTGCACATCGGTCTGTCCGAGGCGACCGGTGACGAGATCCGCCGCGCGGTCAGCGTGCACCCGATCGCCGCCATCCAGTCCGAGTGGAGCGTCGTCTCCCGCGACGTCGAGCGATTCGTCGTGCCCGCCGCCCGCGAGCACGAGGTCGGCTTCGTTTCCTACTCGACGCTGGGCCGCAAGTGGCTGGCCGGGCTCCTCGACTACAACGATCTGGTCGAAGGCGATGTGCGCCTAAACATCTCGCGCTACACACCCACCAACCTCGCGTACAATCAGCCGGTCCTCGAGGAGTTCTTGAAGATCGCCGACGAGATCGGTGTCACCGGTGCACAGCTGGCGCTGGCCTGGTTCTACGCCAAGGGTCGCGAGTTCGCTCTCCCCGTGGTCTCGATCCCGGGTTCGCGGTTCGCCGAGCGCGTCTCGGAGAACCTCGCCGGCGTCGACATCGAACTGACCGCGCAGCAGGTCGAGCGACTGGACACGTTGGCCGCCAAGGTTCGCGGTCATCGTTCCGCTCAACCGCAGTTGGTGTCCTCGGCACGCGAGTGACCCGCGACCGCGCCTCGGTGGGGTGAGTATCGGCCGCTCTATTCGTGCCGGGTCCTCACGTTGGGCGTGTGTCGGCTCACCTCTCGTCGTACCGTTGACCATGCACTTCGACGTGTCCTGGTCCACTGCCGTCCGCCGGCTGCCGTTCACTGCCGCGCTCACCGTCGCGTTGGCGATCGTGGGCGTGGCGACCGGGTCGCTGTGGGGCCGGGCGAACGACAAGTCCTGGTATAGAGAGGTCGCATTCGGCCTGCCCGCGCTGCGTGAGGGCAAGTGGTGGACGCCGATCAGTTCGGCCTTCGTCGAACCCGGGCCGTGGTTGTACGTGATCGCGTTCGTGGCGGTGATCGTCGGAATGGGTTGGGCCGAATGGCAACTCGGTACCGTGAAAGCGGTACTGGTCGGGGTCGGCGGGCACCTCGTCTCCGTTCTGCTCACCGTCGGGCTGCTCTGGCTGCTGTCGACCGAGGTCACGTCGTGGAAGTGGGCGGAGGATCTGTCCGAATCCCGGGGTACCGGTGTCGGTGCGCTCGTGGTCTCCGCGGTCGCGGTCGCCTCGGCGACGGTTCGGTCGCCGTGGCGTCTGCGGGTGCGTGTGCTGATGGGGGCGGTCGTCGCCATCGCGTTCCTGTTCCAGGGCACCCTCGCCTCCGTCGAATACGTTCTCGCAGCGGTGATCATGCTCGTGGTCGGGGAGAAGTTCTTCGCCACCAACGAACGCGGCTACATGCCGCGCACCCGGCGTGAGGTCCGCATGCTGGGTTGCGCCGCGCTACTGGTGATCGCGGCGGCGAACCTGATGGTGTTCCTGTTCCCCGGAGACGGACCCCTGGGCCCGACCGATGCCGGTGACGACTCGGCGTACACCATGCTCATCGGGCTGGTGATCAACGTGCTCATCGCGGATCAGCTGCGCCGTGGCAAGCGGTGGGCCTGGTGGGTCGCGGTGGTCATCGGTGCGTTGAACGTCGTCGGCACCGTGCTGACAGTGGTTCTCGTCATCTTCACCGACGTCTCGACCGAGGGCGCGGTGACCCTGGGCACCACGCTGCTGTGGGCGTTGTTGCTCGCCATCCTGATCCCCGGACGATTCGCGTTCGCCGTCCCGTGGCGGGTGCGGCATGTGGGTGCGCCGGGGGATGACCCCGACGCCGATCCGGTGGACCGGGTGAAGGCACTCCTCCGTGAACACGGCGGCGGCACGATGTCGTGGATGACGACGTGGCCCGGCAACTCCTATCAGTTCACCGGTGAGGCCGGATCGGTGGTGACCTACCAGAACCACGTCGGAACCCTGCTGGCACTGGCCGACCCCGTGTGTGTGCCCGAGCGTCGCCGGGAGGCGGTGGATGCCTTCATCGAGCTCGCGGAGCGGTCCGGAGCGACGCCGTGCTGGTTCTCCATCGGGTCGTCGACGTCGGAGATCGTGACCGAACGCGGCTGGCTCAGTGTGCAGATCGCCGAGGACACGATCGTCGACCTGCCGGGCCTCGAGTTCAAGGGCAAGCCGTGGCAGCATGTGCGGTCGGCGATGAACAAGGCTGTCAAACAGGACATCTCGATGCGGATGGTAACGCTCGCCGACGAATCCTTCGCGGTGCGCACACAGGTCCGGGCCATCTCGGAGGAATGGGTGGGGGACAAGGGCCTACCCGAGATGGGCTTCACGCTCGGCAGCGTGGAGGAGGCGATGGACCCGGCGGTGCGGGTCGCGCTCGCCGTCGATCCGGACGGCAACGTCCACGGTGTGCTGTCGTGGCTCCCCGTGTACGGGCCCGGCGGCGGGGTTGCCGGTTGGACCCTCGACATCATGCGGCGCCGGACCGACGGTTTCGGTCCCGTGGTGGAGTATCTCATCGCATCGTCGGCGGTGGCCTTCAAGGACGAGGGTGCGCAGTTCATGTCGCTGTCGGGTGCGCCGCTGGCCCGCACGGAGGACTTCGATCCCGAACCGCTCGACAAACTGCTCGACGCTCTCGGCGCAGCTCTCGAGCCCTACTACGGCTTCCGGTCGTTGCACACGTTCAAGAAGAAGTTCAACCCGCGGTATGAACCGGTCTACCTTGCCTTCCGCGACGAATCCGACCTTCCCCGAATCGGTTTGGCCATCTCGCGGGCCTACCTGCCCGATGCGACGACGGGGCAGTTGCTGCGCCTCGCGGCCAGCCGCTCCGAGTAGGTCGTAGCCTGCTGTGAGGCCAGCGTTCACCGGAGTCGTTGCCTGAGTTCACCATCTCGTCGTCTGATACGGACACACTTCGCCCGTGTCATCGGTCGACGAACACGTCCTACCCGCCACCGGTAGGCGCCCCTGGCGGAGCTACTGGTTGTTCCTGTTGCTCGTGGGGCCCAATCTCGTCCTGCTGGCGGTCTTCACCTATCGGCCGCTCGTCGAGAACATCCGGATGTCCTTCTTCGACTGGAACATCGCGGAGTCGGGCGCGACGTTCATCGGTGTCGACAACTACGTCGAGTGGTTCACCCGTGCCGATTCCTGGGAGATCGTCACCAACACGGTGGTGTTCACGGTGGCCGCGGTCGTCGGCAGCATGGTCATCGGACTGGCGCTGGCGTTGCTGCTCGACCGTCGACTCCGCGGCCGCAACGTCGTCCGGTCGGTGACTTTCGCGCCCTTCGTGCTGTCCGGCGCGGCGGTCGGCATCGCGTTCCAGTTCGTGTTCGACCCGAGCTTCGGCCTGATCAACGACCTCATGGGGCGATTCGGGCTGGGGTCCGCGCCGGACTTCTACCAGCAGCCCGGCTGGGCGCTGTTCATGATCACGGTGACCTATATCTGGAAGAACCTCGGGTACACCTTCGTGATCTACCTGGCCGCTCTGCAGGGCAAGCGCGCCGACCTCGACGAGGCCGCCGCGATCGACGGTGCCGGGTGGTGGACCTACTTTCGCAAGGTGCTCCTCCCACAGCTGCGGCCGACGACGTTCTTCCTGTCGATCACCGTGCTGCTCAACTCTCTTCAGGTCTTCGACATCATCAACGTGATGACCCGCGGCGGGCCGCTCGGCAACGGCACCACGACGATGGTGTACCAGGTCTACGAGGAGAGCTTCCGCAACTTCCGTGCCGGATACGGTGCGACGGTCGCGACCATCATGTTCGTCGTCCTGCTCGTGATCACCCTGTTCCAGGTGCGGGTGATGGATCGGGGCGCGCGATGAGTCCCGCGGGCCGCAAACGGATCGCCGACGGGCTGGGGTATGCGGCGATGGTCATCGTGCTGGTGATCATCGCGCTGCCGCTGGTGTGGATTCTGCTGGCATCGCTCAAGGACCGCTCCGAGATCTACGTGCAACCCGCGGTGTGGTGGCCGTCGACGTGGCGTCCGGAGAACTACGGCGAGGCCACCACGTCGGTCCCGTTCTGGACCTTCCTGCGCAACTCGGTCATCGTCACCGGGGTGCTGGGCGTGTCGAAGTTCGTGCTGGGCGTACTGAGTGCGTACGGCCTCGTCTTCCTGAGGTTCCCGGGGAAGAACGCCGTGTTCGTGGTGATCATCGCCGCGCTGATGGTGCCCAACCAGATCACGGTCATCACCAACTACTCGCTGGTTGCGCAACTGGGCTTCCGGAACACCTTCATCGGCATCATCCTGCCGCTGGCCGGGGTGGCGTTCGGGACCTTCCTGATGCGCAACCATTTCCTGTCTCTACCACCGGAGATCATCGAGGCGGCACGCATGGACGGCGCCGGGCACTTCCGCCTGCTGACCAGAGTGGTTCTGCCGCTGTCGATACCCACGATGGTCGCCTTCGCCACGATCACCCTGGTCAACGAGTGGAACGAGTACCTGTGGCCGTTCCTCATGGCCGACGACCACACCGTCGCGACACTGCCGGTCGGCCTGACCCAGCTACAGAACAGTGACGGGCTCACCAACTGGGGGCCGGTGATGGCGGCCACGATCCTCGCGATGCTCCCGATGCTGATCATCTTCCTGGCCCTGCAACGTCACATGATCAAGGGTCTCACCTCCGGGGCGGTCAAGGGCTGACCGCCCGCTCGAAGCATGCTCGCGCACAACCGATTATCGACAGGAGACAACAATGATCAACATGTCCCGCCGCGGTTTCATGGCCGCCTCGGCGACCGCCGCCGCAAGCGCCTTCCTGGCCGCCTGCGCCGGTTCGTCGGGGGACGGTGGCTCGTCGTCCGGTGATGCCTCGAAGCTCACCTTCTGGTCCAATCACCCGGGCAAGTCGACCGAGGTGGAGAAGGAACTGATCAAACGCTTCGAAGCAGCCAATCCGGGGATCACGGTGCAGCTCGTCGACGCCGGGAAGAACTACGAGGAGGCGGCGCAGAAGTTCAACGCCGCGTTGTCGGGAGGTTCGCTGCCCGACATCATGATCCTGTCGGACGTGTGGTGGTTCAACTTCGCGTTGATCGGTGCGATCTCGCCGCTCGATGACCTGTTCGGGAAGGCCGGCGTGGACACGTCGGACTACGTCGATTCACTCATCGGGGACTACAACTGGAACGACAAGACCTGGGCGTTGCCGTATGCGCGCTCGACTCCGCTGTTCTACTACAACAAGGACGTGTGGACGAAGGCCGGTCTGCCCGATCGTGGTCCGCAGAGCTGGGACGAGTTCGACGAGTGGGGACCCCGGATCCAGACCGTGGTCGGCGGGGACAAGCGCGCCCACGGCTGGGGGAACGCCACCGACTACCTCGGTTGGACCTTCCAGGGGCCCACATGGACCTTCGGCGGGGCCTACTCCAAGGACTGGGATCTGACGTTCACCGACCCGAAGACCGTAGCGGCCGCTCAGTATCTGAGCGACTCGATCAACCAGAAGCGGTACGCGAAGATCTCCAACGACATCGCCGGTGACTTCAGTGCGGGGATCATCGCCTCGACCATCGCCTCCACGGGTGACCTGTCAGGCATCACCGAGAACTCGACCTTCGACTTCGGTACGGCCTTCCTGCCGGCACCCGCCGGTGTCTCCGGATGCCCGACCGGTGGTGCCGGTCTTGCGATCCCGGCGAGGATCTCCGAGGACCGCAAGGTCAACGCGCTGAAGTTCATCGCGTTCATCACCGACGCCGCGAACACCGCGTACTTCTCGCAGAACGTCGGCTACATGCCGGTCCGCAAGTCCGCTCAGTCCGATCCGTCGATGGTCGCGTTCCTCGAGAAGAACCCCAACTTCGCGACGGCCATCGAGCAGCTGCCGCGAACGCAGCCGCAGAACTTCGCGCGGGTGTTCGTGCCCGGCGGCGACGAGATCATCGGCACCGGTTACGAACGGATCGGCCTGCAGAACGCCGATGTCGCATCGACTCTCGCCGACACGCAGCGTCAGATCGCGCAGGTCTACGAGTCGCAGATCAAGCCGAAGCTCCCGCAGTGATCGGAGCGGTCGCAATCGGTGCGCGCGGTGGGGGTGTCACGTGGCGTCGGTGACCTTCGCCGGGGCCACGCGGCGCTTCGCCGACGGGCAGAAGCCGGCGGTGGACTCCCTCGATCTCACGGTCGCCGACGGCGAGTTCATGGTTCTGGTGGGGCCGTCGGGGTGTGGTAAGTCGACAAGTCTGCGGATGGTCGCAGGTCTGGAGTCGGTGGAGTCCGGAGCCGTCCTCATCGACGACGTCGACGTGATCGGGATGGCGCCCAAGGCGCGTGATGTGGCCATGGTGTTCCAGAACTACGCGCTCTACCCGAACATGACGGTCGCCGACAACATGGGTTTCGCGCTGCGCAACGCCGGGATGAGCAAGGCGGACACCGGAACCCGTGTGCTCGACGTGGCGCGGATGCTCGAACTCGAGAATCTCCTGGACCGCAAACCGGCGAAACTGTCCGGTGGGCAGCGGCAGCGGGTCGCGATGGGCCGCGCGATCGTCCGCCGGCCCAAGGTCTTTTGCATGGACGAGCCGCTGTCCAACCTCGATGCCAAGCTCCGGGTCAGTACACGTGCGCAGATCGCGGCGATGCAGCGGGAACTGGGCGTGACGACGCTGTACGTCACGCATGACCAGGTCGAGGCGATGACGATGGGCCATCGGGTGGCGGTATTGGATTCCGGTGTGCTGCAACAGGTCGGCACGCCGCGGGAGATCTACTCGCGGCCCGCCAATCTGTTCGTCGCGTCGTTCATGGGGTCGCCGCAGATGTGCTTGATCGACGGTCGGATCGAGGACGGGATCGTGCATCTCGGTGGCACCCGGGTCCACGTACCGGCCCCGGTGTCGGCGTCGCTGTCGTCGTCCGAGGTGGTGGTGGGATTGCGGGCGGAGTCGTGGTCTGTCTCGTCGTCGCATCAGTCCGGGGTGCTCGCCGCGACAGTCGATCTCGTGGAGGAGCTCGGTGCCGAGCAGTTCGTCTACTGCAGCGCGGACCTCTCGCTGCGCAACAGCCGCATCGTGGTTCGGGTCGATCATCGGCGCACCGTCGAGGTGGGTGACGTGATCGGGCTGACCCCCGTCGTCGACGAGACGTACTGGTTCGATCCGGTGAGCGGTGACGCGCTCGACGACCCGCTCCGTCGCGAACTCAGTTCGTGACGGCGGCGGGGAGATCGGCACCGTCGGTCGTGATCCGGTCGGGCCGCGTGTAGACGACCATCGACTCGCCACGGGAGAAGCCGATCAGGGTGATGCCGAGTTCGTCGGCGAGGTCGGCGGCCAGGGAAGAGGGTGCGGACACCGCGCTCAGCATCGGGACACCCGCCATCGCCGCCTTCTGTACCAGCTCGAAGCTGGCGCGACCCGAGACCTGAAGGACGGTGCCGGACAGGGGAAGTCGATCGGCGAGCACCGCCCAGCCGATGACCTTGTCGACAGCGTTGTGCCGGCCCACGTCCTCGCGGACGACGAGCAGTTCGCCGTCGGCGTCGAACAGGGCCGCCGCGTGCAGCCCGCCGGTCTTGTCGAAGACGTCCTGTTCGGCGCGGAGACGGTCGGGGAGATCCAGCAACGTGTCGACGTCGACGGTCAGGGTGTCGGCGGCCGGATCGTGGGCCGAGCGGGTGTGGACGGACTCGATGCTGTCCTTGCCGCAGACACCGCAGGCGCTCGTCATGGTGTTGCGGCGGACGATGCCGGGGGCGGGTGGCGGAACGTGGCCGGCAAGGGAGACGTCGACGACGTTGTAGGTGTTGGCGCCGGTGGAGTCGGTGCCCGCGCAGTAACGGGCGGTCGAGTAGTCGCTGCCTGCGGTGATGACGCCCTCGGAGACGAGGTATCCGGCCACGAGCTCGAAATCGTTGCCCGGGGTGCGCATGGTGACGCTCAGCTGTCGACCGCCGACGCGGATCTCGAGGGGCTCCTCGACGGCCAGGGTGTCGGCGCGTTGCGTCGGGGCCGCATCGCGTCGGATGCGGGTGACACGGCGGCGTGCGGTTATTCGTCCCACGGTGTCGACCCTAGTCCTCAGACATCCAGGATCAGCGTCACAGGTCCGTCGTTGACCAGGCTCACCTGCATGTTCGCCCCGAACCGTCCGGTGGCGACGGTGGCACCGGCAGCGCGCAGGGCGTCGACGAGCGCCTCGACGAGCGGCTCCGCCACCGGGCCCGGGGCGGCGGCGTTCCACGACGGCCGGCGTCCCTTGGCGGTGTTGGCGTACAGGGTGAACTGGCTGATGACCAGGATCGGCGCATCGATGTCGGCGGCCGCCCTCTCGGGACCCTCCTCGCCGTTGAAGATCCGCAGGCGCCAGATCTTGTCGGCGAGTCTCGCGGCGTGGTCGGGGGTGTCGTCGTGGGTGGCGCCGACGAGAGCGACGAGACCGGACCCGCCGTCCGGGATGTCGAGCTCGCCGACGACCTCGCCGTCGACGCTCACGCGGGCTTGACTGACTCGCTGGATGACGGCTCGCACCGATCCAGGATGCCAGTCGCGGGTGGTTCCTCCGCGCTGAGGTGGGACGGCGGCCGCGCATCGGGGGAGAACCGGCCGGGGGCGAGGTTTCGGCCGAAGAACCCGGCGCCGACGAGCCCCACGACACCCATCGCGACCGCGGCCGGCGGGAGCCCGGCGACACCAGCGATCACACCGACTGCGCCCGGAGCGCCGGCGACGCCGCCGTCGTGGAGTAGCCGCCACAGCGACAGGAACTGCGGTCGCGCGTCGGCGGGGGAGATGTCGGCGCCCACGGTCATCACCAGTCCGTTGGTGAGTCCGTTGCCGACACCCATGCCGAGCGCGACGAACCACAGGGCGGTGGGCGTGTGGACCAATGGCATCGCCAGCAGGGACGCCCCGAACAGTGCGGTGGAGAGTATCGCCATCCCACGTCGACCCCAGCGGTCGAGGGCGACACCCGATGGGTACGACAACACCACGTCGGCGGCCCCGGCCACACCGAACAGCAGGGCGGTCGTCGACGCATCCATCCCGACCCGTTCGGCCCACAGCGGCAACAGCACCATCCGCGTGGCCCGCAGTGATCCGAGCGCGAAAGCGCCCGGCCCCAACCGCATCAGCGGAGCCCGATGACGGCGGGCGGTCGCCCAGATCGGTGCCGGCGGCGTTCCCCGGGTGCGGATCTCGGCGTCGGCCATCGTCGACATCAGCACCCCGGCGACACCGACCGCGACCAACTGGATGACGAACACCCCGACCATGCCGGACGCGGTGGTGAGCACCGCGGCGCCGGCGAACGGACCGACGAAGAAGCCCAGCCGATGCATGCCGGCCATCGCCGAGATCGCGCGGGCGCGGCGGGCCGGGTCGACCGCCGCGGTGAGGTAGGACTGTCGCGCCAGACCCCAGACCGCCTGTGCGAGACCGAGTGACGTCACCCCGGCGGTGAGTGTCAGCAGGGATGCGTCGACGACGCACAGTGCGGCGCCGACGAGTCCGACGACCGCGCCGATCACCATCGAACGCTGTTCACCTACCTGCGACACGAGACGGCCGGCGGGCAGGTCGGCGATCAGTACACCGAGCCCGCCGGCCGCGACCACGAGCGCGGCGAGGGTGAGCGACGCGCCGTGCGCGAGGGCGGCGAGGGGCACGACCGGTGCGGTCGCCCCCGTCGCCAGGCCCAGCAGCGACGTCGGGGTGTGGACGTGGAAGACGAGTTGGCGTGTGGTGGCGCTCAACTCGCGAATTGTGTGGCGTCGGCCTCCGCTGTGAACCGGCTCGCCGGGCGCGGCAGACCGAAGTGGTCACGCAATGTGGTGCCCGAGTACTCGGTGCGGAACAGGCCGCGGCGCTGCAGGATCGGAACGACGGTCTCCACGAAGTCGGTCAGGCCGCCCGGGTAGTAGGGCGGCATGATGTTGAATCCGTCTGCTGCGCCGGTGGTGAACCAGTGTTCGATGGTGTCGGCGACCTGCTCGGGGGTGCCGGCGAACACCCGGTGACCGCGCGCGCCGGCGAGCCGGTCGAGCAGAGTGCGCAGCGTCGGCTTCTCCCGCTCCACGATGCCCGCGACCACCTGCTTGCGGCTGCGCTTGTTGCTGGTGACGTCCCCGGCGTCGCCGAAGAGTTCCGGCGCAACAGGGGCGTCGAGGTCATGGCCGGACAGGTCGACGCCGATGATGCCGCGCAACTGCTTGATGCCGTAGGCGGGGACGGTGAGTTCGTTGAACTCCTGCTCCAGTGCGCGCGCCTCCGCCTCGGTGCCGCCGATGAACGGGCTGAGGCCCGGAAGGATGACCACGTGGTCGGGGTTGCGGCCGAGCTTCGCCGCGCCGGCCTTGATGTCGGAGTAGAACGCGCGCGCGTGTTCGACGAGCTGGTGGGCGGTGAAGATCGCCTCGGCGTGGCGGGCGGCGAAGGCCCGGCCGTCGTCGGAGGCGCCGGCCTGCACCAGCACCGGATGGCCCTGAGGGGAACGCGGAGCACTGAAAGCACCTCGGACGCTGAGGTGTTCGCCCACGAACTCGGCGCGGTGGATCTTGTCGGTGTCGGCGTAGATGCCCGCCTCCCGGTCTAGGACGACGGCATCGTCCTCCCAGGAATCCCAGAGCCGCGTGGTGGCGTCGACGAACTCCGCGGCGCGGCGGTAACGATCGGCCGGATCGGGATGGGCGGGGAGGCCGAAGTTCTCGGCGGCGATCTCGGTGGAGGTGGTGACGATGTTCCACCCCGCGCGACCCTTCGACAGGAAGTCCAGACTCGAGAACAGCCGTGCGAGGTTGTAGGGCTCGTAATAGGTCGTCGACGCCGTCGCGATGAGGCCGATGCGTTCCGTGGCCGCGGCGATCGCGGTCAGCAGCGTGATGGGTTCGAGGCGCCCGGCAGCGCTGTACGCGGCCTCGGTGCGCAGGGCGGGACCGTCGGCGAAGAACACCGCGTCGAACTTCGCGGCCTCCGCCTCCCTGGCGATCTGCTGGTAGTAGTCCGCGTCGAACAGACGCTCCGGCTGCGTCCGGGGATGACGCCACGCGGCCTCGTGATGCCCCACGGGGTAGCTGAAGGCATTGAGGTGGAGCTGACGATCGGTGGTCACAACTGATCCTCTTCGTGTCGGTGTGTGTGAGATGCGTTGTCGTGCAGGGGTCTCAGGTCGCGTCGGCGTCGACGCCGAGCGCGCGCAGGAGGGCCTCGCGGTGGCTGACGAAGTCGGGATCGCGCAGTGAGCGCTGCGGTCCGAGGCCGGTCAGGTCACGATCGGCGACGAACCGTCCCTCGTCGAGGACGAGGACGCGATCGGCCAGCGTGATGGCCTCGTCCACGTCGTGTGTGACCAGCAGGACGCCGGGCCGGTACTTCGCGCACAGGTCGCGCAGCAGGCCGTGCATCCGGATGCGGGTCAGCGCGTCCAGGGCTCCGAACGGTTCGTCCGCGAGGAGCAGCTGCGGTTGGCGCACCAGCGATCGGGCGAGCGCCACGCGCTGTTGTTCACCGCCGGACAGTTCGGTGGGCCAGGCGTTCTCGCGGCCGGCGAGCCCGACGTCGGACAGTGTCCGCCGGCCGGCCGCGGTTGCCCCGCGTCCGCCGAGCCCCAGGGTGACATTGGGGAGCACGCGTGCCCACGGGAGAAGCCGGGAGTCCTGGAAGACCACCGAGGTCGAGGGCGCGACATAGAGGTCGCCGTCGCCCGCGACGCCGTTGTCGAGACCTGCGATGGCCCGCAGAAGTGTGGACTTTCCGCTGCCGCTGCGACCCAGGAGGGCGACGAATTCGCCTGCCCGGATCGTCAGGTCGATGTTCGCGAGTACGGTCCGTTCGCCGAAGCCGCGTGAGAGTCCCCGGACGACCAGGACTTCGGGTGCGGATTCAGGTGCAGCGGCGGAGGTCTCCGCTCGATCGATCAGCTGCCCAGTGACTTTCGCCATGACAGTGCCCTCCTCTCGATGGTGCGGACGACGGTGTCGCCGACGAGACCGAAGACGGCGTAGACCACGAGCCCCACGACGACGATCTCCAGCTGTCCGTAGAGGCGTGCCTGGTTCATCAGGTAGCCGATGCCCTCGGTTGCGTTGACCTGTTCGACGACGACGAGCGCGAGCCACGAGATCGTCACGTCCAGGCGCATCCCGTGAAGAACCCGGGTACCGCACCCGGCAGGGCGACGCGTCGGATGAACGCGGTCCGGGACAGGCCGACGGTCTGTGCGAGTTCGACGTGGCGCATGTCCACGCCGCGCAGCTGGGCGTGGGTGTTGATGTAGACGGGGATCATCACGCTGGTCGAGATGATGATGATCTTCATCGCATCGCCGATGCCGAACCACATGATGGCGAGCGGGATGATCGCGAGTGTCGGGATGGCCCGTTTGATCTGGATCGGGCCGTCGACGATCGATTCGCCGATGCGGCTCAGCCCGGAGATCAGGGCGAGGACGACGCCGACCCCGACGCCGATGACCAGCGAGATGGCGGCGAGCCGAAGGGAGGCGAGGATGTTGGTCGGCAGGCGGCCGTCCGACCAGCTTCACCCATTCCGCGGGGTGCGTGTTGATCCAGTGGAAGGAGTTGACGAGGACACCGACGAAGTGGCGTAGCGCGGCGGCCTTGGCCGGGTCGGTGAGCGACTCTCCCCGGGCATAGAAGAAGGAGAGTCCCTCCGATGTCCGTCCGACGGCTGCCGGGTCGAGGAACGACGCCCCGTCGCGTGAGTAGTCGCGGAGGTAGCGGGTGAGACGTGGCTCGTTGAGCGGTGCGACGTCGACCTCGCCGGCCCCGAGTGCCTCGGAGAACTCGACGAGCTGCAGGCGCACGAGGTTCACGTCATCGGTGGTCAGGCCGGAGTTCTGCAGAGCCCGGAGAACGGCCACCTGCTGGGCGGTGCCCTCGGCGTAGGCGATTCGCTTGCCCCGCAGGTCGGCTCCGGTGCGCAGCGTCGGGGCAGCCTCGGGACTGGTTGCGAAACGATACGAGTCCGGCTGGACCTTCCGCGCCAGGATGATCGGAACCTGTTGCCCGGTGAGATATGCGTGGATCGGCGGGACGTCACCGACCGGTGCGACGTCGGCGGTGCCTGCGCGGAAGGCCTCCAGCACCGCGGGTCCGCCGGTGAAGTTGGCGAATTCGACCTTGTAGGGGAGGTGCTCGCCGTTGCCGCCGGCGGCGAGGAGGTTCTGGACCAGGTTCTGCTGGTCGGCCACCACCAGGGTGGTGCCCGCCGGGATGTCGGTGGGGAGCGTCTTGCTCAGGTCGACCTCGGTGTCCGACGGACCGCACGCCGACGCGAAGACGACGGCGGCGAGAGTCGCGGCCGTGGCAACGACCTTGGTGCGCAGAAACCGTCGTCGGCGCCTTCCGTGCGTACGGGCCGGAGGTGAGATGTCGTGGGAGGACAGCGATGAGGACACGAATTGGCTCGATTCGTCGATGATGTGCGCGATGTCCTCACGCTGTCATCGACGACCGATCAACCCAATGTTTATGCGCGCGTTGGAGATTAGTTCCGCGGGCGTTGAATGACTTTCGATCTACACGATCGGAAGAGCAAAACTACTTGATCTCGATGTCCCCGTCGAAGTCGAACGGGGTGGCCGCGGGCTTACAGCCGTTGAAGGAGGCGGTGGGTGCCGGGCCGTTCACCCCGACCTTGTTGTCGTCCTCGCCTGCGCCTTTCCGGACGGTGATCTGCACGGCGAGGGCCTCGCTGAGTCCCGCGGGGATGAGATTGGGATCGGTCGCGGCGATCGGGTAGACCAGCGACGCGGTGTTCCCGTCGGTGTGGATGCACGTGATCGGCCCCTTGACCTTGAAGGGCAGGGGATTGTCGTCGTCGCCGGCCAGGAGGGTCGCGACGTAGGTGCCGGTGGTCTTGCCCTTGTCGTCGGTGACGCCGTCGGCCTTGATCTCGAGGACCTCGAGGTCCGGGGCGATCTCGAGTTCGCCGGAGATCTTCAGCGACTTGGTTCCCCGCCGCATCGGCCGGCGCGGCGACGCCGACGGACGCGAGTACTGCGGCGGCCGCCAGCCCCGAGGCGGCGAGAGTGCGTGTTCGGAATGCGGTCATGACAAGCTCCTTCGATCGGCCCCCGTACTGATCACCCCAACCGACTCACCGTAAGAGCGTGTTTCGGCGACGATGGGGAGTTGTCACCCAGTCGTTGCCGTTCTGTGCCGAAAATTCTCCGCGCACCGGGCAATTCGGGCGTTCGGCGGTCCCGGTGCGAGCGGGGTGAGCCCCGGCTCAGTCGAGCGCGAACGTCACCGAGACCGTGAAGGTCAGCTCCTGTTCGCCGGGCTCGATGGGGACGGGCGCGGCGGCGACGTCGCGCTCGAAGGTGCCGGGGGAGGCGGGCTGCTCCTGGCCGCTCGTCGTCTCCTTGATGGTCAGCACCTTGCCGAGTGAGTCGTCGGCGAGCGAGGCGTACTGCTCGGCGCGGCCGCGGGCGTCGTCGAACGCCGCCTTGCGGGCCTGCTCGAGAAGTTCCGAATCGTCGTCGATGGCGAATGCGACGTTGCTGATCCGGGTGTTGTCGCCACCGGCGGTCGCCGCGGCGCTCAGGACCGTGGAGGCCTTGGAGAGGTCGCGGATGGTGACCCGGATCGAGTTGGTCGCCACATAGCCGCTGATCTGGCTGGAACCGCCGGGGACCGCACTGGCGTACTGCGGACTCACCGACACCTGCTGGGTGGCGACGTCCTTGCGATCCACGCCGGCGTCGACCATCGCGTCGGTGACCGCGCTGATCTTCTCGCTCGTCTCGTTCAGTGCGGTGGTCACGTCGCCGGCCGTCGACTCGACGCCGATGTCGGCTCGCAGGGTGTCCGGGGCGCCGCTCACCTGACCGGACCCGACGACGGTGACCGAGCGTTGCTGGTCGACGGCACCGTCGCTGCCGCACGCGGTCAGTGCCAGTGCGGCCGCGAGGGCCGCCAGGAATCCGACTCGACGGATGCCCGTGCTCATCGTCCTCATCTCTCGATCGGGTCCCGCATCAGAAGCGCAAGCAGCCAGCCGACGATCGACACGACGATCGCGCCGAAGATCGCCGACCAGAAGAAGTCGTCGACCTCGAGGCCCCAGTGGGTGGTGTTCCGGGTGATCCACGCGGTGATCTCCAGCATCAGCGCATTGATCACGATGTGGATGAGCCCCAGCGTCAGGATGTAGAAGGGGATCGAGATGAACTGCACGATGGGTTTGACGAAGGCGTTGAGCACGCCGAAGATCACGGCCACGACCAGTGCGATCCCGACCTTCTCGGCGGTCGTCGAACCGCCCACGAACTCGATTCCCGGGACGATCAGCGTCGCCACCCACAATGCCACCGCGGTGCACACGGTGCGGACGAGAAATGCCAGCATGCGGAACAGTGTGCCAGTACGGGCGTGCCGGATACGGCGGTCTGATGTCCGAGTCGGGCGGAATGCGGTGGCCGATCGGCACGCATTTGGACTGTTCTCGCTGTTCGCGTAAGATGGATCGTCGGTGCGTCTCGCGTGCCGGCATCCGCGTGTCCCCACGCAGGTCCGGCGCGTTGCACCGGGCGCAGGTCCTCGCGGACCGGTGCCCACACCCTAACGGACAAACACTGATTCAACCGGGCCGACGACGCAGCACCATCCGGGTGTCGCGAGAAGGCCAGGATCGCGGAGGACATGGCGAAGAAAGACGGGGCCATCGAGGTCGAGGGTCGAGTGATCGAACCCCTGCCCAATGCGATGTTTCGCATTGAGCTGGAGAACGGACACAAGGTTCTCGCCCACATCAGCGGCAAGATGCGGCAGCACTACATCCGCATCCTGCCCGAGGATCGGGTCGTCGTGGAACTCTCGCCCTACGACCTCGGTCGCGGGCGGATCGTGTACCGCTACAAGTAAGACTTTCCCGGCACCGCCGGGAGAAGACTTCCCGGACATCCGTCTGGGAGGAGACCGACACCCACGTGTACGGCCGCGTATCGGCGTGCGCGCGGGCGAGCCGAGCAGGAGAGACTGACGTGAAGGTTCAGCCGAGCGTCAAGCCGATCTGCGAGAAGTGCAAGGTGATCCGCCGCAACGGCCGGGTCATGGTGATCTGCGAGAACCTGCGTCACAAGCAGCGTCAGGGCTGATCACGCGCACCCCTCCGGGTCGCTTGAGTCAGAACAACTGAAGAACGACAACTGAACATCAGAAGACCTCCCAGCACCAGCGGCGACAGACGAGTCACCGCCTACCTCCGGATCAGAGGCCGGAGCCCGCGAGGCCGAACACACGGTTCGGCACCAGCTCACGGGGCGGACCGGGAGAAGACCTCTGGAAATCGAAAAGGAAATCCGCCACATGGCACGTGTTGCTGGTGTGGACCTCCCCCGCGAAAAGCGGCTGGAGATCGCACTGACCTACATCTACGGAGTTGGGCGTACCACCTCCAAGGAGATCCTCGCGGGAACGGGCCTCAGCCCCGACCTCCGCGCGAAGGACCTCACTGACGCAGACGTCTCCAAGCTGCGTGAGTACATCGAATCCTCGGTGAAGGTCGAGGGTGACCTGCGTCGCGAGGTGCAGGCCGATATCCGTCGCAAGATCGAGATCGGTTGCTACCAGGGTCTGCGCCACCGTCGTGGCCTGCCCGTCCGTGGACAGCGCACCAAGACCAATGCCCGCACTCGTAAGGGCCCGAAGAAGACCATCGCCGGGAAGAAGAAGTAATGCCTCCGAAGTCACGTAGCGCAGGCCCCAAGAAGGGCACCCGCCGTCGCGATAAGAAGAACGTCCCGCACGGCCACGCGCACATCAAGTCGACGTTCAACAACACCATCGTGTCGATCAGCGATCCCAGCGGAAACATCATCAGCTGGGCGTCGTCGGGCCACGTCGGTTTCAAGGGCTCGCGCAAGAGCACCCCGTTCGCGGCTCAGCTCGCGGCCGAGAACGCAGCGCGCAAGGCCCAGGAGCACGGCGTCAAGAAGGTCGACGTTTTCGTCAAGGGGCCGGGCTCGGGTCGCGAGACCGCGATCCGCTCCCTGCAGGCAGCCGGCCTCGAGGTCGGCACCATTTCCGATGTCACCCCGCAGCCGCACAACGGTTGCCGTCCGCCCAAGCGGCGTCGGGTCTAACGGGAAAGGGAGGAACAGAGAAACATGGCTCGTTATACCGGCCCCGCAACAAAGAAGTCTCGTCGTCTTCGCGTCGATCTGATCGGTGGAGACGTCGCATTCGAGCGTCGCCCCTACCCACCCGGCCAGCACGGCCGCTCGCGGATCAAGGAGAGCGAGTACCTGCTCCAGCTGCAGGAGAAGCAGAAGGCACGCTTCACCTACGGAGTGATGGAGAAGCAGTTCCGTCGCTACTTCGAAGAAGCGAACCGTCGTACCGGCAAGACCGGTGACGAACTGCTGAAGCTCCTCGAGACCCGTCTCGACAACGTCGTGTACCGCTCGGGCATCGCCCGGACGCGTCGTCAGGCTCGCCAGCTGGTCAGCCACGGCCACTTCACCGTCAACGGTGTGAAGGTCGACGTCCCCAGCTACCGCGTCAGCCAGTACGACATCATCGATGTCCGTCCGAAGTCGCTGCAGACCGTCCCGTTCCAGATCGCCAAGGAGCTCGTCGGCGATCGTCCGGTCCCGGGTTGGCTCCAGGTCGTGCCCTCGACCCTGCGCATCCTCGTGCACTCGGTGCCCGAGCGCGCTCAGATCGAGGTTCCGCTCACCGAGCAGCTCATCGTCGAGTTCTACTCCAAGTAGACGCACGGGGCTCCGCCCCCGTGTACCCCCGAAAAGCCCGCATGGTTACGGGGATTCGGAGAGAACAGACAACACCAGACAGCAACTGCTGTTCGGTTCACTTTCTAGGCCGTCATATAGCGGGCGGCCAAAGGAGAAAACGAAATGCTCATCTCACAGCGACCCACCCTCACCGAGGAAGTCATCGCCGAGGACCGGTCGAAGTTCGTCATCGAACCGCTCGAGCCGGGTTTCGGTTACACACTCGGTAACTCGCTGCGTCGTACCCTGCTCAGCTCGATCCCGGGTGCAGCCATCACCAGCATCCGGATCGACGGTGTCCTCCACGAGTTCACCACCGTCCCCGGGGTCAAGGAAGACGTCACCGACATCATCCTGAACCTCAAGGGCCTCGTGGTCTCCTCCGACGAGGACGAGCCGGTCACCATGTACGTGCGCAAGCAGGGTCCGGGCACCGTCACCGGCGCCGACATCGTGCCCCCGGCCGGTGTCACCGTGCACAACCCCGATCTGCACATCGCCACCCTGAACGACAAGGGCAAGCTCGAGATCGAGCTCGTCGTCGAGCGGGGCCGCGGCTACGTGCCGGCCGTGCAGAACAAGGCGTCGGGTGCCGAGATCGGCCGTATCCCGGTCGACTCGATCTACTCGCCGGTGCTCAAGGTGACCTACAAGGTCGAGGCCACCCGTGTCGAGCAGCGCACCGACTTCGATCGGCTCGTGCTCGACGTGGAGACCAAGAACTCGATCAGCGCGCGTGACGCGCTGGCGTCGGCGGGCAAGACCCTGGTGGAGCTCTTCGGGCTCGCCCGGGAGCTCAACGTCGAGGCCGAGGGCATCGAGATCGGGCCGTCTCCGGCGGAGGCCGACCACATCGCGTCGTTCAGCCTGCCGATCGAGGATCTGGAGCTGACCGTCCGTTCGTACAACTGCCTCAAGCGCGAGGGTGTTCACACCGTCGGCGAGCTGGTTGCCCGGACCGAGTCGGATCTGCTCGACATCCGCAACTTCGGCCAGAAGTCGATCGACGAGGTCAAGGTCAAGCTGCACGCGCTCGGCCTGTCCCTCAAGGACAGCCCGGCCAGCTTCGATCCGTCGCAGGTCGCCGGTTACGACCCCGCCACCGGTACGTGGTCGGAAGACGCGTCCTTCGACGCCGATTCCGGTGAGGATTTCGCCGAAACCGAACAGCTGTAGTCGCTTCCCGGCGGCAGCTGTCACGCTCGCCCAAACCCTGACTTCCGCTCGAGTGATCGGGAGTCCTCCTAGGAGAAGACAATGCCCAAGCCCACCAAGGGTGCCCGCCTCGGCGGGTCGGCCAGCCACCAGAAAGCGATGCTGGCGAACCTCGCCACCTCGCTTTTCGAGCACGGCCGCATCACCACCACCGAGGCCAAGGCCAAGCGCCTGCGCCCGTACGCGGAGAAGATCATCACCCACGCCAAGGCCGGCAAGCTGGCCAACCGTCGTGAGGTGCTGAAGGACATCCGCAACAAGGACGTCGTGCACACGCTGTTCGACGAGATCGGCCCGTTCTTCGCCGATCGCAACGGTGGCTACACCCGCATCATCAAGACGCTGCCGCGCAAGGGCGACAACGCCCCCATGGCCGTGATCGAGCTGGTGCGCGAGACCACCGCGTCGAGCGAGGCGTCGCGCGCGACCCGCGTCGCCGCCTCGAAGAAGGCTGCTGAGGAGAACGTGGTGGAGGCTGTCGAGGCCGACGCCACCGACGCCGAGGTCGCCAACGCCGAGGCTGTCGCCGAGGCCGTTGACGACGAGTCGACCGCCGCTACCGCCGTCGAGGCGGAAGAGGTAACCGACGCAGACGACGACAAGAAGTAGTCGACTGAGTCGAGAACTGCTGACCGAACCCGTCGGCCCGGATTCCGGTGCCGGCGGGTTCTGTCGTCTGCGATTCGACGTCGGTTACGACGGCACCGATTTCGCCGGTTGGGCACGGCAGATCGGGCAGCGCAGTGTGTGCGAGGAACTCGAGAACCGGTTGGCGACGATCCTGCGGGTACCGGTCCGGCTGACGGTGGCGGGGCGGACCGATGCCGGTGTGCACGCGACGGGGCAGGTCGCGCATGCTGTCATCCCGGCCTCGGCGCTGGAGACCCGGTCGATCGCCGGGAACCCGTCGACGCTCGTCGGGCGGCTGGCCAAGATGTGCCCGGACGACATCCGGGTGAAAGACGTCCGGGTGGTGCCCGACGCATTCGACGCCCGCTTCTCCGCGCTACGACGCCACTACCGTTATCGGCTGGACGATTCGCGATGGGGGCCGGAACCCGTGGTGGCGCGGACCACGGCGACCTGGCGCCGCGCGCTCGACGTGGAGGCGATGAACGCTGCGTCGTCGGAGTTGGTGGGTCTGAACGATTTCGCTGCCTTCTGCCGTCGACGCGAAGGCGCGACGACGATCCGGGACCTCCAGCGCTTCACCTGGACCCGCGACGCGGACGGTGTTCTCGTCGGCGAGGTCAGCGCCGATGCGTTCTGCTGGTCGATGGTGCGGTCGCTGGTGGGCGCGGTGGCCAGCGTCGGCGACGGACGGCGTGACCTCGACTGGTGTCGTGCGCTTCTCGCGGAGAAGGTGCGCAGCGCACAGGTGCCGGTGGCCGAGGCTCGCGGCCTGTGTCTGGTCGGCGTCGACTATCCCGCCGACGACGAACTCGCCGCCCGCAACACGGTGACCCGCGACGTGCGCGGGTCCACCGGTTGCTGCGGAGGCTAGTTCCCGAGCTTGAGGCCGTTCTTGTCGCGGACACTGCCGGTCAGCATCATGATGCCGTCGACGAGGGCCCAGATGGCGACGCCGAAGATCAGCACGAATCCGATGAGGAAGATCGCGGTGATGTAGCCGATGATCGTCAGGCCGAGCTGGATGCCGCCGATGGTGTTGTCACCGATGTAGAAGCGGCCGACACCCAGGCTGCCCAGGAAGATCTGCAGCAGACCGGCGACGAGCTTCGACTTGTCCGACAGCGGTTCGCCCGTCGCGGGGTCGCGCCCGTACGGGGCGGTCGGGTCCGGTGCTCCCGGGTATCCGTATCCGGCCGGTGCGCCGTACTGGGGGGCTCCGTACTGAGGAGCTCCGTACTGGGGCGGTGCACCGTATTGCTGCTGCTGAGCGTCATGGCCCTGCGGTGCCTGGTAACCCTCGGGTGCGCCGTAGGACGGCGGTGCCGCGTATCCCGCGTTGGGGTCGGTGCCGTAGGCGGGAGTGCCCGGCTGCGCGGGATCCGCGGGCGGGGCTGCTTCACGAACGGGTCGTACGGCTTGTCGCCGGGGTTCTCCGGATTGGTCATCGGGGTCGTCCTCCTCGGTGTGGTCTTGCGTCGTGTCGTCGTGTCGTCGTGTCGTCGTGTCGTGGTGCTCGGTGGTCGTGCTGTCAGGCCATCGCAGCCAGGGTGCGGGCGTAGTTGACGCGACCCGAGACGTCACCCATGGTGACCGGCGTATATGCCGGGATGTTGGTGACGTGCATGAAGCCGCCCGCGCCGCGCACGGTCACCTGGATGTATCCGGTGGTTCTGCGTTCCTTCATCAGCAGGAACAACAGGCTGAGAAAGCACACCATGAAGAACCCCACGATGGCCAGTACCAGACCGGTCTGTGACATCCGTTCGGTCGACACGGACATGTCGGTGACGACCCACTGGGTGCCTGCGATGGGGCACGTACCCGACGGCGTGATGACGAGGTTCTGGGTACAGGTGATGTCGCCGATGACGACGAGCGGCTGCTCGGGGACCGGGGCGGCTCGGCCGTACTGGTGGGGGATCGGGTTCGGTTGTGGCGCACCGTACCCGGGCACGGCGAAGCCAGGGCTCGAGTCGTACTCGGAAGGTTGGTGCGGGAACGGCGTGGTGCCGTCCGGGCCGCCACCCGGGTAGGTCATGGACCCATGGTGGCACAGACCACCGACGCCCGGCGGCGGTGTACGGGCTCAGGTCGCGTTGCGTTCGTCCTCGAAGGCCTCCATGACGATCTCGAGGGTGTCCTCGTCGTCGATGAAGTCCTGCGGGTGAGCGCCCTCGGACAGCAGATGCCGCCAGTTCAGCGGATCGAACACGATGGCCTCGTGCCGGGAGATGAAGTCGATGATGACTCGGCAGAATCGTTCCGGGTCGTCGCGGAACGGGAAATGTCCTGCACCCTCGAAGGTTTCGAGTTCCGAGTGGGGGATCGCGGAGTGCGCGAGTTCGGCGTGGTGATAGGGGATGACGATGTCCTCGTCGCCCCAGATCAGCAGGACGGGGAGCCGCTCGGTGAGATAACAGCGGTCGAGCATGGTGACCGACTGTCCGCGCCAGTCCACGACGGCGCGCAGGGTTCGCAGGAACGCCGCGTACGCGGTCGGATCGGCGAGGTCGCCGAGGACGCGCATCAGGTCTTCGTGATCGGCGAGAAGGCGTTTGGGGGTTGCGGACACCGGTGCGAACGGGAGCGTCGGTGCGGCGGCGACGGCCTTGGCGGCGACCCTGAGACCCGGGATGACGCCCGGGATCCGGAGTGCCGACAGTGCCTGGTGGACCACGGGTAGCGAGATGAGTCGGAGGGCAGGGTTGACCTCCCTCGTCACACCGCCGGCGGCGACGAGGACGAGACGTTCGACGAAGCGCGGGAACTGGTAGCAGAACTGCATCGCCACGCCACCGCCGAGGGAGTGACCGACGACGGTGACCTTGTTGAACCCCAGCACGACGAGGAGATCCCGCATGCCGTTGGCGAAGGCGGGCACCGAGTAATCTGCGCGCGGTTTGTCTGACAGGCCGTGTCCGAGCAGGTCGGGCGCGATGACCGTGTAGTGCTGCGCCAGGATCGGGATGACCTCGTCCCAGGTCGACGAGTTGTCACCGATGCCGTGGATGAGCAGCAGCGCGGGACCGCTGCCCGCGATCCGGTAGGCGCGGCGATAGCCGTGGATCGTGTGATATTCGAGGCGGACGTCCGTGTCGGAGACGGGCCGTAATGCCGGGCCCGGCGTCTTCGCCGGACCGGGGGGCGTCGACGGCATCGTGGGTTCCCCCTTTACTCGAGGTGTATGCGTCTTACCGTCGAGTAAACCCCACATCGGTGGACTTCGCGCATCGGCGTGGGTGGAACGGACGACCGGGGTCACCGTCGCCGGGACCTCGCCCGGAATTCATCCGTTCGTCCGATCGGAACACCGTTCTCACCTGCACGAGCCGTTACTGTGGGCGCTGATGAATCCGTTCGACGTCGAGTCCTTCGTGGCAACCGGTGGTCTGATCGGTCTGTGCGTACTCGTCTTCGTCGAGACCGGGCTGCTGGTCGGCGTGATCTTCCCCGGCGACTCGCTCCTGTTCACCGCCGGAGTGTTCGCCGCGCAGCCCGACCCGTTCGCACCGCTCTGGTTGGTGGTTCCGCTCGTGGCGCTGGCCGCGATCGCGGGGGACCAGTGCGGCTATTTCATCGGTCGGCGGTTGGGGCGCGGCGTCGTGGAGGGCCGGATGATGCGGAGCATCGGCCCCGACTATGTGGCCAGGACCAACGCCTTCTTCGACCGGTTCGGGCCGCTGACCGTGTTCTTCGGCCGGTTCATCGGCATCGTCCGGACGCTGGTACCACTGACCGCGGGCTTCAGCGGGATGTCGCACCGCGTGTTCACCCTGTTCAGCGTCCTGGGCAGCCTCGCGTGGGCGGGCGGGATCATCGTGGCGGGTTACCTGCTCGGCAATGTGCCGATTGTCCGCGACAACATCGAGATCCTCATCATCGCTTCGGTTCTCACGGTCGTGGTACCGATGTTCGTCCACGTCGCGCGGCGGTGGCGGGCGACGCGACGCCGGCAGCGCGGTGTCGTGCGGGTGGAGACTCCGCGGGACGATCAGGCTCCGCCCGAAACGGGCTGATACCGGGCGGGTTACCCGAGATACGGTTCTTCGCGCGGCAGGGTGGTGCCCGAGAAGTCGTCGGCGATGGTCGCGGCGAGTTCGACGAACGAGCGCTTCGCGGGCTTGGACATCAGTTCGAGATCGACATCGGCGCCCTCGGCGAGATGGTCGTCGAACGGGATCTTGTGGACCGCACGGCACCGGGTCAGGAAGTGCTGACCGAGTTGATCGGTGTCGATGGTCGACGACCCCGGACGCGAAGAGCTCAGCACGACGACGGCCCGCGACACGAGGTGCCCGAAACCGTGGGCCTCGAGCCAGTCCAGGGTGGCGCCGGCGCTGCGTGCACCGTCGAGAGCCGGTGAGCTGACCAGGATGATCGTGTTGGCGAGGTCGAGGACACCGTTCATCGCCGAGTGGCTCAGGCCGGTGCCGCAGTCGGTGATGATGATGTTGTAGAACCGCTGGAGGATGGTGACGACCCCGCGGTACTCCTCCTCGTTGAACGCCTCGGCCATCGCCGGATCACGTTCGGAGGCAAGCACCTCCAACCGGCTCGGGGCCTGCGACGTGTGGGCCCGGACGTCGGAGTAGCGGTACACGTTCTGATCGGCGAGCAGGTCGCGGACCGTCGAACGCGTCTGCTGGGGGATGCGCTGCGCGAGCGTGCCGAGGTCGGGATTGGCGTCGACGGCGATCACCCGGTCGCCGCGTAGCGAGGCGAAGGTCGAGCCGAGCCCGACGGTGGTCGTCGTCTTGCCGACGCCGCCCTTCAGCGACAGCACCGCGATCCGGTAGTCGCCCCGGACGGGCCGGTTGACCCGCTCGAGGAGTTGCTGAAAGGCGATGTCGCCCTGTGATTCGCCGGGATTGATGGCACCCGCGGACAGGGTGTGGACGGCTCGTCGCCACCCGCGACTCGGTGCTCGTCGGGCCTTGCGGATCAGCGCGACCTCGTCCAGCGACGGAGCGCCCTGCGGTCCGTAACCCGGCGGCATCTGCTGAGCCGGATATGTGGGTGCGGGTCCGGTGCCCGGACCGAACTGTCCCGGCGGCATCAGTTGGTTCGCCGGGACAGAGCCGGCGGGGTGGCCCGGGCCGGGAGGTCCGGGCTGAGGGAACGGCGGAGGCTGGTGCGCGGGCGGGGGTGCCTGGTCGAACGGCGGTGTGGGACCTGGTTCGAACGTCGGTCCGGGCGGCGGCGCGTAGGCGTCGGGTGCCTGATGCGTGCCGGGGAAACGGCCCGGCTCCGGGGCGGGCGGGACCGGCGGTGGCGTGTGACGGCCGATGGCGTCGACGGGCCCGGCGGGCGGA
Source organism: Gordonia westfalica (assembly GCF_900105725.1). Classification (NCBI taxonomy): domain Bacteria; kingdom Bacillati; phylum Actinomycetota; class Actinomycetes; order Mycobacteriales; family Gordoniaceae; genus Gordonia; species Gordonia westfalica. The sequence continues at coordinate 970,618 of NZ_FNLM01000036.1, forward strand.
GCTCCGGTCTCCGGTGCCACGGGGTCGGCGGGCGCCGTTTCCGGCGGACGCAGTGCATCGGGACCCGGCGTCGGAACGGAATTCGACGGGGCACGGTCGGGGGCCGGCGGAAGACCCGTCGCCCGGCCGTCATTCGCAGGTGGCTGTGGCGCCGGCTGCGGGGCCGGCGCGGCCTCGGTGGGAGGCGGTGCGAATTGCAGCCACGGGGGTGGTGCCGGCGCGTCGGCGCCGTTCGGCGTCGTCGAGTTCTCGTACGTCATCGGGGAATCCTCTGGTCTTGCGGCCGGGCCGACCTGGCGAGTCGCGGTTCGTGCGTGAGCGGGATCCCCGGCAGCATGCGAGGATCGATGAGGCATCGATCCTCGGTGCGACGATCTGCTTGCACTCTGACCGACTCCGGCAGCGTCGACGCGAGTCTACCCAAGGGTATGAGAGGATTTTGGACGAGATCCACAGTTCATCTCACACTCTCGCGTTCGACATACCGTATCCGGCGTGTGGTGGCGTTGATCGAGTTGTGGCAGGATCAGGCACTTGGCCCCAGGTGCGAGGCGGGGCGGCACCGTGGTCATGACCAGTTTCATGACCTGGTGAACCGGCACCTGGGAAGCAGGTTGCATCGAACGGGAATTCGATGGAACCGGGAGGGACCCCGTCTGCGTCTAATTCGGCGTGAAGGGGGGTTCGGCTTGAGCTACACCGACGAGACGGCAACGCATGCCGACGATGCGCGCGACGGCGACGATCCGTGGGCGCCGGTACATCAGTTCTCACAAGCACGTTCGCGGTCGGGTGCCCTTGCCGTCCGGACGACGGCTCAAGGTCTGCCGGTTGCGGTCCACATCGCGTCCACCGAGCTCGACAAACACCCGGAACTGCTGGCCGCCGACATCCTGCGTCTCTGCAAGCAGGCTGCGATGTCGGCCGGAATCCGGTTGCGCGAGAACCTGCTCGCCGCCGGGATCGATCGCGATCTCGTCAACGAGATGAAGCTGCCCAAGCCGGCGGATCTCTCCGCGGCCGAGGAACGTGACGACGAGGAAGCCGACGCCATGACGTCGTGGTTGCGCCGATGAGCTGGGCCATGGACGAACTCGAGGCGCGCGCCGCCCGCCAGTTGGACGGTCTGCGCGGGTTCGACGAGAAACTGCAGGCGATCTCGGCCCGCGTCACCTCGGTCGACGGTCTGGTGACCGTCGAGGTCGATGCCAAGGGGGCGCTGGTCGATCTCCGACTCGAGCACGGCGCGAACGAACTCGGCGCGGCACGGCTCGGCGAGGCGATCGTGACGACTTCGGCTCTCGCCGCACAAAAGGTCTACGCCCGGGTGGCGGCCGTGACCGAGGAGTTCAACGAAACATTCGGCGACATGCTCTCCGCTCGTCCTTCGGGTGAATGACAGTGCATGTGCCGGTGGCTGATCGCTCGAGTAAGACTCGCACTCATGAGGGGGTTGTGATGACGGATGTGAAGGTGACGCCCGAAGCGCTCGAAGGCTTCGTCGCGACGAATGCGGCGATGGCGACCGCCATCGGGACGGCCGGGTCGATCGATGCGGCGGCCAACACCGCTGTGATGGTCCCGGTGTTCGGCCTCATCGGCCAGGAGTTCCTCGCGTCGTTCATCGTCGCGCAGGCGAACCACCTCATGTCGGTCGGGCAGTTGGCTGCCGTCCATGCCGCGACCGCGGCCACGACGGCCCAGGGGCTCGCCGAGTACGAGGGCGTCGACGCCTCGAGTGCGGCCGCCATCCGTTCGGTGCTGTGACCCCGATGCCCCCGACGCCAGGCCCGTTCCTGCCCGGCGTTCCTGATGTGCCTGCACTCACCCACATGACGGTGCAGGAGATGATCGAGGCGACGCCACTCGGTCCGGTCCTCGACCGCACCGTGGCCGATGTCCTCGGCGGACTGGGACTCCCGGCGCTACCGGTGCTGCCCGCGTTGCCGCCGATGCCCGGACTGCCGCCCATCCAGCCGCCGAATCTCGACATGTTCATCAAGCCGATCACCGACCTGCTCGGAGGCTTCGGTACCGGCGACCTCAGCGGCGCGGGCTTCGACCCGACGATCATCTTCGAAAGCCTGACCAAGGTTCTCGAGACGTCGATGTCGATGGGCCAGGGTGCGCTCAAGCTGGCCGATCAGCTGTGGGCCGGGCAGGGTGCCGCCGGCGCGGCCGCCAAGACCACCGAAGCGGGTGCGAACAGTACCGCCCTCGCCGCTCAGGGGTCGGGGATCTCGATCGACACGAAGATGGCATCCGCGATAGTTGCGAAGGGGCTGGCGCTGGTCCAGGCCATCATCGCGACGACCGTCGCCAAGATCACCACGGTCGCCGTGCCGATGATGACCAGTCCGCTGATCGCGGCCGGGATCACCACGGCGATCGGGTTCGCGTCGTTCGGGTTGAGTCAGGCCACGGCTGTCGTCGCCGCGACGCGGACCGAGCTACTCGCCCCGACGACGGCCATGACCGCCAACGGTGCTCCGGTCGCCGTGACCGGCGCTCCGACCGGTGCCGCCGGACAGTCTCCGTTCACCCTGGCCGGCACCGTTCTCGACACCGTCTCTCCGGCGGTCTCCACCGCCATGGAACTTCCGAGCTCGCTGATGCAGCCGATCAGCAAGATGCTCAACGTCGGCAACCCGGATTCGCCCGTCATCGCACCTGCCGGTACGCCGCTGTCGAAGGTCAAGGGCGGTGGCGGTTCCGGTGGCGGAGGAGGCGGTGGTGGAGGCGGGGGAGGCGGCATCGGAGGCATGATGTCGCCGCTGAGCGCGTCCCGGCCGACGGTCCCGACGAACTTCTCGATCGGCGAGCCTGCCCTCGGTTCCGGCGCGGCGTCGAGGCCGGCCACCATGGCTCCGGCGGCGATGCCGATGGGCGGCGCCCCGATGGGTGCGGCCGGCGCCGGTGCACGCGGAGCAGGCGCTGCCGAGGGTCAGCACAGCGTGCCCGACTACCTGGTGACCGAGGACAACGGGCGTGCGGTGGTCGGTGACGATCCCGAGGTCGCACCGGCGGTCATCGGCCACGATGAGTCGGCCGACGCCGATTCGAGTCCTGATATCGAACTACGGCTGGGCGTACCCGGTCTGAAACGAAACGAGGAAGTATGAGCAACGCACAGCTTCGCGTCGAACCGGCCGAATTGATCTCGGCTGCAGGCGATCTCGACAAGATCGCGGATCGGCTCGAGCTCGCGCTGGCCGGGGCGCAGGGTGCCCTGTCGGTGCCGGCCCAGGGGCGCGACGAGGTGTCGGTCGCATCCGCCGCAAGTTTCACCACGGTCGCCGAGAAGTTCGAAAAGGACACGGCGACCGGTGTTCTCGAGTTGCGGAAGATCGCCGCAACGCTGCGTGCGCAGGCCTCCGGACTCATCGACAGCGATTCCGCTGCTGCGGCGGCCTTCAGGATCCAGGCCTGAACCGAGCCTGCGAGAGACACGAGACCTACACCCACGGCCGCCGAAGGGAGGGACCATGACGAACACGACAGGACTCGGCTTCACCGGGGTGAACTGGGATCTGCGTACCAGTGAGCAACTGGCCACGGACCTCGGAGCCGGACCCGGTCCGGCCCCGTTGGCCGAAGCGGGACTCGCATGGACCGCGCTCGCCGCCGAGGTCGGCGAGGCCGGCATCGGGTATGCGGCTGTGCTGACGCGTCTGGGCCTGAGCTGGCAGTCCGCCCAGACCAGTGCGGTGTTCGAGCGTCTCACCCAGTTCGCGCCGTGGTTCGCCGATACCGCGACCGAGGCGATCGAGAATGCGGCACGGGCGGAGGCCCAGGCCGCGGCCACAACCGTCGCGCGTCTGAACATGCCCAATCTCGCGGAGGTCGAGGTCGTGGAGAAGCTCCACGAGATCGCCACCACCGCAACCGCGGTGGCGCCGATCATCGCCGGCGCGGCGGCCGAGGCCGAACGTGCTGTGGTGCAACAGCGCATGCGCGCCTCTCGTGTCATGCAGGCCTACGAGAATGCGGCGGAACCCGTGGGCAAACCGTGGGCGTCGTCGCGCCGGGCTCCGGAACTGGTGACGAGCCAGGCGCTTGCCGCGGAGAAGGCCGCAGCGGCACGGGCGGCGGCACCCAAGCCCGTCGCACCTCCGGCCACGCCGGTCGTGCCGCCGATGTTCGGCGGGCTGGGCGGTGCGTATGCGCCGCCCGCCGAGAAACTCCGCTATGCCCCGACGGTCGTGGCGAGTGCGGTATCCCCGTCCGCGACACCCGTTGCGGCGCCCGCTGGTTCAGCTGCCGCTCCGGGGCCCGGTGTGCCGCCGCCGCTGGCACCCGGGATGTCGGCGGCCGGAGATCGTGGCGCCACCATCCGCGGCGTTTCCGTCGACGCCGGTGCGTCCGACCCCGACGAGGGTCTCGCCCGAGCGTCGGACAGCCTGGACGCACCGCTCACCTGGGCCGACATCGAGACTTCGGATCGTCCTGCGGCTCACTATGTCTCGGCGCCGGATGCCGAATCGGCGAAGGTCGATCCGCGGTATCTGTCGGAGACGTTGTTGCTCGGGAATCCGGGGGACCGCGCATGATGCCGACGACCCGCGACGCCGTCACCCTCGACGCGGCCGTGCTCCGCCGTCTCGGAGATCGCTACGGTGTGCAGACGTGGCCGGTGGTCCTCGACATGCCTGTCGACGCGGAAGACGAGTCCGCGCCTTCGCCGGCCGACCGGGAGCGGGATGCGGACATCGCGACCTTCGACCTGGTGGACCACGACGAGCCCGGGCCGTGGCTGGCCACGGTCCTCCGTGTCCTGTCCCAGCCGCAGCGCGAGATCGAGATGCGTTCCTTCGCCGAATCCGGCGTGCGCCGGATATGTCTGGCGCGCAGGGGATATGAGCACGTCCTGGCCGAACGTGTCGGCGATCGGCTCGATCTCTCCGTCGTCGAGGTCACCGAAGTCGACGACCTGGGTGACCTCGTCCGTTCGCGGTTCGACGACTCGGCACAGTGCGAATTCACCGCGTTCAGTGCGCCGACCGATGAACTCGTCGAAAGACTCGGGGAATGTTCGACGAACACCGAGATCACCGACGCGCTGTACACGCTCGGCGCGCCGTTGTCCGACGCCGTCGTCATATCCGCGGCGCTCGGCTCGTGTCGAGTGCGCACCGAGATCGTCGCCTCCTCGAACGAGGACGGACGATTCTCTCGATCTTCTGGCGCTCTGGCCGTTTTCGACACCGCAAGGGGTCGACTCGTCTCGAGTCCCAGCAAGTCTCCGGACGGTCGGGTGTGGACCACCCTCTCGCCGGGTTCGGGTCATCGGATCGCGCAGGCCGTGCGCCTGCTGATCGAGACCCTCCCCGACGGGACGTGGTCGGCATGATCCGCATCGGGGGGTTCCGCGGTCCAGACCGCCGCGGAGAACAACTGTCAGGGGTATCTGTGTCACGGATACCAACGGGGGCATCGCCGATCGGTGCCGTTACACAGGAGGAAAACTCATGTTGAATCTGCCCGGAGCAGGCGGCGCCGGAGTGAAGATCGATGTCGCGGAGGGCCAGGCCACCGCGGCGGCGGTCGGCGGGATCGTCGCGGACATGAAGGAGACGATCGGGGTGATCGCCAGGCACGCGTCGAACGCGACCCCGACGTGGCAGGGCAAGGCGGGCGTGGCCTTCGACGGCACCCACACCGACTGGAACAAGGCCGCGACCACGATGAATCAGCTCCTCGATCAGATCAAGGCACAGCTGACCAACGGCTTCGCCGGCTACGAAGACCAGGACGCCGCCGCCGCCGGTGGCCTCAACATCACCGTCTGACCTGCTCTGCCTCTTCGAAAGGGACCTCAATGACCATCAACTACGATTTCGCGGCACTCGGTGACCTCAGCGGCGGACTGCAGCGGGCGTTCGCCGAGCTCGACGCCCTCAACACGCAGCTCAAGAACCAGATCGCTGCGCTCGACGGCAACTGGAGCTCGGCCGAAGCGAAGGCGGCCTACCTCGACGCACAGCTGAACTTCGACCGCATCTTCACGCAGTCGCGGGAGTCGTTGCAGTCGCTGCAGTCCGGTGTCAGCAACGCCAGCCGCACCATGTCGGACGCCGACTCCTCGCTCGCAAGCGGATTCCGCTCGCTCGGCTGAGTGAGTCGACCCGACGGGGACTCCGCGAACACGCGGGGTCCCCGTCGTCGTCGCTCGCGGCTCGGTGTGCAACTCCTCGACGGCATTCCGACAGGCCGACCGCAACACCCGCAGAGGAACGGCTCGTTGCTATAGCGTCGGAATCCGACAGTCCTCGGGCACCGGTGTCTCGAGCATCCAGCGCTCGACGAGGAGGAAGCAGTGACTTCTGCGAACGCCGCCGGAGGACAACGGGAGACCTTCACCCGGAACTCCGGTTTCATCTTCGCCGCGATCGGATCGGCGGTGGGACTCGGAAACATCTGGCGGTTCCCGGGCGTCGCCTACGAGAGCGGCGGTGGGGCATTCCTCATCCCGTATCTGGTCGCTCTTCTCACCGCGGGCATCCCAGTGCTCTTCCTCGACTACGCCGTGGGCCATCGTTTCCGCGGGACCGCGCCGCTGTCGTTTCGGCGGATCAAGAAGCCGGTCGAGGCGCTCGGCTGGTTCCAGACCGGTCTGCTGTTCGTCATCGGCGTCTACTACGCGGCGGTCATCGCCTGGGCGCTGAGCTATTTCTTCTTCTCGTTCAACCAGAGCTGGGGCGACGATCCGGCCGGCTTCTTCACCGGCGAGTACCTGAAGGTCGGCGATCCCGGTGTATCCACCACGATCGTGGGTGGCGTCGCGTTGCCGCTGATCGTCGTGTGGCTCGCCGTTCTCGCGGTGCTGCTGCTCGGTGTCGCGAACGGCATCGAGAAGGTCAACATCGTCTTCATCCCGTTGTTGTTCGTCGGCTTCGCGGGGCTGGTGATCCGCGCGATCACGCTGCCCGGTGCCGTCGACGGCCTGAACGCCCTGTTCACCCCGAAGTGGGAGGCGCTCAAAGACCTCGACGTGTGGATCGCGGCCTACAGTCAGATCTTCTTCTCGCTCTCGATCGCATTCGGCATCATGATCGCCTACGCGTCCTTCCAGCGGCGTAAGGCCAACATGACCAGCTCCGGTCTCGTCGTGGCCTTCGCCAACTCCTCGTTCGAGATCCTCGCCGGCATCGGCGTCTTCTCCGCACTGGGATTCCTCGCCTACCAGCAGCAGGTCGCGGTGTCCGACCTGGAAGGCCTCACCGGACCGATCCTGTCGTTCGTGACGTTCCCGGCGGTGATCTCGGAGATGCCGGGCGCGGCATTCTTCGGGATGCTGTTCTTCGGCTCGCTGGTGATCGCCGGCTTCACCTCGCTGATCTCGCTGATGATCGGTGTCTCCGCGGGTATCCAAGAGAAATGGGGTCTGTCCCGGACCAAGGCCGCGGTCGGCGTGTCGGTGGTGTGCGGCCTCATCTCGGTCGGATTGTTCTCGACCACCTCGGGTCTCATCGCCCTCGACACCGTCGACATGTTCGCCAACAACGTGGGCGTGGTCTCCTCGGCCATCCTGATGGCGATCATCCTGATCTGGGTGCTGCGGCGCGGAGACATGTTGCGCCACCACCTCAATGCGGTGTCGACGTTCAAGGTGGGCAAGGTCTGGCTGGGGCTGGTCGGCGTGGTCGCACCGGTATTCCTGACGATCATGCTCGTGCAGAAGGTGTGGTCGGTGATCGACGAGGGATACGAGGGGTATCCCACCTGGTACATCAACGTCTTCGGTTGGGGAACCATCGCCCTCGTCGTCGTCGCCGCAGTCGGCCTCTCCCTGCCCTCGTGGAAGGGCCGCGACGACCCCGACTTCCTGCCGTGGCCACCACTGCCCGACGGGGTTCGCGGAGCCGATCTCAAGACCAGTAAGGAGACCGTCTGATGAGTGGGATCGCCATCGTCATGCTCCTCATCTCCATCGGAATCGTGTGGGGAGGGCTCGTCGCGAGCATCATCTTCCTGAATCGCCACCCCGAGGTCGAAGGCCTGCTCGAGGACCCCGACCTCGTCCGTGACGACGAGGAACGGGCGGCGCAACCGCACCCGACGCGCGACACCTGATCTGCATCACCCGAACCTCGGTCGCTCCTGTGACCCGCGATGCGGGTTCGGCATGTGTCGACCCCCGGGTTCGATAGCCTGAAACGATCGCGGGGTGTGCGCCACCTCGGCCCGAGGAGGCAGCGATGAGCAATCCGTTCAAGCGCGTGAAGTCGGTCGAGCAGTCGATCAGCGACACCGACGAACCGGATACCAAACTCCGCAGAGATCTGACCGCGTGGGATCTCACCGTCTTCGGTGTGGCGGTCGTCGTCGGCGCCGGCATCTTCACGCTCACCGCGCGCACCGCCGGCAATCTCGCCGGCCCCTCGGTGTCGCTGGCGTTCGTGCTGGCCGCGATCGCGTGCGCACTCGCCGCGCTCTGCTACGCGGAGTTCGCGTCGACGGTTCCCGTCGCCGGCAGCGCGTACACGTTCTCGTTCGCGACTTTCGGCGAGTTCATCGCCTGGGTCATCGGCTGGGACCTCATCCTCGAATTCGCCCTGGCCGCGTCGGTGGTCGCCAAGGGGTGGTCGCTCTACCTGGGCAACATCATCGGCTCGTCGGCGTCGGTACAGCTGACCGATTCGATCGGCTTCGACTGGGGGGCGGTGCTGCTGATCGCCGTGCTGACGGTCCTGCTCGCGTTCGGCACCAAGCTGTCGTCCCGGGTGTCCCTGGTCATCACGGCCATCAAGGTCTTCGTCGTCCTGCTGGTCATCGTGGTCGGCGCCTTCTACATCAAGGTGAAGAACTACGACCCCTATGTGCCGCCGCCCGCGGGCCCCAGCGAGGGGGACACCGGTCTGCACCAGACGCTCTTCTCGGCGATCACCGGAGCCGAGGGCAGCACCTTCGGCTGGTACGGCCTCCTGGCCGCCGCGTCGCTGGTGTTCTTCGCGTTCATCGGTTTCGACGTCGTGGCAACGACCGCGGAGGAGACCAGGAATCCGCAGAAGGCGATGCCGCGCGGCATCCTGGCGTCGCTCGCGATCGTGACCGTTCTCTACGTCGCCGTCAGCCTCGTCGTGTCCGGGATGGTCCCGTACCCGGAGCTCGCCGACAAGACCGACCCGGTGACCGGGGAGGTGACGGGATCCACGCTCACCACGGCGTTCGAGGCGAACGGGGTGACCTGGGCCGGCTGGGTGATCGACCTGGGGGCACTCGCCGGCCTGACGACGGTCGTGATGGTGCTGCTACTCGGTCAGACCCGCGTCGGGTTCGCCATGGCGCGCGACGGTCTGTTGCCCCGCGCGTTGGCGCACACCGGACGACGCGGCACACCGGTGCGCTTCACCGTTGTCGTCGGCGTCATCTCGGCGGTGCTGGCCGCGTTCTTCCCGATGGGCACCCTGGAGGAGATGGTCAACATCGGGACCCTGTTCGCGTTCGTGCTGGTGAGTGTCGGGGTCATCGTCCTCCGCCGCACCCGGCCCGATCTCGAGCGCGGCTTCCGGGTGCCGTTCGTCCCGCTCGTCCCGATCCTCTCGATTCTGGCCTGCCTGTGGCTGATGCTGAACCTGTCCGTCGAGACCTGGATCCGATTCGTGGTGTGGATGGCGGTGGGCGTCGCCGTCTACTTCGCCTACGGATACCGCCATTCGGTCTTCGCCCGGCGTGAGCGTGGTGAGGACGTCGGAACGGCGGGCGTCGCGGCCGAAGACGCCGGGCCCGGCACCTGACCATGGGCTCGGCGGGCGCGGTCCGATAGCCTGGATCGAACGCATATCGCGCTGCGCACGCGGCGTCCGACGCGAACGACAAGGGGATCAGATGACGACTGCTCAGGACGAGCTGAAGGCCGACACCCGTAACGGGATCGACTACAAGGTGGCCGATTTGTCCCTGGCGGACTTCGGCCGCAAGGAGATCGAGCTCGCCGAGCACGAGATGCCCGGACTGATGGAGCTGCGTCGCGAGAACGCAGATGTCCTGCCGCTCAAGGGTGCTCGTATCTCCGGATCGCTGCACATGACCGTCCAGACCGCCGTGCTGATCGAGACGCTCGTCGCGCTCGGCGCCGAGGTTCGCTGGGCGTCGTGCAACATCTTCTCGACCCAGGATCACGCGGCCGCGGCGATCGTCGTGGGGCCGCACGGCACCCCGGACGAGCCGAAGGGCGTCCCGGTGTTCGCATGGAAGGGCGAGACCCTCGAGGAGTACTGGTGGGCCGCCGAGCAGATGCTGACCTGGCCCGAGGCCGACAAGCCGGCCAACATGATCCTCGACGACGGCGGCGACGCCACCATGCTGGTGCTGCGCGGTGCCGAGTTCGAGAAGGCCGGCGTGGTGCCGCCCGCCGAGGACGATCACCCGGCCGAGTACCAGGTCTTCCTCGAGCTGCTCCGCAAGCGCTTCGAGTCCGACAAGAACAAGTGGACCACGATCGCCGAGTCGGTCCAGGGCGTGACCGAGGAGACCACCACCGGCGTGCTGCGGCTCTACCAGTTCGCCGCAGCCGGTGAGCTGGCGTTCCCCGCCATCAACGTCAACGACTCGGTCACCAAGTCGAAGTTCGACAACAAGTACGGCACCCGCCACTCCCTGATCGACGGGATCAACCGCGGCACCGATGTTCTCATCGGCGGCAAAAAGGTCCTGATCTGCGGTTACGGCGACGTCGGCAAGGGCTGCGCGGAATCGCTGGCCGGCCAGGGCGCCCGCGTCCAGGTCACCGAGATCGACCCGATCAACGCGCTGCAGGCCCTGATGGACGGCTACGACGTCGTCACCGTCGAAGAGGCCATCGGCAACGCCGACATCGTCATCACCTCGACCGGCAACCTCGGGATCATCACACTCGACCACATGCGCCAGATGAAGCACCAGGCCATCCTGGGCAACATCGGACACTTCGACAACGAGATCGACATGGCCGGCCTCGAGCGTTCGGGCGCCAAGCGGATCACCGTCAAGCCGCAGGTCGACCAGTGGATCTTCGAGAACGGCAAGTCGATCATCGTGCTGAGCGAGGGTCGTCTGCTCAACCTCGGCAACGCGACCGGCCACCCGTCGTTCGTGATGAGCAACAGCTTCTCCAACCAGGTCATCGCGCAGATCGAGCTGTGGACCAAGAACGACGAATACGACAACGAGGTCTACCGTCTGCCCAAGCACCTCGATGAGAAGGTCGCGCGCATCCACGTGGAGGCGCTCGGTGGAAAGCTGACGAAGCTCACCAAGGAGCAGGCCGAGTACATCGGCGTCGACGTCGAGGGTCCGTACAAGCCGGAGCACTACCGCTACTGAGCTGAACCCCCTCCGCAAACCCACCCTTTTTCGGCAGATCCACCACCCTCAGCGGGGGTGGAAATGCCGAAAAAGGGTGGGTTTGCGGCGTTTTCGGAATCAGGTGCCGATGTCGGGTTCGGCGTCGGGGCAGTAGATCCACGAGCCGCGTTCCTTCAGGAACCGCTCCTTGGACTTCTCGGATTCGGTGCGCCTGCTGCCCTTCTCGAGATGCGACACGACCTCGGACTGTGCGACGTTGCCGTCGAACACGGTCCCGAGGAACCCGTCGAGCACGATGATGCCGTCGTCGGTGGGCGGCGGGCCGGTGATGCGGTCGCGCGACTGCGTGCAGACCGCCGCCTTCATGCGCACGACGTGACGGGCATTGCGTGCCGCCACGTAGTTCTGCAGAGCCGCTCGGATCTGGGCGATCGACGCGTAGTCGGCGGATTCGGGGGCAGAGGTGTCCTCGGCGCTCGTGGAACCACCGGGCGAGGTGCTCGGTGAACTGCTGGACGAGGTGCTCGCGCCGGTCGCCACCGACGATTCGTCCGGTCCGGAGGTCGTCACCACGAGGGTGGCGACGAGGGCGACCAGGGCGATCGCTGCGACCCCGCCGGTGATCCACGCGACGATCGCGCCGGTGTTGCGTCGGGGTGGTGGGGGACCGTAGGGACCCTGGGGTCCGGCCGGGCCTCCGTAACCGCCACCCGGTGCGTGCGGGCCCGGTCCCGGGACGCCGTAGGGGGGAGGAGTTCCGTACGGGCCGTAGGGTGGTCGCGGCCCAGACGCGGGAGGATACTGCCCGGGATACGGTCCACCCGGCTGTTGCCCGCCGGGACGGGGACCCTGCGGGCCGTATCCGGGCCGGCCGGGCCCGAACGGCGGCGGTGCACCACCGGGCGGTGGTGGCTGAAAGGTCATGCGTCCCCCTCCGCAGTCATTGATTCAGGCTAGCGAAGTGTCGTGACGACGGCAGCGACCGGTCGTCCGGGCGGCGTTCGTCCGAATGACGCCTGCGGGGGTGCCCTGCGGTCGGGGAATACGGTCTGGTCAGCGACTCAGGAGATCGGCCAGCGCGGTGACGTCCTCGCCGTCGTACTGATGCCACGGCGACGTCCAGTTGTCCTCGGCGAGCCGGCGGTACACCGCGTCGACGCGGCGCTGCAGGTCGCTGTCGCGTTCGTAGGCGTCGCGGGTCCGGCTCGCGTCACCGGCGGCCCGGCTCCGGGCCCGCTGCATCGCCACCTCGGCGGGCACCCCCAGCAGGACGTGCCGGTCGGGTACGGGCATGGCGAACCGACCGTACTCGAGATCGGCGACCCAGCGCACGACCTCGCCGTCGGCTCCCTGGTCCAGACGTCCGGCGTTGTAGGCGGCGTTGGACGCGACGTAGCGGTCGAGGATGACGATGTCGTTGGCCTCGGTTGCCGCGGTGATGTCCGCGGCGGCCCCGGCCCGGTCGAGCGCGAAGAGCAGCGCCATCGCGTACACGCTGTCACGTAGGTCGCCGTGTGCACCGTGCAGCGCCTCGGAGGCGATGTCGGCGGTCGCCGACTGCCCGTAGCGCGGGAAGGTGAACGTCGCGACGCGCAGACCCGACGACGTCCAGCGCTCGACGAGACCGGTGACCAACGTGTTCTTACCGGCGCCGTCGAGGCCCTCCACCGCAATCAACTGACCCACGCGGAGGAGTCTATGAGGTGGGACCAATCAGGCCGGAACGTCCTCCTCCGGCGCGTCATTCACCACGCTTTCATCACGATGGTGTCACCATTGAACACATGAAGCCTCGCATCCTGGTCGTCGACGACGACGCCGCTCTCGCCGAGATGCTGACGATCGTGTTGCGCGGTGAGGGTTTCGAACCCTTCGTGGTCGGTGACGGAACGCAGGCACTCACCGCGGTGCGGGAGATCCGTCCGGATCTCGTGCTCCTCGACCTCATGCTCCCGGGCATGAACGGCATCGACGTGTGCCGTGTGCTGCGCGCCGACTCGGGTGTCCCGATCGTCATGCTGACGGCGAAGTCCGACACCGTCGACGTCGTGCTGGGTCTCGAATCCGGCGCCGACGACTACATGGTCAAGCCGTTCAAGCCGAAGGAACTCGTCGCACGGGTGCGCGCCCGCCTGCGCCGCACCGACGAGGAACCGGCCGAACTGCTCTCGATCGGCCCGGTGGAGATCGACGTGCCCGCGCACAAGGTCACCCGCGACGGCGTGCCGATCTCGCTCACCCCGCTCGAGTTCGATCTGCTGGTCGCCCTCGCACGCAAGCCGCGCCAGGTCTTCACCCGCGACGTCCTGCTGGAACAGGTGTGGGGCTACCGCCACCCGGCGGACACTAGACTCGTCAACGTGCATGTCCAGCGTCTACGCGCGAAGGTCGAAACCGACCCGGAGAACCCTGAGGTCGTTCTGACTGTGAGGGGGGTCGGCTACAAGGCCGGCCCGCCGTGATCGGTCGATCCAGACGACGGGTCAACAGCACCTTCGGACGCCTCACCCGCGCTGCCGGCGCTGTCGGACGTGCCTTCGGGCACATCTGGCGGCGCTCGTTGCAGTTACGGGTCGTGGCGTCGACGTTGCTGCTGTCGGTCGTCGTGCTCCTCATCCTCGGTTTCGTGCTCGTCTCCCAGATCACCGATCGTCTCCTCGATGTGAAGCTGGCCGCGGCGACCGAAGAGATCGACCGCGCCCGCATCTCGGTGGAACGCGACCTGTCCAGCGGCGCGGGCAACATGTCCGTCCAGAACCGGTTGCGGCAGACGCGCTCGTTGCTGACCGATCGTGATGCCGACTCCGGACAGCCCTCCGGCACCGTCGGAGCGTTCGACACCGTGCTGCTCGTTCCCGGCTCCTCGGAGGGCAGCGCGTCCGGCGGCGTCGGCCCGACCGCCGAGGTGCCGTCGAACCTCCGCGACATGGTCCGTGGCGGACAGGTGGCCTACCAGTACACGCAGGTTCCCGACGGTTCCGGCGGACATGCGCCGGCGTTGATCGTGGGCACGCCCACCAACTCGTCGGTCCCCGGTCTCGAGTTGTATCTGGTGTTCCCGCTGACCGCCGAACAGAACACCGTCGACCTCGTCCGCGGCACCCTGCTGACCGGCAGCATCGTGCTGCTGGGTCTGCTCGCGGCGATCGCCTGGCTCGTCTCGCGGCAGGTCGTCATCCCGGTGCGGTCGGCGTCCCGGATCGCCGTCCGCTTCGCCGACGGCCGCCTCAAGGAACGCATGCCGGTGCGCGGTGAGGACGACATGGCCCGGCTCGCGATGTCGTTCAACGACATGGCCGAGAGCCTGTCGAAACAGATCACCCACCTCGAGGAGTTCGGCGGCCTGCAGCGCCAGTTCACCTCCGACGTCAGTCATGAGCTGCGGACGCCGCTCACGACCGTGCGGATGGCCTCGGATGTTCTCTACGAGGGTCGCGACGATCTCGATCCGGTCCGGAAGCGTTCGGTCGAGCTGCTGGACAAGGAACTCGACCGCTTCGAGACCCTGCTCAACGAACTGCTGGAGATCTCGCGGCACGACGCCGGTATGGCCGAGCTGGCCGCCGAGCGGATGGACATGGCGATCCCGATTGACGGCGCGCTCGCCACCGTGCGACATCTCGCGGAGGAGACCGGGACCGAGCTCGTCCTCGATCTGCCGGCCGAACCGGTCCTGGCCGAGATCGATCCCCGTCGCGTCGAACGGATTCTGCGGAACCTGCTCGCCAACGCGATCGACCACGGTGAGCGGAAGCCGGTGACCCTCACGATGCGGTCCGATGGCGACGCGGTGGCGATCACCGTGCGTGATCAGGGCATCGGGCTCCGGCCGGGGGAGGAGAAGCTGGTGTTCAACCGGTTCTGGCGCTCGGACCCGTCGCGGTTCCGGCGTTCCGGCGGCACCGGTCTCGGACTGGCCATCAGCATCGAGGACGCCCGCCTCCACCAGGGCCGGCTCGAGGCGTGGGGCGAACCAGGCAAGGGCGCGTGCTTCCGGTTGACCGTGCCCCTGGTGCGCGGCCACAAGGTGCTCGGTTCGCCGCTGCCGCTGAAATCCGTCGGCTCGGTGCCCCGGGCCGCCGCCAAGACGAGTAGCCGAACACCAGGCGCGGAGGCTGGTACCGAATGAGCTTGGTACGACGTCCGGAACATCCCCGGCGGGGTGTTCTCGGGTTGGTGATCGCCGTCGCGATGGCGATCGTCGCGATGGTCGTGGTGTCCGCGTGCGGGTCGATCCCGAACGACTCGTCACCACAACCCATCAAGTCCTTCCAGCGGGAGGGCGCGACCAACGCCGCTCCGGTGCCGCAGCCGGACATGGACCCGGAGGCCCTCGTGCGGGCGTTCCTGAAGTCCACGGTGGACCCCGATTCCGGCCACGACGCCGCGCGCGCCTTCCTCACCCCGGTGGCCTCTCAGCAATGGGACGACCGCGGTGACGCGCTGATCCTCGACGAGATCAGCATCTTCGTCGATCAGCGCAACGAGGATGCCGTGCGCATGAGGCTGACCGGCGACAACGTCGGCACCCTGAAATCCGACGGACAGCTGCTCCCGGCGTCGGGCCGGGTCGAGACCAGCATCAGCCTGACCCGTCAGGGCGACCAGTGGCGCATCGACGGGCCGCTGCCGAACGGGACGATGATCGACCGCGACCAGTTCGACAACACCTACCGTCCGGTCTCGCTGTACTACTCCGACCGCACCGGCCGACGACTCGTCCCGGACCCGCGCTGGTTCTACGCGGGTCAGGCGACCGATCCCACCGTTCTGGTCAACCGGCTCATCGCCGGGCCGGCGGCCGATCTGTCCGCGGCCGTCGACAGCGGATTCCCGAGCGGGGCCACGCTGCGCGGACCGGTCGTGGGCCTGGCCGGTGGCGGGGTTCGCATCGATCTCAACGGCATCGGCAACGCGTCGAGCAGGGACCGTACGGTCCTGGCGGCACAGATCGTCTGGACCCTCGACGGCGCCGACATCTCGGGGCCGTACGTGATCGACGCCGACGGTGCGCCGCTGGCCGCCGAACGTGCGTCGGGGTGGCAGCCCGCCGACGTCCGCTCCTTCGACCCGAACGCGGTGCCGTCCACCGACGTGGGACTCAACATCGTCACCGGTGGTGCGTTGCGCGCGGTGACCGACACCGCGACGGTGCCCGTGCGGGGTCCGCTCGGATCGTCGCGTGACGTGCGGACGGCGGCGATCTCCGACAACGGCGCGCGGGTGGCCGCGGTCCGCGCGGTGGGCGCCGACCGCCGGCTCGAATGCGTGATCGGCGACTACGGCGGCGATGTCGGACCTATCGTCAGCGGCGTGTCGATCACCCGGCCGTCCTTCGGTGCGGACGAGAACTCGGTGTGGGTCGTCGTCGACGGCAAGCCCATCCAGTGGCAGCGCGAGGACGACGGCACCCAGACCGTCCCGGTCGAGGCGTCGTCGATCCCGACCGTGGCCCGCGGGGCCATCACGGAGATGCAGGTGGCCCCGGACGGCGTCCGGGCCGCGCTCGTCGTCGGCGGGCAGATCGTGTTCGCGGTGCTGTCGACGAACGCCGAGGGGCAGGTGTCGCTCACCAGCCCCCGGATCGCGGCCTACAACATCGGCAATCGTGCGGTGTCGCTGGACTGGGCGTCGCCGACGACCCTCGTCATCGCGCGCGAGGCCCCTGAATCGCCGGTCGTGCAGCTGTCGATCAACGGCACTCCGGCGGTCGGCCTGCTCAGCGGCAACGTGTCCCCGCCGGTGCGGGCGGTGGTGGCGAATGCGTCGACCATCTATGTCGGGGACCAGCGCGGCGTGCTGCGCCTCGGCAGCAACAACGGGCAGCCCGATCAGTACTGGACCGAGGTCGAGCCGGCCATGATCGCCGGGGCGATCCCGGTCCTGCCCTGATCTCCCGGGCGGCCGTGTCGTCCTAGGCGGCGGCCAGGACGACGACCGCCGCGACCCCGATCCCGGCCGCGCGCAGTACGCGCACCGACTCGGCTGCGGTGGCACCGGTGGTCATCACGTCGTCGATCAGCAGCGCCGGGGCGCCGGGCGGTGGACGGGGGCCGGCGCGCAGGCGGACCGCGCCCGCGAGGTTGCGGGCCCGCGAGCGGGCGTCGAGTCCGGCGGAGTCGCGGGCGGTTGCCGCCGTCACCAGCAGCGGCGCCACGACGACCCGCGACCCGAGTAGGGGAGCCGCGTGTCCGGCGATCGCGGTGACCCGGTCGCCGCCCCGACGCCGGGCGCTCATCCGCCGCGTCGGCGCTGGGATCAGCGCCAGGTGATCCGCGTCGGGCATCTCGCCCCAGCCCGCGAGGACCCGCACGGCGTGGGCGAGTGCGACGCCCAGCGGCGGGATCAGATCACGCCGATCGTGTTCCTTGACCGCGATGATCCCCTGTCGGTGAGGACCGCGGTAGCGGCCGAGTGCCCACACCGGAACACCCGGCGGAATGCGCGGACGGACGGCAACGGGGGCGTCGTGCCACGCGGTCTCGCAGCGCCGGCACCATGGCGTCCCCGGGCGCCCGCAGCCGCCGCAGACAACGGGAAAGACCAGATCTGCCGCCGCGGCCGGCACCTGCCGCCAGGTCATGTCCCGACCCTAGGCCCGGCTCCGGGCCGAACCCGGCGACGGCGTGCCGGCTGTGGACAGATCCGGCCGGGGCGGCCCATGTGTCGAGACCTTGGGATCACCCCCTGATGGGTCCTCGTGCCCCACTTGTCCCGACATGTCCGACTCGGCCGTGCAAAACGTGGCCGATACCCGAACTTGCGACTACGGTCGTGGGTACATCAGGTTGCCGGGAGGACAATAGGTCCCCGCACCGCAGACGACGCTCAGTCGGGAGGTGATGCCCCTGTCGATGAGTGCCAGCTGTCAGCTGGCATGGACGCATCCTCGGTGTCGATCAAATCATCGGTGCGACAACAGATCACGATGACCCAACCGCTCCGGGAACAATTCAGGAGGTAGTTGAATGTCCACAGTCATCCACCGCAAAGGCCAGCGCGAACCCAAGATCGCGGACGCAAGGCCGACAGTGGAAGAGGGCCTCGAGCCCGATCACCAACCCGCCCAGACCGACTCCTTCGACCCGGAGTTCGCGTTCGTCCGTCCGCCCGGAACCGAGGACTCGGACGAACCTGCCGAGCCCACAGCGAAGCTCGTGTTCAGCGGCCGCAACGTCGAGATACCCGACCACTACCGCATCTACGTCGGCGACAAACTCGCTCGTCTCGAGCGCTTCGATCCGACGATCTACCAATTCGACGTCGAGCTGAACCACGAACGTAACCGGAGACAGTCCAAGGTCTGTCAGCAAGTCGAGATCACCGCGAAGGGCAAGGGCCCGATCGTGCGTTCGCAGGCCTGCGGTGAGAACTTCTACGCCGCCCTCGAACGCTCGCTGGACAAGCTCGAGTCCCGCCTGCGCCGGGTGAAGGACCGCCGCCGCGTGCACCACGGAAACCGTCGCCCGATCTCGGTGGCGGAGGCCACCGAGATAGGTGCGCCGCTGCTTCGCGACAACCAGTTGACGGTGGATGGGCACGTCGGTGATCCCGGCATGCTCGAGTCCACCAGACGCGGGAAATGGGACGAGGACGCCGACGATCACACACCAGGTCAGATCGTGCGTGTGAAGGAGCACACGGCGGTCCCGATGACCGTCGACGACGCGCTCTACGAGATGGAACTCGTCGGGCACGACTTCTTCCTGTTCCACGACAAGGAGTCCGACAAACCGTCGGTGGTGTACCGCAGGCATGCGTTCGACTACGGCCTCATACGGCTGACCTGAACGCGGGCTGAGCCGCTCCCGCCGGTGGCCGGGACGAATCCGAAGAGATGAAGTCCGCGGTTTCGTGCCGGTCGATCAGGGTCTGCTCAGCTCACCTCGCTAACATGGGATCCGGTCTGTGCGTTCGCACGGGCCGGATTCCGTGTGTTTTCTACAGGTGAGGGACTCGATCCACGGTGCTGAACAAGCTGTTGCGTGTCGGCGAAGGCCGCATGGTCAAGCGACTCGACGCGATCGCGTCGCACGTCGAGGCGCTCTCCGACGAGTTCGAAGCGCTCTCCGACGCCGAACTGCGAGCCAAGACAGACGAGTTCAAGAAACGTATCGCCGACGGCGCGACGCTCGACGAACTGCTGCCCGAGGCCTACGCGACGGCCCGCGAGGCGGCGTGGCGCGTGCTCGACCAGAAGCACTTCCACGTGCAGATCATGGGCGGCGCGGCGCTGCACTACGGCAACATCGCCGAGATGAAGACCGGCGAGGGCAAGACCCTCACCTGTGTGCTGCCCGCCTACCTCAACGCGTTGTCGGGCGACGGCGTCCATGTCGTCACCGTCAACGACTACCTCGCCAAGCGCGACTCGGAGTGGATGGGACGCGTGCACCGCTTCCTCGGCCTCGAGACCGCGGTGATCCTCACCGGCATGTCCTCGGCCGCGCGCCGGGAGGCCTACGCCGCCGACATCACCTACGGCACCAACAACGAATTCGGCTTCGACTACCTGCGCGACAACATGGCGCATTCGCTCGCTGATCTCGTCCAGCGCGGCCACTCCTACGCGATCGTCGACGAGGTCGACTCGATCCTCATCGACGAGGCCCGCACCCCGCTGATCATCTCGGGTCCCGCCGAGGGCTCGAGCAAGTGGTACACGGAGTTCGCGCGGATCGCGCCGCTGCTCGAGAAGGATGTCCACTACGAGGTCGACATCAAGAAGAAGACGATCGGCGTGCACGAGGCGGGTGTCGAGTTCGTCGAGGACCGCCTCGGCATCGACAACCTGTACGAGGCCGCCAACTCGCCGCTGGTCAGCTACCTGAACAACGCCATCAAGGTCAAGGAGCTGTTCCAGCGCGACAAGGACTACATCGTCCGCAACGGCGACGTGATGATCGTCGACGAGTTCACCGGACGTGTGCTGGACGGCCGCCGCTTCAACGAGGGTCTGCACCAGGCGATCGAGGCCAAGGAAGGCGTCGAGATCAAGGCCGAGAACCAGACTCTCGCCACGATCACCCTCCAGAACTACTTCCGTCTCTACGACAAGCTGTCGGGGATGACCGGTACCGCCGAGACCGAGGCCGCCGAGTTCGACCAGATCTACAAGCTCGGTGTGCTGCCGATCCCGACCAACCGTCCGATGATCCGCAAGGACCAGGGCGACCTGATCTACAAGACCGAAGAGGCCAAGTTCGCCGCGGTCGTCGACGACATCGTCGAGCGTCACGAGATCGGCCAGCCGGTGCTCATCGGTACCACCAGCGTCGAGCGGTCGGAGTACCTGTCGCGGCAGCTGAAGAAGCGCGAGGTCCCGCACAGCGTCCTCAACGCGAAGTTCCACGAGCAGGAAGCCCAGATCATCGCCGAGGCCGGTCGCCTCGGTGCGGTCACGGTGGCCACCAACATGGCCGGCCGCGGCACCGACGTCGTGCTCGGCGGCAACCCGGACATCATCGCCGACACCCGACTGCGGAAGGCCGGGCTCGACCCGGTTCACACGCCCGACGAGTACGAGGCGGCCTGGGACGAGGCCATCGAGGTCGCTCGCACCGAGGCGGCC
This sequence comes from Gordonia westfalica, assembly GCF_900105725.1. Classification (NCBI taxonomy): domain Bacteria; kingdom Bacillati; phylum Actinomycetota; class Actinomycetes; order Mycobacteriales; family Gordoniaceae; genus Gordonia; species Gordonia westfalica. The sequence goes on from NZ_FNLM01000036.1 coordinate 991,475, forward strand.
GACGAGGCCGAGGCCGTGCGCGAGGCCGGCGGTCTCTACGTGCTCGGCACCGAACGGCACGAGTCCCGTCGTATCGACAACCAGTTGCGCGGCCGCTCGGGCCGCCAGGGCGACCCGGGCGAGTCGCGGTTCTACCTGTCGGTCGCCGACGAGCTGATGCGCCGCTTCAACGGCGGTGCGCTCGAGGCGATCATGAGCCGTCTGCCCGACGACGTGCCGATCGAGGCCAAGATGGTCACCAAGGCCATCCGCAGCGCTCAGACGCAGGTCGAGCAGCAGAACTTCGAGATGCGCAAGAACGTCCTCAAGTACGACGAGGTCATGAACGAGCAGCGCAAGATCATCTACGCCGAGCGCCGCCAGATCCTCGAGGGCGAGGATCACCACGAGCAGGTCAAGCAGATGATCGACGACGTGGTCAGCGCCTACGTCGAGGGCGCCACGGCCGAGGGCTACGCCGAGGACTGGGATCTCGACGAGCTGTGGACCGCCCTGCGCACCCTGTACCCGATCGACCTCGATCCCAAGGCGGTCGTCGGGGAGACGGAATACGGTGAGCGCGACGACATCTCGGCCGACGAACTGCGTGAGACCCTCGTGGCCGACGCGAAGGCCGCCTACGACAAGCGTGAGAAGGCCATCGACGAGATCGCCGGCGAGGGTGCGATGCGCCAGCTCGAGCGCAGCGTCCTGCTGAGCGTCCTCGACCGCAAGTGGCGCGACCACCTGTACGAGATGGATTACCTCCGCGAGGGCATCCACCTGCGTTCGATGGCACAGCGCGACCCGGTGGTCGAGTACCAGCGCGAGGGCTTCGACATGTTCAACGGCATGCTCGAAGGCCTCAAGGAGGAAGCGCTCGGCATCCTGTTCAACGCCCAGGTGCAGACCGAACAGCCCGCTCCTGCGGCGCCCCTGCCCACCGCTGCCGACCTGCGTGCAGCGGTCGGCGCCGGTGCACCCGCGCCGGTACCGGCCGACTCCGGTTCGCAGGTGCCCGCGGCACTCCGCGGTTCCGGGGCCTCGAACGGCGATGTGCCGATGACGTTCTCCGGACCGGACGAGGGTGGCGGCACGGTAGTCCACTCCGAGGAGGAGGAACTGTCCGGTGCCTCCGAGTCGGCGAGCCGTCGCGAGCGTCGTGCGGCCGAGCGGGCGAACACCAAGGGCAGCCGTCCGAAGCCGCCGAAGGCCAAGAAGCAGCGCCGCTGAAAAAATCTCGGGTGTGAATGGAACCTGACAGGGGAGTGGCTGCGTCCAATCCCCATGCAGACACTCATCTCCGCTCCGCCCGCCGGCGTACAGACGACGCGGGTTCGGGTACGGCCCGCGCCGACCTATGAACCGGCCGGGACCGGCGCCGTGGGCGCCGGGCCTGCGAGTGCCGGGACCGTCCGGGTGCGCACCGTGTTCCCGCGGCCCCGCCCCGGCGCAGGGCCTTCGCGCAAGACCGTGGCCGCCGCGGGGGAGGCCCGGCGGTTCACCATCGCCACGTCGCGACTGCTCTTCGAGGTCATCGACCGCCGTCGTGGGATCGCACATCTCGGTGACTCCGTGTCGCCGGCGATCGCCGATCAAGTGGCAGCACTGGTCCGCCACGACGCCTTTCGCGTCGCCGAAACCGCGGGTGCACCAGGGGTGACACCCATGCGCGGTACGCTCCTCCATCGCGTCCACGTCCAGCTGTGCGACATCAGCGCCGCCGAGGTCTTCGGCTCCTTCACCAGCGGCGGGCGCATCCGGGCGTTCGCCGGGCGCGTCGAGCGCAAGCCGTGTCGTGTGCGCGGGGCCGATCCGCGTGCCGGTGTCCGGACGGGCCTCGGTCAGGTCGAATACCGCTGGCAGCTCGTCGCGCTCGAGTTCGGCTGACCGCTGTAGAGTCCGGCCTCCACCGGGCCGGGCGGCTAGGATCGGCGGCGTGGTGAACCGTTTGTCGCCGCGCGACGCGATGTACTACTTCCTCGACGACTCCCGGTCGACAACGCATCTCGGGGCGTTGCTGGTCGTCGACCCCTGCGCGGGTGAGGCGACGAAGGCCGGGGACACGGCGGCGGGGAGAAGACGGCGGGGGAGAAGACGGCGGAGGACGGGACCACTCCCGCGTCCCGCAGGCCCGCGCTCGACTATCAGTCGCTGGTGTCGCTGGTCGAGAACCGCCTTCAGCGCGCACCCCGGTACCGGCAGGTCGTCCGCGAGGTCACGCTCGGACTCGCCCGCCCGGTGTGGGTCGACGACCGGGATTTCGACATCAACTTCCACATCCGACGTTCGGGGCTGCCGCGGCCGGGTGGCCCGGCAGACCTCGCCGAGCTCGTCTCCCGGGTGATGTCCCGACCGTTGGATCGCACCCGGCCGCTGTGGGAGATGTATCTGATCGAGGGTTTGGCCGACGGCCGGTTGGCCATCCTGACCAAGTCGCACCGCTGTCTGATCGACGGCCCGGAAAACCCCGAGATCAGCGAGGTCATCTGCGACGCGACCGATGAGCCGGAGTTGCTGCCCGAGGAGCTGTGGATGCCGGGGTCCCCGCCGGGTTCGACGAGCCTGGTCGTCGGGGCGCTCGCCGAGGCGATGGCACGTCCCGGCGATCTCGTCGAGACCATGGTGCACGGCAACGGCCTGGTGTCCGAGGTGCGCTCGGTGGTCGGCAACACGGTCCGTCGGATCGGGGACGTCGTCGGCCAGCTCACCGATTCCGCGCCACACAGTCCGCTCAACAACTCGGGTACGACCACGCGTACTTTCACCACCGCGTACGTGTCCCGCCGCGACTGCGCGAAGATCGCCGAACGCCACGACTGCACCGTCAACGACGTCGAGCTCGCCATCATCTCTGGTGTCATGCGCAAGTGGATGTTGTCGGTCGACCCGGCAGCGGTGCCGGCCGACACCGTCCGGGTGGTGGTCCCGCTGTCGCCCCGGGACCCCGGCGTCGAGGTCGACGCGGCGGCCGAACCGGGCTGGATCGGCGTCGGCAAACCGAGCTTCGTGACGGATCTGCCTGTCGGCGAGTCGAATCCGACCGTGCGACTCGCCCAGGTCGCGGGTCTCGCCGAACGGTATGCCCAGTCGTCGCGACGGATGACCACGGGCCCGAGCCCGCTGTTCCCCGAGCTGGGGATGGTGCCGTTCGCCGACATCAGTTCCCGCGCGTTCCGGTCACTCGACAGCCGCTCCTACAACGTCCCGGTCGCGATGAGCACCGCTCCGATCGCCCACCGTTTCGTGCTCGGCGTGCCGGTGCGCGAGGTCTTCTACATCCCTGTCCTCGTGTCGCAGCGGGCACTCGCGGTGAGCGTCGTCGAGTACGGCGACCGGCTGCAGTTCGCATTCATCGCCGACCGCGGCGTCATCTCGGACCTGCCCGACATGGCGGAATACGTCACCGAGTCCTTCGAGGAGCTGCTGGTCACCGACTGAGATGAGGTTCGCGGCTAAGGTGAGCGGGTACCGCAACCGAACCGCGAGGAGCGGTGGTCGTATGAGAGCGAAGGTCGAATGAGGGTCTACCTGCCGGCGACGTTGGCAATGCTGATGCAGCTCAACTCCGACGGAGAATTCCGTCCGATCGGCGGTACCGGATTCGCGCTGACCCCGGCGCTGCGCGAGGCGTTCGTCTCCGGGGACGACGAAGAACTGTCCGAGGTGGCGATGCGCGAGGCCGCGCGTGCGTCGCTGCGCCTCCTGGCCGGGGAGGCGCCGGAAGCCGACGACGCCGCCGCCGAGCGCGATCTCGCAGCCGACGAGGCGGTCACGAAGCCGGGGGACACCCCCAGGCTGCCGCCGCGCCGCGTCGTCGTGGCCGCCGACGTCGAGGACGTGAAACTGCGGCCGGACCTCGACGACGCCGTGGTCAAGGTCGCCCGGCCGATCCCGCTGTCGGCCGTCGCCTCGGTCCACGTCGACGTCAAGGAGGCGGAGGACAAGGTCCGTGCCGCCGTTGTCGTCATCGACGCGGCCGACCTGGGCGATCTGGACGCCGAACTCGCCGTCGGCGACGTCGAGGACTTCGATCTCGCGTGGTACGCCACGCAAGAGCTGCCGTTCCTGCTCGAACTGCTCTGACCCCCGACGCCGTCTCCTGACGGCACTAACCTACGGTTGCGTAGGTTAGAGTGTCAGCGCAGTGTTCCTGGCGTCGAAGGCGGTGTGTGAGTTGGGTCTGCTCGAGCGATTCGAAGAACCGGTGGCCGGGGTCGCGGCACGTAGCCGCGGTGCCCGGTGGGTTCGTGCGGCGGTCACCCGCATCACCACGCCACTCCTGCCCGACGACTACCTGCATCTCGCCAACCCGCTGTGGTCGGCCCGTGAGCTGCGCGGAAAGGTCATCTCGGTCCAGCGCGAGACCGAGGACACCGCGACCATCCGGATCCGTCCGGGCTGGGGGTTCTCCTTCGACTACGCGCCCGGGCAGTACGTCGGGATCGGCGTGCTCATGGACGGACGCTGGGCGTGGCGTTCGTACTCGCTCACCTCGACCCCCGACGCGTCGGCGGACGACAAGACCATCGCGATCACCGTGAAGGCGATGCCCGAGGGCTTCCTGTCGACGCACCTGGTGAACGGCCTGACACCGGGCACCGTGGTGCGCCTCGCGGCGCCCCGCGGTGAGTTCGTCCTTCCCGATCCGCTGCCCGAGAAGATTCTCTTCACGACGGCCGGAAGCGGTCTCACGCCGATCATCTCGATGCTCCGCACCGTTCGGCATCGCAAGCAGGACAGCGACATCCGCCTGATCCACTCGACGCCCACCGAGGCCGACCTGCTCTTCGCCGACGAACTCGCGGAAATGGCGTCCTCCGGCCTCGTCGACCTGCACGTGCAGTACACGCGCACCGCCGGCAAGGTCACGCCGGAGGTGCTGCCGACGCTGTGTCCGGACTGGCGTGAACGTCAGACCTGGGCGTGTGGACCGGCGGGCTTCCTCGACGGCCTGCATCATCTCTACACCGACGCCGACCTGGCCGACCGGCTGCACATCGAGCGGTTCGCCCTCGAACGCGGAGTGGTCGGTGCGCAGGGCGGCACGGTGACGTTCAAGCGGTCGGGCAAGACCGCCGAGGTCGACGGCGCCACCACCCTCCTCGAGGCCGGTGAGGCCGCCGGGACGATCATGCCGTTCGGCTGCCGGATGGGTATCTGCCAGAGCTGCGTGGTGATGCTCGACAAGGGATGCGTGCGTGATCTGCGTTCCGGCGTCGAGCATGTCGAGGGCGAACGCATCCAGACGTGTGTGAGCGCTGCCGCCGGGGATTGCACGCTGGACGTCTGACCTGCTTCTTCGTTCGTGGCCCGGCGGGCTCGCGGCGAGTGCCGGTACGCTCGAAATCGTGCGTGGTCACAGTGATGGGTCCCGTCCGTTTCGGCTCGAAGGCTGAGTCGTTGAGAGCCGCGGTCCCGATTTCCGAAAACGTCCCCGTTCTCACCGACGGCGGGGTGACCCTGCGGCCACATGAGCCCCGAGACCTCGATCGAATGGTCGAACTCGCGGCCGATCCGGCCATGATGCGGTGGACACCCGTTCCGGCGCCCTACAGCCGCGCCGCCGCGGAGAGATTCGCCCTCGACTATGCGCCCAGATCCTGGGCGGAGGGTTCGCGCCTGCTGTGGGCCGTCGAGTTCGACGGTCGGTTCGTGGGCACCGTCGATCTCGCGGGGAGGGGTCCGCTCTCCCGGCTGAGCTACGACCTCCATCCCGACGCCCGCGGCTGGGGTGTGATGAAACGCGCGGTCCTGCTGGCGGTCGACTATGCCTTCGCCGAAGCGGGCAAAGAGGTCGTCCGCTGGACGACGGTCGCGGGCAACATCGATGCGCTGCGCGTCGCGCACAGCTGCGGATTCCGCCTCGACGCCGCGGTTCCCGACGGGATCGAGGTCCGCGGACACATCCGCGACGCCTGGGTCGGGTCGTTGCGCGCCGACGACGTGCGCGAACCGAAGACCCGGTGGCGCACCGACGTCTTCGAGACCGAGCGGTTTCGTCTGCGGCCGCTCGCCGAGCACGACGACCCGCGCATCCGGGAGACCCTCGACGACCCGATCTCGCGCAGATACCTGTTCGCACGACCCGATCCATTGGAACTGGAGCACGCCGCGGCCGAGCGCCTCCGCAAATGGTGGACGGCCGCGCAGGGCGTCACCTGTACGTGGGCGGTCGCCGACAAGGAGACCGACGACTACCTCGGCGACATCACCCTGCTCCACATCGACGAGGTCACCGGTGCCGAGGCGGGCTTCTACACCCACCCGGAGGCTCGCGGTAAAGGCGTTCTGGGAGAAGCGTTTCCGGCCTCCGTGCGCTATGCGTTCGAGAAGCTGGGCTTCCGCCGGCTGACGCTGTTCGCCGCCGACAGCAACGAGGGCAGCAAGAAACTCGCCCGGGCGGCCGGTTTCCGCGAGGTCAGCCGACAGAAACTCGCCGCCCGCTCCGACGGTGTCTTCGAGGACCTCATCGGCTTCGAGTTGTTCGTCGACGACTACCGCGCCGCAGTCTGACCCGTCTTGCCTGCTGGTTGAGCTTGTCGAAACCCTCTCCGCACAAATCCGTGCCCTTGCTTCGTCACGCCGCTGGACACACCCGCGAGAAGTAACCTACGCTTGCGTAAGTTACGGAAACGTAGGGTTTGGAACCCAGGCATGAGCCGCACCGGTAGTCGTTGCCGACACCTGCGCAGCCAACCACCCGGCGAAGGGACCACACGTATGGCGATCACCGACATTCCCGAGTACGCACATCTGTCCGAGGCGGACGTCGAGGCACTCGGTGCCGAACTCGACGCGATCCGCGCGGACATCGAGGCCAGCCGCGGCGAGCGGGATGCCCGCTATCTGCGCAACACCATCCGCTTCCAGCGCGGGCTCGAACTCGCGGGACGCGCGCTGCTGTTCGGCTCCACCAGGAAGTCGGCCTGGTGGGCCGGAGCGGGTGCGCTGGGCGTCGCGAAGATCGTCGAGAACATGGAGCTCGGGCACAACGTGATGCACGGGCAGTGGGACTGGATGAACGATCCCGAGGTGCACAGCTCGACGTGGGAATGGGACAACACCGACCCGTCGGCGCACTGGAAGCACACCCACAACTACATCCATCACAAGTACACGAACGTGCTGGGCATGGATGACGATGTGGGCTACGGGCTCCTGCGCGTCACCCGGGATCAGCGCTGGCGGCCGTTCAACTACGGCAACCTCGTCTACAACACGATCCTGGCGCTCGCGTTCCAGTACGGCGTGGCCGTGCAGCACCTCGAACTCGGCAAGAAGCGCCGGACCACCGAGGAGAAGGAACAGCACAGACGCGACGTCGCCGACGTGCTGACGAAGATCGGCAAGCAGGTCGCCAAGGACTACCTCGCCTACCCGGCGCTGGTCAGTGCCACGACCGGACACAAAGTCGGTTACGTCAACGCCTACCGCAAGGCCGCCACCGCGACCGCACTCGGCAACGTCATCCGCAATGTGTGGAGCAACGCCGTCATCTTCTGCGGGCATTTCCCCGACGGCGCGGAGAAGTTCACCAAGCAGGACATCGACAGCGAGACGCAGGCCGAGTGGTACCTGCGCCAGATGCTGGGCAGCGCCAACTTCGACTCGGGCTTCGTCCTCGCGTTCATGAGCGGCAACCTGTCGTACCAGATCGAGCACCACATCTTCCCGGACCTGCCGAGCAACCGGTACGCCGAGATCGCCGTGCGGGTTCGTGCGCTGTGCGACAAGTACGACCTGCCCTACACCTCGGGTCCGTTCCCGGTGCAGTACGCCAAGACGTGGCGGACCATCGCCAAGCTGTCGCTGCCGGACAAGTACCTCAAGGCCACCGCCGACGATGCCCCGGAAACGGCGTCGGAGCGTCGCTTCAAGCAGGGGCTGCCGGAAGGTACGCGCCTGCAGGCGACCGTCGACGAGCGGACCGGCACCCGTCGTGGCCTGCGGTCGGCCATCGCGGGTCTGCGGGATCGTCGTCGTGGCGGCCGCGCCGAGGTCACCGAGCTTCGCGCGTCCCGCGACGCCGAGGCTGCCGCCTGATCTGCGGATCGTGGTCGGCGGGTACCTCGAGTGCCCGCCCGACCACGCCCGCGCATCGATTCGACCCGCGCACGCGCTTCGATTCAACAAGGTCGGCATAATGGGGCTCAATGGCCATCACTGACATCAACGAGTACGCGCACCTCACCGACGCCGATGTGGAGGCGCTGGGTGCCGAACTCGATGCCCTCCGCCGCGAGATCGAGGCGGATCGGGGCTTGCGCGACGTCAAATACCTCCGTCGCACGATTCAGGCGCACCGCGCCCTCGAGGTCGCCGGCCGCGTGGCGCTGCTCGGCAGCCGGTCCCGGCCGCTCTGGCTCCTCGGCACCGGCGCGCTCGCGCTGTCGAAGATCATCGAGAACATGGAGCTCGGGCACAATGTGATGCACGGGCAGTGGGACTGGATGAACGACCCGGAGGTCCACTCGACCACCTGGGAATGGGACATGGTGTGCGCCTCGCCGCACTGGAAGCACTCCCACAACTACATCCATCACAAGTACACGAACGTCGTCGGCATGGACCACGACGTGGGTTACAAGATCCTGCGCGTCACCCGCGACGAGCCGTGGGAGCCGCGGCGGCTCTTCCAGCCCTTCTTCAACGTGATGCTGGCGGCGACCTTCGAGTGGGGTATCGGCCTGCACGACCTCGGTCTCAAAGAGGTCATCCAGGGGGAGAAGCCCAAAGAAGTCGCGATCCCGCAGATCAAGGAGTTCGGCCGCAAGATCGCCAAGCAGGTCGCGAAGGACTACGTCCTGTTCCCGGCGCTCACCGGACCCAATTTCAAGCACACGCTGACGGCCAACCTCACCGCCAACCTGATCCGCAACCTCTGGGCCTATGTGGTGATCTTCTGCGGCCATTTCCCGGACGGCGCAGAGAAATTCACGGTCGAGTCCCTCGAGAACGAGACGCAGGGGCAGTGGTACCTGCGGCAGATGCTCGGCACCGCGAACTTCGACGCGGGTCCCGCGATGGCGTTCCTCAGCGGCAATCTCTGCTACCAGATCGAGCACCACATCTACCCCGATCTGCCGAGCAACCGCTATGCCGACATCGCCGAGCGGGTGCGGGCGCTCTGCGACAAGTACGACCTGCCCTACACCACCGGTTCGCTCGCGAAGCAGTACTCCCAGACGCTGCGCACGATCAACAAGCTGGCGCTGCCCGATCAGCTCCTGCGGGCGACCTCGGACGATGCGCCGGAAACGGCGTCGGAGAAGCGGTTCGCCGGGATGCCCCGCGCGACCGGCCTCAAGACAGCGATTCGGGAGCTTCGGGCGCGGCGTCGTCGGCGCTGAGTCCGCCGCCGACGGCGACGAGTAGGTGCCGCACGGCCATCGCGCGGCGGTAGGAGTGTCCCTCGAGTTCGTCGAGTTTGCACTCCGGGTCCGCCGGCGGGCCGAGATGTGTACAGCCCCTGGGGCATTCCTCGATGGCATCGTGCAGATCGTCGAAGGCGGCGACGATGTCGTCGGCTCCGACGTGGGCGAGTCCGAACGACCGGATACCCGGGGTGTCGACGACCCAACCGCGCGGGATGCTGTCGCCGGGTAGTGGCAGCGCTACCGACTGGGTCGAGGTGTGCCGCCCCTTGCCCACCCCGGACACCACTCCGGTTGCTCGATAGGCGTCGGGCACAAGACGATTCACGAGCGTCGACTTGCCGACGCCGGAATGCCCGATGAACGCGGAGATGCGTCCGCGGAGCGTCGCGAGGATCTCGTCGAGCGGATCGTCGCGCCCGGCGCGGATGACCGGAAGGTCGAGATCGGCGAAGGCGGCGGTGAATTCGGTCGGGTCGGCGAGGTCGGATTTGGTCAGGCACAGGATGGGGGAGAGCCCGCCGACGTAGGCTGCCGCCAGAGCCCGCTCGACGAATCCCGTGCGCGGCGGCGGATCGGCCATCGCGGTCACGATCAACAGCTGGTCGGCGTTGGCGACCACGATCCGCTCGTACGGGTCGGAGTCGTCTGCGGTGCGGCGCAACACACTTCGACGCTCGGCCACCCGCACGATCCGAGCCAGGGTGTCGGGCTTCCCGGAGAGATCACCGACCACCGACACGTCGTCACCGACGACGATGGGGGTCCGGCCCAGCTCACGCGCCCGCATCGTCACGACGCGGCGGTCCGGATCGCCGTCGAGGACGACGCCCCACCGGCCGCGGTCCACCGAGACCACCATGCCCTGCTCGGCGTCGTCGTGCGTCGGCCGGGTCTTGGTGCGCGGACGGGTGCCCTTGCCGGGACGAACCCGGACGTCGGATTCGTCGTAGCTGGCCGCCCGGCGGCTCAAGGGCGCCCGATCATCCGCTGCCACATACCGGGGAAGTCGGGCAGGGTCTTGCTCGTCGTCTCGATGTCGTCGACCACGACGTCGGGGGTCACGAGTCCGACGATCGCGCCGGCGGTGGCCATCCGGTGATCGGCGTAGGACTCCCAGGTCCCGCCGTGCAGGGCGGTGCCGGTGATCCGGAGTCCGTCCTCGGTCTCGCTGCAGATCCCGCCGAGTCGGGTGATCTCGGTGGTGAGAGCGGCCAGGCGGTTGGTCTCGTGGCCGCGCAGGTGAGCGATGCCGCTCAGTTCGGATTCGCCGTCGGCGAGTGCGCACAGGGCGGCGATCGTCGGGGTCAGTTCACCGATGTCGCGCAGGTCGAGGTTCACGCCCTTCAGTACCTCGGGCCCGCGGACGGTCAGCGTGCCGTCCAGATGCTCGACGGTGCATCCCATCGCGGCGAGGACGTCGGCGATGCGCGCGCCGGGCTGCGTGGTGACGGCGGGCCAGTACGGCACGCGCACCGTGCCGCCGGTGACCGCGGCGGCCGCCAGGAATGCCGCGGCGTTCGACAGGTCGGGTTCGACGGTCCAGTCGACGGCGAGGATCGGGCCGGGGGAGACACGCCAGACGTCGGGTTCGGAGGTGTCGACCTCGACGCCTGCGGTCGCCAGCATCTCGACGGTCATGTCGATGTGCGGTGTCGACGGGACGGGCGGCCCGACGTGGCGGATGACCAGGCCCTCGTCGAACCGGGCCGCCGACAGCAGCAGACCCGACACGAACTGCGACGACCCGGACGCGTCGATCGTGACCTCGCCGCCACGCACCCGGCCGGTGCCGTCGATGGTGAAGGGCAAGCGGTCGCCCTCGATCGCGACCCCGAGTCCCCGCAGGGCGTCGAGGATCGTGGTCTGCGGGCGCACGCGGGCCTGCGGATCACCGTCGAACCGCACCCGGCCGGACGCCAGTGCGCCCAGTGGCGGGAGGAACCGCATGACCGTTCCCGCGAGGCCGCAGTCGATGTCGGCGGCGTGCAGGGGCCCGGGTGCCAGGGAGACGGTGGTCTCCGCCGCCGGGTCCACGCGGACCTGGACACCGAGCGCCTCCAGCGCGCCCAGCATGAGGTTGGTGTCTCGGCTGCGGAGGGTTCCGCGGAGGGTCGACGGGCCGTCGGCGAGCGCGGCGAGGACCAGCGCACGATTGGTGATGGACTTGGAACCGGGCAGCTCGACGGTGGCATCCAGACCGCTTGCGCTGGTGGGCGCGTTCCAGGAACTCATGCGGTCCAGTTTGTCATGCCCGCTCCCACGGTCTTCACGACTGCCGAGGTCGTCCGGCTACCGGGTGTCCTTGCGCAGCGGGTGATCGTCGGGGATCTGCACGACGATGATCGCCCGTCCGTCGGGGTCCTGGGCATGCATCTCGATCAGACCCCACGGTTCGGTCCGCGGCTCGCGCGTGACCGTCACACCGCGGTCGCGGAACTGCTTCTCGGTGGCCTCGGCGTCGCGGACCTGCAACCAGAGCACCGCATTGCTCGACGAGTCGGCGTCGGACTTCATGTGCGACGAGATCTCGATGAGTCCGTTGCCGGCGAAGAACACGATGCCGCCGGGGTATTCGCGATGGATGGGGAGACCCAACCGGTCACGGTAGAAGGCCTGTAGACGTTCCGGATCTGCCGAGAGCAGGAGCACCCGGCTGGACAAGACCTCCATCTACTGCCCCTCGGTGCTTCCGTCGGAACCGCCCACCGCGTGGCCCCGGTTGTAGTCGGCGTGGCCGGCGGCCTCGTATGCGGCGCGTTCACGGACCAGGCGATCGGTCTCGCCGATCGGCGTCGAATCGCCGAAGGCGAAGGCCGACGCGTGCGGCCATTCGTGCGGCACGTCGGGGTCGACGATGCGGTCGTCGGGAACCGATTCCTCGGGGTCGGGTCTGGAGGCCATGACCACAACGATATGCCCATTCGGTGGTCGGCGAGGCTCGGTGCGAGCGAGTCGTCGGCAGATGTCGCCGATCGTGACGACCGCCGACACGTTCGGCGACACCTCTGGCGTCCGCCCGGGTCACGAACCGCGCCGCGAGAACCCGCCGTCGGTGTAGCCGTCCCAGGTCTCGAAGACCCGCATCACCTTCGGGTCGCCGAGGCTCTTGATGTGGTCGCACAGGTCCTTCGGCGTCGACGGATTGGTGACGATGAACTGATGCAGTGACGGGTCGTGGTCGGCCAGGTACCGCAGGGTCTCCGGCGGGGTGTCGGGGTCCGCGGCCGCGAGGGCGTCCCGCGGGTCGAACGCGGGTGCGCGCACGCCGTCGGAGGCGGACACCGTGGGTTCGCCGACGACCGTGATGTCGCCGGTGTTGTGGTAGTCGACCGGGTCGGCGGACACGCTGCGCGTGTTGAGCAGCAGGTTCAGCAGGATCGCGGTGATGGCACCGGCCGAGATGCCCGAGTGGAAGATGGTCTGGAACCAGTCGGGGAACTGCGAGTACATGTCGAGCACGACGTTGACCGGGGCGTCGCCCAATGAGCGATCGGTGTAGTAGATCTTCGCCTCGGTCAGCATCGCGACGCCCACCGAGATGGCGACGACGAGCACGTTGACGTTGTTGAACCTCACCTTGGTGAGCGTCCGGATGCCGCTGGCCGCGACCATGCCGAACAGCGCCACCCCGGCGCCGCCGAGCACCGGGAGCGGGATGCCCTCGACGACCGCCGCCATCTTCGGCAGCAGGCCGAGGACCACCAGGATCACGCCGGCACACGTGGCGACGTGGCGCGTGCGAACACCGGTGATCGCGACGAGCCCGACGTTCTGGGCGAAGGCCGTGTACGGGAAGGTGTTGAAGACGCCGCCGAGTACGGTGCCGAGGCCGTCGGCGCGCATACCGTCGGCGAGCCGACGCGGGGTGATCTTCTCGTCGACGATCTCACCGACCGCGACGATGTCGCCGGTCGTCTCGGTCATGATCACCACGCCGACGATGATCAGCGAGATGATCGCGCTGACCTCGAAGGTCGGTGCGCCGAACTGGAACGGCTGGGGGACCCCGACCCACGGGTACTCGCCGACGTTGTCCCAGTGGGTCATCCCGAACGGGATGGAGACCAGCGTGCCGATGGCCAGGCCGAGAAGGATCGAGACCCGGCGGACGGCGTCGGGCGCGAAACGTTCGATCGCCACGATGATCGCCAGCGTGAGGAAGCCGAAGCCGATGTTCTTCGGGTCGCCGAAGTCGGGCCCGGACGCGGTTCCGCCGCCGAACCAGCCGGCCGCCACGCGCATCAGTGAGACGCCGATGATGAGGATGATCGTGCCGGTGACCAGCGGCGGGAAGAATCGGATCAGTCGGCCGACGATCGGTGCGGCCGCGATCATGAACAGGCCGCAGGCGATCACCGAGCCGTAGATCGCGGTGATGCCGTAGCTGGTGCCGATGGTGATCATCGGGCCCACGGCCGCGAAGGTGACGCCCTGCATCAGCGGGAGTCGGACACCGAACCGCCAGAACCCGACGGCCTGCAGGATCGTGGCGATGCCGGCGACGAACAGGTCGGCCATGATCAGGTGGACGATGTCGCCCTGCTCGAGCTGCCCGGCGCCCACCATGGCGCCGCCGACGATCAGCGGGACCGCGACCGCACCCGCGTACATCGCGAGCACGTGCTGCAAGCCCAGCGGGAAGAGTTTGACGAAGGGCGGGATCTCGTCGACCGGACGCGCGCCGGACTTACCGTTCTTGAGGACATCGAGGACCGACATGTCTGGCTTTCTACGGACCCGGTATTTCCGGTAGTGCGCGTCCGTGTATCGGCGAAGTTTCCGCGAAGATATATCGGTGACCGTTTCCAAGACTCGACGCAGCGCGGGGATTCTGCTGTTCCGACGCGCCGGCCCGGTCGGCGTCGAAGTGCTCATCGCCCACCCCGGCGGCCCGATCTGGGCGCGCAAGCCCGACGAGGGGTCGTGGTCGATTCCGAAGGGCCTGCTCGATCCCGACGAGTCGGAGTGGGATGCAGCGCGGCGGGAGTACGCCGAGGAGATCGGCAGCCCGGTGCCCGACGGTCCGCCGATCGAGCTCGGCGAGGTGAAACTCAAGAGCGGCAAGGTGGTGATCGGGTTCGGCGTCGAGGGCGATCTCGACGTGACGACCGTCGTCAGCAACACCTTCGAGATGGCGTGGCCGCCGCGGTCCGGGCGAATGCAGTCGTTCCCGGAGATCGATCGTGCCGAGTGGTTCGACCCGGAAACCGCGAAGAAGAAGCTCAATCCGGCGCAGGCGGCGTTCGTCGACCGGTTGCTCGAGGCGCTGTCCAGCAACGACTTTCGGTAGTAGATACTCCCTCGACACGGTCCGCGGCCGGCGGTGGCCTCACTTCTCCAGCAGGTACTCCCGGATCATGTCCTTCCACAGCGGGAGGTGCGGATCGGTGGCGGGGTCGCGGCGGTCGATGAGGTAGGTGGTCGCCGCACCGCGCATGCTGGTGAACAGGATCGGGTAGAGGTCTGCGTACCGCGGCGACGACGTCAGCTCCGGCCCGAGGAAACCGGCGACCGCCTCGCGCACCGTCTTGCCGATCTCGCGTTCGGTGGGCAACAGCGCGGTGCGCAGGTTCTCATTGGTGCGGGCGGCGACCCACAGTTCCATCGACGCCACGAAGTACGGCTGGTGGAACGTCGACCACCCGACGTCGGTGGCGAGGGAGATGCGGGCGATAGGGTCGTCGGGCCAGTCGACGCGGCTGGGGAGTTCCTTGATCCTGGTGCGGGCGAGGTGTCCGACGGCGGCCATCAGCAGAGCATCCCGGGACGGGTAGTGGTGCAGCAGTCGGCCGCGGCTCACCCCGGCCTCGTTCTGGATGGCGACCGTGCTGGCACCGGAGTAGCCGCGGTCGACGAGCACGCGGATCGCCGCGTCGAGAATGCGGGTGCGGGTCACGCCACTGCGTTGTTGGACGGCGGGACGCGCGGCACCGGGCGGGGTGGTCACGTCCGGATCCTAGATCGAATCCTCACACGTCGAGGATGTGCGGGAGGCCGGCGCGGTAGCGGTCGCGGTCGATCTGCTTGAGGGGGTCGAGCATCGGCAGTTCCCACAGGGGGAACAGCGCCGCATTCCTCGCGGGGCTGTCGGCGGCGGCGATGATCGCATTGGTCACCCGCCGGCCGGACTCGTTGGCGCCCTCCATCGTTGCGAGGTCGATGTTGCTGCGGACGTGGTCGCCGCCGATGAACAGGTTCGGGATCTTGGTGTGGGCATTGGGGCGGTTCGCATATGACCCGGCGGTGTTGACCATCAGCGGCGTCGCGTTGGCGATGGTCGGCGACCACGTGATCCCCGGATCGAGAGACCACGTCACGATGTCCGCGGAACGCAGGACCTTTCGACCGCCGGCGTTCATCGCGCGGCTCATCTGTGCCCACACCTCGCGGGCGATCTCCTGTTTGGTGCATTGCTTCGCCGGCTTGCCGTACAGGATCCCGGGCTTCTCCCATTCCGAGATGTCAATGGACAAGCAGTCTTTCACCCGTCCGTCGCCGTACTTGCGGGAGAAGTCGACCTTCCACGGGGGTGCTTGGTACAGGCCGGTCAGCGCCCACGGCGTCCCGAGCGCAGCGATGTGGCCGGGTGGCAGCTCCGATCGCCTCGACAGGAAGTACTGGATGCCCACCATCCAGTCGTCCTGGAGCTGGTGAATCCCCGCGAGCGACGGATCCGCGGAGACCAGCTCGGGGGAGAGCAGCGGCTTGAGCCGATCTATCGGCATCGCCGCGACGTACCAGTCGGATTCGACCGTGGTTCCGGTGGTCAGGCGGGCGCCGGTGATCCGCCGCCGGGCGACGTCGAGCTGCGCCAGACCCGCGCCCATCACGAAGCGGACGCCTCGGCTCCGGAGGTGTGCCACCCATGGATCGATCCACGCATGATTGGTGGGCCGGTTCAGGATTCGGTCGACGTCGCCGTGGAACAGACCCGATTCGTACTGCGGGATCAGGCCGCTCGCGGCGGTCGTGAGGGCCAGGCCGATCTGGCCGATGGTGCGGGCCGACGCGGACTCGGGCTTCGCAGCCACCAGGGCGCGGGTGAGGGCGCCGACGAGGTAGCGCTGGTAGGCGCGGGACTTGCCCTTGGCCTTCACGAACTGCATCCAGGACTGGTTCTCCCACTGGCCGATCCGGCGTTCGTTGCAACTGGTGGCCATCACCAGTTCGCGCGACACGAAGAAGGCGAGTTCGGTCAGCGGGACGTCGACGACGAACTTCAGCCCGGTCATCATCGCGTTGCGCAGATTCTCCAGGGTGACGATCTCGGGTGCGTGGTCGACGAAACCCAGGATCGATGCAGGTGCTGTGGTCGGTGCATAACCGGATTCGTCGAACGCGATCATCGCGGATTCGACGCTGATCAGGTGCCGCTCACGAACATTGCTGCGGCCTACCGGGATTCGTTCCATCATCTCCGGAACGTGCTGGTAGCAGCTGGGGAAGAAGCGGAATCCGTGCTCGCCGGGCAGCGCGAGACGACCGCCGCTCGCGGTACCGGGGACGTCGTGGCTGCGGGCCTTGCCGCCGAGGTAGGCGGGTTCGTAGACGGTGACGGCGAAGCCGCGCTCGACGAGCTCGTGGGCCGCGGACAGTCCGGCCATCCCGCCGCCGAAGATCGCCACATCACGCCCGCGGCCGGAGCCGGTGCGCGGCACCGCCTGCGCCGACGGAACGTATGTGTGCGGGAGTGCCGTCGCCGTCCCGGCGAGCACGGCCGCGGCTGCCGATCCCCGCAGGACCGTGCGGCGGGAGAAGCCCTCCCGGGCGGTCCCGTCACCGGACGTGCTCACCGAAGATTGCTGGTCATCCGACATTGTCCGACCCTCCATAGACCCCAGAACAGTCAGTGCTGACTCATCTGATGTGATGTCTACCACAGCACGATGCGGCGACGGACGGATTTGGGAGAACGTCTCAGTCGGCCGTCCGACTCGCGATCGGCGGCGCTGCGGACTCAGGAGCGGAGGAAAGGCGCCACCCAGTCGGGCGTCACGTCGGCGGTGATCGCCGCGGCGGTCGCATCGTCGACGTCGACCAGCGAGTAGTGCTCGGAACCGGCGGCCGTCGCGAGGATCAGCGTGCTGACCCCGGCGCGGCGCTGGAAGAACGACGACCTGCTCGCCCAGCCGATGACGCCGTCGCGGTCGACGACGATCCGCTGCCGGGCGACGCTCGGGGGTGCGATGACCACCGACCGGGCGGTGACACGGTGCCCGAGGTGACGTGCGCGGACGACACCGAGGCCGATTGATCCGGCGAGCGCGAGCACGCCCGCCGCGATCCAGCCGAGCGGGATGGCACCCGCGACGGCTGGGATCGTGATCCCGACGAGAATGGCCAGGCCGGTGAGGAATCCCCGGTTGAGGCGCCGGATGTAGGCCACACGGCCGTGCCCGGTCAGCGACGCGGTGAGTTCGGAGCGCTCATGGGTGACCAGGTCGGCGACCCGCATGGCCTCGTCGATCGGCGCCGGGGGGAGCAGCAGCGGATGTTTGGTCGCGCCGGTGGCGATCGCTTGCAAGCGAGCGCCTTTCAGCGGTCGCATCAGGACGGGTTCGGTGAGATGGCTGCCGCGGATGCGCTTCTCGTCGAAGCTGATCGCGCTGGTGGTGAGGAGTCCGCGTTCGGTGCGCAGCGTGCCGTCGCCGTGCCGGGTGAGCTGGAAATCCCAGTAGCTGAGCACATATCCCAGCACGGACAGGACGGCGCCGACGAGAACCACCACGACCACGACCACCGCGATGACCAGCGCGAGGGGGATGGACCGCAGGCTGTGGAAGGCGTCGCGTGCCAGCCCGACGCCCTCGTCGAACATGCCTGCGTCGTTGGCGATCTGGAGGCCGATGCCGCAGATCGCCGCGGCGATCGCGAGACCGCCCATCGAGAACGGGGAGAAACGCAGCCAGGCGTTCTGGAAACGTGTCAGCACCTCGGGTGCCGCGGTGGGTGTTTCGGAGGCCGGGTCCGACACCGCTGCGGAGGGTCGCGCGCCCGCGGTCGGCATCAGATTGTCGTGCAGTGCCCGCGCTTCGGGGAGGGTGACGGCGCGGAGTTTGACCTGTGACGCCTGTTCGTCGCCGCCGGTGCCGATGGTGACCCTCTGCAGGTTCAGCACCCGGTGGACGAGGGACGCGGTGAGGTCGACGCTGCGGATGCGGTCGCGGCGGGCGGTGGCCACCTTCTTGGTGACGAGTCCGCTACGGACCCGGACGTGTTCGGCGGTGACCTGGTAGAAGGTCGTCAGCCAGGGAATCACCGTCACCAGCGGCACGAGCACGACGGTGGCCAGGAGAGTGATCAGAGGTGCGCTCTGACCGGCGAACACGAGCGCGATCAGGACCGGTACCAGCGAGGGGAGTGATTCGACGACGGTCACCGCCATCATCCACGGCGACAGGCGGTGCCACTCGTCGGGCGCGTCGATGCGCAGCCCCGGCGCACTACTGGTCGGCGGCACGGGAGCGGATTGCGGCTCAGGTTGCGTCATCGGTGAACGCCTGGGTGCGGATGGTCAGGTCCGACGCGGTCGCTCGGGCCAGTTCGGCGTCGAGACCTTCGATGTGGATCGTGCCCGCCGACGACGCGGTGGTCACGGTGAGTTTCGCCAGCTTCAGCATCTGTTCGAGGGGGCCGGCCTCGGTGTCGACGACCTGGATGCGCGCGATCGGGATGATCACCCGGTGCCGGACGAACCAACCCGACTGCGCGTACACGGCATCCTCGCTGACCTCCCAGCGGTGAAAGCGATACCGCCACAACGGGACGACGGTCGTGAAGAAAACGGTCAGCGCCGCGAGGGCGACCGCGGCGAGCGCTGCGGCCCACCGTGCGTCGGCGACGACGACCGCGACCACGATCGCCGCGATGGTGGCCGGCACGCCCAGGATCAGCGGTCCGATGCGCCACAGCGTCTTGGCGCGCGGATCGACCTGGTTGACCGGCTCACGCAGGGTGGGGTGCAGCGGATTGTCAGGGGCGGGTGCGGATTCCATTGCGACCAGTCTAGGGCCGCGTGGCCCCCGTTCGCCGCAATCGCGTGCCGCTTCTAGGTGATTGTCACGCCACCGTCGACTGCGAGGGTCTGGCCGGTGACGTAGCCGGCGGCCGCCGAGGACAGCCAGATCGCGGTGGCGGCGATCTCCTCGCCGTGGCCGGTGCGGCCGAGGACGACGCGCGGCATCAGCGAGTCGAGGTAGCCCGGCTTGTAGGTGTCGGTCATCTCGCTCTCGAAGAATCCGGGCGCGATGGCGTTGACGCGAATGCCTTTACGGGTGCCCCACTGCTGTGCGAGGTCGCGGGTGAGGCCGATGACGCCGGCCTTGCTCGCGGCATAGGCGGCCTGCGGCAGTCCGGCGGTGGTGATGCCGAGGATCGACGAGATGTTGATGATCGCGCTGCCGGGCTGCATGACGCGGCCACACGCCTGCGCCATCCAGTAGGAGCCGTTGAGGTTGATGTCGATGACATCGCGGAACTGGTCCGGGGTCTCACGGGTCGCGGGGTAGGCGGTGCCGACACCGGCGTTGTTGATCAGCACGTCGACCTTGCCGAAGGTCTCCATCGCGGCATCGACGACGCGCTGGCACTGCTCGGGATCGGAGACGTCGGTGGGGACCACGAGCGCCTTGCGGCCCAGCGCTTCCACGGCGGCGGCGGTGTCGGCGAGCTTCTCGGCCCGACGCGCCGCGAGCACCACGTCGGCGCCCGCCTCGGCGAACCCGCGGGCGAAGGACACGCCGAGTCCCGACGAAGCGCCGGTCACGATGACCACCTTGCCGGTGGTGTCGAACAGATCCATCACGGACATCGTTGTCTCCCTTGCGTGTTCATACCTGGCGCGGCGCATTCGGCGCCGCGTCGACTATCGGGTGCGAGGTCAGAACCAGGACGGTTCGACGTCGAGGGTGGTGCGGTCCAGAGCGGTCAGGAGGTCGAGCTGCGGACCGGTTTTCGGTAGTTCATACCGGAAGAAGTACTGCGCCGCAGCGCGTTTGCCGTCATAGAAGTCGCCGGTCCGGCCGTCCGCCGCGAGGAGCTGCTCGAGCCACATCCAGGCGATGACGATGTGACCGGTCGCCTCGAGATAGAGAGTCGCGTTGGCCAGCGCGAGCTTGGGATCGCCCGACGACCAGATGTGCGCGGTCACCTTGACCAGCCGGTCCACGGTCGACTGCAACACCTCGGCATACCCGGCGGCATCGGGTGTCTCGCGTGCGCGTGCGACGGTCGCGCCGATGGTCTCGGCCAGCAGTGCCAACCCGGCCCCGCCCTGCATGATCACCTTGCGGCCCAGCAGGTCGAGGCCGTGGATGCCGTGCGCCCCTTCGTGGATGGGGTTGAGGCGGTTGTCGCGGTAGTACTGCTCGACGTCGAACTCGCGGGTGTAACCGTAGCCGCCGTGCACCTGGATGGCGAGGCTGTTGGCCTCCAGGCACCACTGCGACGGCCAGCTCTTCGCGATCGGGGTCAGGACCTCGAGCAGCAGCTCGAGCCGGGCCTTCTCGTCGGCATCCGTCGCGGTGGCGGCCTGGTCGACGAGGACGCTGCAGTACAACTCGAAGCCGAGTGCGCCTTCCACGTAGGACTTCTGGGCCAGCAGCATGCGGCGGACGTCGGCGTGTTCGATGATCGGCACCGGCTTGGACGACGGGTCCTTCAGGTCGACCGGACGGCCTTGGGCGCGCACCTTCGCGTACTCCAGCGAGGCCTGATAGCCGGCGTAACCCAGTGCGGTGGCGAGGAACCCGACGCCGATCCGCGCCTCGTTCATCATGTGGAACATGTAGGACAGGCCGCGGTGCTCCTCGCCGACCAAGTAGCCCACAGCGCCGGGAGCGGAGCGAGCGGGCTGAGTGTCCACAGCGCCGGGAGCGGAGCGAGCGGGCTGAGTGTCCACAGCGCCCGGCGTCGAGCCGTCGGAGAAGGTGCCGTCGCCGAAGTTGAGCAGCGTGTTGGTGGTCGCGCGGTTGCCCATCTTGTGGTTGAGGCCGACCAGGGCGACGTCGTTGCGGGTGCCGTCGGGCAGGAACTTCGGCACGATGAACAGCGAGATCCCCTTGACCCCGGGGCCGCCGCCGGGTGCCTTGGCGAGCACGAGATGCACGATGTTCTCGGTCAGTTCGTGGTCGCCGGCCGAGATCCACATCTTGGTCCCGGTGATCCGGTAGGTGCCGTCGCCCGCCGGTTCGGCCTTGGTGGTGATGTCGGCGAGCGACGAACCCGCCTGCGGCTCGGACAGGCACATCGTGCCGGAGAAGCGGCCCTCGACCAAGGGGCGGACCCAGGTGTCGCGCTGTTCGGGGGTTGCGTACTCGGCCAGCAGGTTCGCGTTCCCGACGGTGAGGAAGTTGTACGACGACATGGCCGCGTTCGCGGCCTGGAACCACACCGCCGACGCCTGCCGGATGACGGTCGGCAACTGCATGCCGCCGAGCTCCTCGTCGAAGGATGCGGCGATGAGACCGGCCTTGCGGAACTCGGCCAGTCCCGCCACCACCTCGTCGGGGAGGACGACCTTGCCGTCGTCGCCGATGTACGGCTCGTTCGCGTCGCCGATCTTGTTGGCCGGGGCGAAGCACTTCATCGCGATGTCGGCGCTGAGTTCGAGCACGGCGTCGAAGGTGTCGCGCGAATGCGCGGCGAAGCGGTCTCGTGAGGTCAGTGCCTCGACATCGAGCCATTCGTACAGCAGGAACTCGAGATCCCGCCGGGACATGGGTGTGGCCATCGCACTTCCTCGTGATCGGACCGCCGCTTGTGGTGCCTGTCACGGGCACCTGTTCATCATGCCTCCGCCGATCGTCCGCGCGGTATCGGGCCCTCCGCCGAGGGGTTCACACGTCCGAATTTAGCCATCATTAGCCGAATGTTACGAGTGTCACACCTTGTCACATTTGCTTGTCAAGGTGAACGCCAGATGATGAACTACTGAAGATTCGCGATCGTGAATAACTTCGGTTATGGCGTGAAGATGCAGGTCGCGGGGACGGTGCCATTCGGCGGGGGTGGCATCGTCCCGATCTGCGGCCCTGCCGATCCACCGCTCGGGCGGCTACACGTCGATGCCGAATTCCTTGATCTTGCGATAGATCGTCGCGCGGGAGATGCCGAGCGCGTTGGCTGCCGCGACCTTGTTCTGGCCGTTCTCCTCCAGGCTCCGCACGATGGCGTCCCGTTCCAGTGCTTCGATGCGGGTGAGGGTGTGCCGGCTCTGCGCGCGGTAGGTGGGCGGAAGATGCTGTGCCGCGATCGTTCCCGACCGGTGGTGCGTCACCACGTCGCGCAACGCCTGACGAAGCTCGGCGACGTTCCCCGGCCAGGTGTACTTGCTCAGCTGCCGCATGGCGTCGGGTGCGACATCGAGTTCCCGACCCCGGGTCAACTGCCGGAGGATGGTCGGTACCAGCACCTGGAGATCCTCGATACGGTGGCGCAGCGGTGGAACCTCGATGGTGTGCGAGAAGAACGGTAGAAGCGTCGCGCCCAGCGTGGGTGTCGCATCGCTGGTGCTGACGGTTATCCCGAGCCAGCCGGCATGTTCACGTCCCTGCAGCACCTCGGCGACGTCGAAGAGCATGTCGTCGTCGAACTCGTCGACGTCGCGCAGGATGATCGCGAATCCGTCCGTGTCGATCTCGGCGGCGAAGCTGTCGATCGTGTCGGTGTCCTGGAAATCCTCGGCGGCGAACACGCGGATCGTCCCGCGGCGGTACTGGCCTGCCGCCGCGCGCAGGACCGCCGAGCGGCCGGAACCCCGCTCGCCCGACACCGCGATCCACTGACCTGCCCCGACGTGGTGGGCGATGCGCTCGCACGCCTGCCGCCACGACGAGCTGCGCCCGACGATCCCGGGCAGCACCGAGGCCTTCGACGGCCGGCGTTGCGGTGGTGCGGCGGTGGCCGAATCCATCAGGTGCACATGGAAAACCGCGATCCCCGCCTCGGCGTCGGAGAACTCGGCGACCGGTGCGAGCCGTACCGAGCGTCCGCTGGGCAGCGTGTTGACCCGACGCCCGGCGGCGACATCGAGGGTCTGGTCGACGGCGTGTTCGAGCATCGACACCTGATCCTGCGGGTCGATGCTCTGCCGCAGACGCCGGTTCATCAGCACGACGTCGGCGGCGATCGCGAGCACCATCATCTGCGGTGCGCGCCGGCAGGTCGCGAGATAGGCGGAGAGAAGCCGTGATTCGCGTTCACTGGCGTTGGCGAGCATCTGCTGTTCGATCTGCACGGTCGCCGACTTGGCCAGGGACAGCAGGAGGGAGCCGCCCTCCTCGACCCACCCCGTGAGGTCGAGCGCGCCGACGATGCCGCCGGAGAACGGATTCCGGATCGGTACGCCCGCGCAGCTGAGCAGATTGAGGCAGCCCGCATAGTGTTCGGCGCCCGTGACGAGGGTGGCCTGACGGGTCTCGAGCGCGGTTCCGATCCCGTTGGTGCCGGCGTGCTCCTCGCTGTAGCTGTAACCCGGCGCGAGCGATACCGCGTCGAGCTGGCCGAGGAGTTCGCCGCTGCCGGCGGCGCGGGAGAGCACCACACCGTCCGGGGAGGTGAGGATGATGCCCACCGGTTCGGACGACAGGTCGGCGGCGAGCTGATCGAGAACGGGCCGGGCGGCACTCATCAGGGGACTGTCGGTGTTCGGCTCGCGTACGAACGGCAGCTCCAGCCGGTCGGCCTGGACCTTGAACGACCGCGAACGACGCCACGACGTGGAGATCGCGTCGCGGACGGCGCCATCGAGCCGGTCGTCGCCGAGATCGTCGTCACTCAGGAACTTCTCGCGCGCCCGCGCCACGTGCGTGATGGGAACGCGAGCCTGGGCTGCTGGCTGATGCTTCACCTGAACTGCCACTCTCCCTACTGTGATGTAGGTCTCATCGCTCGGCAGTCTATCGAAAGAAGCAGTGCCCACGTGCCCGAACGACCAGGCGTTTCATCCGAATCCGTACTGGTCGCAGGGCACGCGGACAGCTTTGAGTGGGCCGGTCGCGATCCACGCCGAGAACGAATCCGATCGCGACCGGCCCCCGTCGCCGCTGCAGCGGCGACGTCCCCGCCGGGGTCTTGGGGGGAGGGCTGACTAGTAGATGTTGGAGGGCCGCACCATCCCCTCGGCGAGATCACCGAAGCCGGGGGCCTCGATCGCACCCGGGTGCGTCAACACCTCCTCGACGACCGCGGTCTCGGTGGTGATCAGCAGCGCCGCGATCGACGCGGCGCTCTCCAGCGCGGCCTTGGTGACCTTGGCCGGGTCGATCACGCCCTCGTCGAACATGTCGCCGTAATCGCCCGTCATCGCGTTGAATCCGTGTCCGAGGGGCAGCCCGCTGACGACCTTGACCACCTCCTCGCCGTCGAAGCCGGCATTGGTGGCGATCCAGAACAGCGGTTCGGCCATCGACCTGCGGACGACGTCGATACCGGCCCCTTCGTCACCACCCACGTCGCCGAGCCCGTCGAGGGCCCGGTGCGCCTGGGCCAGCGCGGTGCCACCGCCGGAGACGATGCCGTCCTCGACCGCGGCGCGCGTTGCGGCGAGCGCATCCTCGACGCGGAGCATGCGCTCCTTGAGTTCGACGCTGGTCACGCCGCCCACGCGGATGACGGCCACCCGTCCCGTGAGCCGGGCGATCCGGAGTTCGAGACTGTCCCGGTCGGCGTCGATCCGTGCCCGCGCGTGCTGCGCCTCCAGTTGCGCGACCCGCGCATCGACGAGGGTCTGATCGCCGCGCGCACCGACGATCGTGGTGGAGTCCTCGGTGACGGTCACCCGGTCGCACTGACCGAGGTGTTCGAGCGAGACCTCGGACAGTTCGAGACCGGTGTCCTTGGCGATCACGTGACCGCCGAGGGCGACGGCGAGATCCTCGAGTTCGGCGACGCGGCGATGACCGAATCCCGGGGCGCGGACCACCACCGACTGCATCGTCTTGTGCATGTTGCCGCCGACGAGCAGCTGCAGGGCAGGACCGTCGACGTCCTCGGCGAGCACGACGAGCGGACGGTCGGCCCGTTTGGCCGCTTCGATACTCGGCATGATCTCCTGCACCGAGGTGATCTTCTTGTTGGTCAGCAACACCACCGGATTGTCCAGAACCGCTTCCATCCGTTCGGGATTGGTGACCATGTACCCGGAGATGTAGCCGTGGTCGAACTCGATCCCGTCGACGACGTCGACCGACAGGCCGAGGGTGTCGCTCTCCTCGGTGGTGATGACGCCGTTGCGGCCGACGTACTCGACCGCAGCGGCGATCGCCGAGCCGATGACCTCGTCGTCGCTCGCGGCCAGGGTGGCGATCCGTTCGAGATCGCTGCGGCCGCCGAGCGAGACGGACTGATCCGACAGCGCGTCGACGACCGTGCTGATCGCACGCTCGATGCCGCGGCGCACCCGCATCGGGTTGGCGCCCTGCTCGACGGCGCGCAGACCTTCGCGAACCATGGCCTGCGCCAACACGGTTGCGGTGGTGGTGCCGTCACCGACGACCCCGTTGGTCTTCATCGCGACTTCCTTGACCAGCTGCGCGCCCATGTTCGCGAACGGGTCCCGCAGCTGGATCTCCCGGGCGATGGTCACCCCGTCGTTGGTGATGGTCGGTGGGCCGGTGAGCTTCTCGAGGACCGCGTTGCGGCCCTTCGGTCCCAATGTCACCTTGACCGCGTCGGCGAGTGCGTTCACTCCTCGCTCGAGCCGCAGTCGCGCTTCGGCGTTGTAGCGCAACTCCTTGGCCATGGTCGTCCTGCCTTTCGTTGGTGTTCTCGGCTGGGTACTGCGGGGAATCTGTTTGTGTGTTTCTGTTCTCTGAGGCTCGCGTGGGGGCTTCGACGCGGTGCCTCGCTTCGCTCGGTACCGGCTCAGCCGGCGGGGGTGGTGCCTCGCTGCGCTCGGTACCGGCTCAGCCGGCGGGGGTGGTGCCTCGCTTCGCTCGGTACCGGCTCAGCCGGCGGGGGTGGTGCCTCGCTTCGCTCGGTACCGGCTCAGCCGGCGGGGCGTGCGTCCCTCCGCTCCCTGAGGTGCGAGGAGCGAAGCGACGAGCCTCGAAGGGTCAGGGCACAAGAATCGCGCGACCGCGCACGCGGCCGGCGTCGAGATCGTCGAGTGCCTGCTGGAAATCGGCGAGGGCGTAGGTGCTGGTGTGCAGCTTCACCTTTCCCCGGGCGGCGAGGTCCATCAGCTCACCGAGGTCGTTGTAGGAACCGACCAGATTGCCGATGAAGTTGATCTCGGTGGAGATCACGTCGATGGTGGGGACGTCGATGTTCTCGCCGTAGCCGACCACGAAGAAGCTGCCGGCGCGGCGCAGCATCGCGGTCCCTTCGGCGGTCGCCCCGCCCTCGCCGACGAAGTCGAGCACGGCCTCGGCGCCGTGTCCGCCCGTCAGGTCGAGGACCTGTTGCACATGTGTTCCGTCGGCGACGATGCCGATGTCGGCGCCCACCTCCTTGGCGAGTTCCACCGCATCCGGATTCCGGTCGACGACGACGATCCGCAGCGCGGAGATCGCGGACAGCACCTGGATTCCGATGTGTCCCAGACCTCCTGCGCCGATGACCACGCAGGTGTCGCCGGGACGCGTCATCCGCGCGACCTTGGCGGCCGCGTGATAGGCGGTCAGGCCGGCGTCGGCGAGTGCGGCCACGTCGGCGGGTTCGAGGGAATCGTCGATCTTCACGACGCTGCGGGCGGTGGTCTTGAGGAACTCCGCATAGCCGCCGTCGGTGTCGATACCCGGGAACTTGCTGTTCTCGCAGTGGACGTCGTCACCGAACCGGCAGGCCCGGCAGAGTCCGCAGGTGATCAAGGGGTGCAGGATCACCTTGTCGCCGACGGCGACGTTGGTGACGGCGTCACCGACGGCCTCGACCCAGCCGGCGTTCTCGTGGCCGATCGTGTAGGGAAGGGCGACACCGCTCTTCGCCTCCCACTGGCCCTCGAGGATGTGCAGGTCGGTGCGGCACACGCCGGCACCGCCGATCCGCACGATGACGTCGTGGGGTCCGGTGATCTCGGGAGCCGGGACGTCGTTGAGTTGCAGTTTGTCGTGATAGCCGACGACCTGGACTGCGCGCATGGCTTACTCCTGTTCGCTTCGGGGGTGTGCGCGAGGGGTTTCGCGGAGGTTGGTGATGACCGGGCCGCTGGCCCCGTCGCATTCGCCGTCGTCGGCGTAGCGGGTGGCGAGCAGACCCCGACAGAAGTGGCTGTTGCCCTCCATCGAGATACGCACGGAGCGGGCGAATCTCAGCCGCATCGGGACCTGCTCGGCCGGCAGCACATGCCCCTCCTCGTCGACGACGACGAGACTGTTGGGACAGATGCTGAGGCCCAACTCCATTCGCCGCCGGAGGAGCGCTGCCTTGTGATGTCCGCGTGGCAGATCGCGCAGCGCCAGGCGATCCACCTCGGCCACCGTGATCCGACCCGCGGCGATCTCGGCGGCCACGCAGCGTTCCATCGCAGCCGTGTGCGCCTTGCGCCGGAACGTCAGGCGCAGTTCGTCGAGGCTGTCGAGGGCTTCGACGCCGAAGGTGCCGATGTACCCGGCCCGGGCGTCGAGGCCGCCGTTGATCTTGTCGCTGTCGTGGTGATCGTCGAGCAGCACCCGGACCTGGCCGATGCCGTTGATGTCCTCGAGCGCGTCGAGGGCATCCGACCCCATCAGGTAGGCGAAGTTGGGCGAGCAGAACGACGTCGGGAGCCGGAGGTGCACCGTCACGCCCGTCTGGTCGATCATGATCGACCGCACGAACTTCAGCTCGGTGATCGGCTGGTCGAGTTCGGGATCGAGGACGGTGCCGAGTGCGGTGAGGACGTCGTGCTCGAGGTCGGTTGCCGCCCCGGTGGCGTATCCGGGGTGGGGTGCGACGGCGGTCATGCCGTCACCGCATCCTTCGCGCCGGCGGCCACCTCGGCTTCCGGGTCGGCCGCGCTGGTCGGGAGCTTCAGTTCCTCGGGCACCTCGATGTGCGGGTACAGGGCGGCCGCGTTGAGGCCGAGGATCTTCTTCTTCTGTTCGACGGTGATCGGGGCGTATTCGGTCATGTCCTCCGGGATCTGGAAGTCGACGAAGCGCTCCACGAGCCACTGCGGCGTCCACAGCGCGTAGTCGCTGGCGAAGAGGATCTTGTCCTCGCCGATCCAGTAGAGGAGTTCGCCGATGATCTGCGCGAAGTAGCGGGGTCGCGTGTGGATGAACGGGATGGCCACGGCCAGACCGCCGAACACGTTGGACTCCTGCGTGGCGATCCAGCAGAAATCCTCGAGCCGCGGCAGGCCGACGTGCTCGATGATGAAGTTCAGGTCGGTGTAGTCGGTGGCCACCGTGTCGACGTCGGCCACGTCGAAGGCATCCCGGTCGAGGGGCCGGATGGTGGGCCCCTTGTGGACATGGATGTTCTTGATGCCGAGCTTGATGCACTCCTCGAGATAGCGGCGGGACCAGGCATCGTCGAGCTTGTATCCCCGTGAGTCGCCGAACCATTCGGCGGTGTAGAGCTTCACGCCCTTGAGGTTCATGTTGTCGGCGTCCTTGCGGAGCTGCTCCAGGCCGGATTCGCCGTGACGCGGATCGTAGGCGTGGTTGTAGGTGAGCAGCTTCGGGTTGTCCTCGCACAGCTTCAGCGAGTCGTCGACCTGGGCGAAGCCGTTGACATAGAAGTCCTTCAGGATCGTCGCCTGGAAGATCGCGTGGTCGGCCGGTCCCTGCTCGAACAGGTCGCGCATGAGCCGGTCGGGGCCGTAGTAGGTGTACGTGTCGTAGTCCCAGACCTCTTCTTCCGGGCTGAGATTGCGGTGATAGTCGTAGAAACAATCGATGAACTGCTTGCCGTGGATGTTGCGCTGGTTGGATTCACGGCCGTCCCAGAGGTGGACGTGCGCGTCGACGATGAAGTACTTGTCGCCATTCTTCTCGTACATCGATGACTCCCTTGGTCTGATGGGCTGGTTGGCGGGGAAGAGATGAAAACCGTGGCGGGGATGGATGGTTGATGGTGGTTACGTCGTGACCGCCGGGTTCGGCTCACCGGCGGTCACGACGTCGTCGTGTGGGGCGCTCGATTCAGCCCGGTCGCCTCAGCTCTCGGCGGTGAGATCGAACCCGATGAACTCGGCGGCGTCCTCGGGGCTCGCGAACAGGTAGGTCCGGTCGTCGAGATGCACCATCCGCCCGTAGTGGGTGGAGCTGATCTCCTCGAAGACCGAGCCGTCGAACTCCTGGCCCAGGGCGTCGGTGAGTTCGTCGTAGTCGAACTCGAGCCGGTTGACGCCGTCGACGCGGATCATCGACGGGTACTCGGTGAGTTCGACGCCCTCCTTGGCGCCCATGACGTCGGCGACCACGCGGCCGACGGGGGTGTTCATCAGGGTGACGCCGCACATGTTGGAGAACTCGGTCTGTGCGCCGAATTGCATGGTGCTCACTGGTTCAGCTCCTCGGGGATGTCGACTTCGATGGCTTGGAGGACGTCGCGGAACTTCTCGGTCGCCGCCTCGAGACTCGTGGCGAAGGTGACCGACTTGTCCGCCGGCTGCGACCAGATCGGCTGCAGTCCACGCGCCGCGTCGAGGCAGCGCGGCACCCACTCCGAGAGCCACTCGCCGAACAGTGCGCGATTCTGTGCGCCGTACTGTTCGTCGCGGGAGAGCATCAGGAACAGGGCCCGGGTGTAGTTCAGGTCGCGGTCGTAGTCGTACTCACCGGTGCCGACGATCGTCGGGGTGATGTAATCGCCGTTGCGCGCCGCGACCTGCATGATCAGCTCGGTCCGGAACAGCGACCCGACGAGCTGCTCGAAGACGATGTTGGTGCAGAACAGCAACTTCGCCCAGTCGCCGATCGCGGTCAACCGCTCGACGGCCTCGCGGGTCGGCTGCCATTCCGGCGCCGACTGCCAGACCTCCTTGTGCGCCGATCCGTCGAAGGCTTCCTCTGCCTCGGCGAGATCGAGGTTGAACAACGCGAGGTCCTGGGCGAACCGCAGCTTGTGCGCGGCACTGACCGCGACCGCGTTGTTGATCATGTTGGTCGGAGCCGACCGCTGGATCGAGGTGAACACGTGCAGGCCCATGCCGCTCTCGGCATGCATCCAGGCGCCGAGGTTGCGCTCGATGAATTTGAGCCACGAGGGATTCCAGCCGTCGTACACGCGGGCCCGCTTGGCATTCTGCAGACACAGATCGACCTGGTGGACCACCGCCGAGTTGTTGCGGAAGATGGTCTGTTCCCACTCCTCGTTGGGATCGAGGAAGGCGTGCCAGTTGCCGGACTTCGCCGCCGTCCACTCCTGCGGATAACCGCCGGGACCGCTGCCGAAGCCGTAGATCCAGCCCTGGGTCAGGTAACGTTCCGGGTCGGGCTGCACGTCGACGGTGACGTCCTCGTAGACCGTCGCCCGCTTTTTGGCCGGCTGATAGTAGTTGTACTTGCGGCTCTTGCTGCTCGGGAATTCCTTGGCGCCGGCCTCGGCGTCGGTGAATTCGATGCTCGGGAAACTGCGTTCGCGCTGTGGTGATTTCGGCGCGGTGGGTGCGGACATACCTGTCGTTCCTCCTCGTTCGGCGACGTCTAGTCGAAAGCCGGGCTGGTGAACTTGTCGTAGAAGGTCTGGTCCCGGGGGACCGAATGCTGGTCGGCGAGAGCGAGAGCCGCATCGACCATGGGCGGGGGGCCGCAGAAATACACCTCCGTTCGGGCGAGGTCGAATTCGCGAGAGTTGACGATGTCGGTGACGTTTCCCTCGGCGACCTCGACGCCGTCCGGGGCGCCGTCGGCCGACTCCGACAGGCAGGCGACGAATCTGAAGTCGGCGATCTTCTCGCCGAGTGCGGCGATCTCTTCGAGGTAGAACAGATCCGCCGCGGTCCGGGCGCCGTAGTAGAAGCGCACCGGCCTGTTCAGACCGGTCTCGCTGATGTGGCGCAGCAGAGAGAGGAGCGGGGCCATACCGGCCCCGCCGCCGATGCAGACGACCGGCAGCACATGGCCGTTGCGCAGGGTGCACGACCCGTACGGCCCGTTGATCATGATCTCGTCGCCGGGGGAGAGGCCCTCCTCCAGGAGGCCGGCGAAGAGGCCGTTCGGATACTTCTTGATCAGGAACTCCAGCTTGTCCGGAGTGGCCTGGGTGGTCGCGATGGAGAAGGAACGCTTCTCGTCGGTACCGGGGACCGAGAGGTCCACGTACTGACCGGGTTTGAACTCGAAGGTCTCCGGCTCGACCACGTCGAGACGCAGTGACACGATGTCCTTGGTCACCGGCTCGATCGCGCTGATCCTGGTGCGGACATCCTGAATCGGTGCGCCGCCGAGCAATTGGTCCTCGTCGAAGTTGAGGAGTTCGATCTCGCAGTCGCTGTAGGCGTAGGACCGGCACAGCAGCACATAGCCCTCGGCCTCCTCCGCCTCGTTGCAGGCGAAGGTGGAGTAGTCGTCCATCTGGACGTCCCCGTCGAGCATGTACGACTTGCAGGCCGAACACCGGCCCTCGCGACACCCGTGCATGAGGTGGATGCCCTGCCGGAACGCGGCGTCGAGGATCGACTCGTCCTCGGTGACCTCCATCTCGATGTCGACGGGGGCGAAGTTGATGCGATGTGTGTCGGCCACGGAAACTCCTTCGGACGGGTGCGGAGGGGAGGCGGGAAGGCGGGGGCGCCAGGGGGGGTGCGCCCCCGCCTGTCTGCTCCCTGAGGAGCGAGCGTCAGGCCGGCACGGCCCCATTGGGATTGGCGCGATACGCCGCGATGTGCGCATCCCGCTCCTCGTCGGACATCTCGTTGAGCAGCACGTTGGGACTGTTGAAGACGTTGCCGCGGACATCGTCGAGCGTCCACATCTTCTTCGGGTCCAGGTTGAGGTGCGGCTGCGGGATGAGGGTCTTGCCGTCGTCGCGGACGTAGCCCAGATCCTTGATGATGTCGGCGAGATCCTTGCCGTGATGCAGGGTCTCCCATTCGCGGAACCCGGTGAGCCGTCCCATGTTCGGGGTCTCCCGGCCGTCGTAGTGATCGCGGAAGGCGACCGCGTCGGTCCAGTGACAGGTCTCCGAGCAGTAGGTGCGCCACTGATCGTCGACCTTGTCCACGACCATGTCCTCACGGACGAGGCACGGCACCATACAGGTCCAGCAGCGGTGCGGGTACTCGTAGTCGACGTCCTCGAAGGCGATCGGCTTGTTGCGTCCCGGGTAGGCGAGCCGGTTGTAGTTCTCCCACCACTTGCCGAACTTGTTGTACCAGCCGGGGTACTTCTCCTCGAACCACTCGAAGTCCTTGTCGGTCATGGCATCGATGCGCCAGTAGTTGACCGGCCAGCCGGTGGCGAAGAACCGCGCGACCTCGTGGACGTAGTGCTTGTTGGTGATCCGGTT
Source organism: Gordonia westfalica (assembly GCF_900105725.1). Classification (NCBI taxonomy): domain Bacteria; kingdom Bacillati; phylum Actinomycetota; class Actinomycetes; order Mycobacteriales; family Gordoniaceae; genus Gordonia; species Gordonia westfalica. The sequence goes on from NZ_FNLM01000036.1 coordinate 1,024,213, forward strand.
CCAGGCTTCCTCGACCAGGTCGTGCGGGATGGTGAGCCCGTACTTCTCCAGCGGCAGAAGGTAACTGCGGTAGTAGTCGTCGTAGATCCACCGGCGCCACATCTCCGCGTAGCTCTCCCGGTCCTTGCGCCGGTCCTTGGTGCCGTACTCGATGAAGGTGCCGATCGCCGCATCGACGACGCAGTGGTTGTTCCACCAGGCGTACCGCAGATCTCGTTCCAGCAGAGGACGATTGCGCTCGTCGGCGAGGGCCATCAGCAGGATGGAGTAGCCGTTGGAGATGTGGCGCGACTCGTCGGACTGCACAGAGTGGAAGACGGTGGGGAGCAGGTAGTCGCCGTTGGCGGCCGCTTCGTCGGGCATGGCGACGAACAGGGTGTTGGTGAAGGCGGTCTCGGCGACCACGGTGAGGTAGATGTTGGCCGCGGTGATGGCGTCACCGGTGATGAACCCCTCACCGAACTGGCGGCCGATGGTGCCGGCGTAGTTGTTGGCGAAGGCCTTCTCGGTGATGTCGAAGCCGGCCGGATCGATGTAGTTGTTCATGTACAGCTTCTTGAGGTTCATCTGGATCGTCGAATGACGAACCTCGTCGATCATCTGTACCGCCAGCCCGTTGTGGATCTCGGGGTTGGGCACCGCGTCGATGGCCATCGGCATCGCGCGGGCCGCCGAGATCTCGGGGAACGGGATGATCGACAGGAACAGCTTCTGCCATTCCAGCCAGCGTTCCTGGACCTGGCGGAACATGTTGCCGCGGATGGCGCCGTCCATGGCGCCGTACACGCGGTTGTCCTTCTCCTCCTCCATCGGGAAGTACGACCGCATGATCTGCTTCAGCGGGTCCTTCTTGGGGGCTTTCTCGAAGGTGTAGTCGGTTCCGAATCGAGTGGCCGGGGTGGCGAAGGTGGGCTCCCAGGACAACTCGGTGATCTTCGCATGGGCTTTCGTCAAGCTCTGCCTGCTCAAAGTGCGCCTCCTCTTAGAGGGAGCCGACGGGTGTGCCGGCCCGCATGGACTGGAGCGACTTCGATACAACCCTGTGATCCAGGTAACAAACGTCTCACTGTGAGACGGGTGACCAATTTGTCCGGTTGTGGGCGACGAAAAAGAGGGCCCGCCGCGCGGACCCTCAGGAGAATGTGCTGGTGACGGGTTGTTATCCGGCCGGTGAGTAGGTCCCGGACGGTGTCAGCGGCTCGTTGAGACGCTGCGCGTACTGGTCGAAGTACACCCGGGCGATGAGCTCCCGGCGGCTGCGGACGCCGGCCTTGTCGAAGATCGACTTCAGGTGATCCTGCACCGTGTATGCCGACACGTGCAGGGCGGCGGCGATGTCCTTGGTCGCGACGTTCTGCAACACCATCTGGGTCACGTCACGCTCGCGGACGGTGAGCCCGAAGGCCTCGACGACCAAGGGGATGATCTCCGGTGGACGCGCCTCCTCGATCGTGATGACCACCTCGCCCGGGCGGCCGTCGGCGGACGAGAGCGGAGATGCGTTGATGACCAGCCACATTCCGGACCTGCCGCGCACCCGCAGACGCGGGGGCACCTGTGTCTCGCCGGCGCCGTAGCGTCGGGCGGCGCCGATGAGGCCGTAGATGGGGTTCGCCGCCGCCGCGCTGTTCGGTCCGGCCGCGAGGTCGTCGATGCGTTCCTGGCTGCCGGCGCTCATCTGCACGATGTCGTTGTTGCGGTCGATGATCAGGACGGCCGGTCCGCAGTTGATGGAGGGGCGCTTCTCGGCGACGACAGTGCTGAGCAGTCCGATGCGCACCCCGTGGGCCAGCGTCTGGGACAGCGAACCGAGGAACTCGATCTCGTCCTCGGTGAACGGGCGGCATCCCGCTCCGCTGCGGAACATCGCGATCCCGGCCCACACCCGGTCGCCGTCGCGGAGCACGAGTCGCGCCTCATCGTGGAAGCAGTACTCCGGAATCATCAACTGTGTCATGCGTTCCGAGTGCTGTGCTCGTCCGCGGGTCAGCAGGTTGAGTCCGACGGCGTCGCATCTGCGCGCCACCAGCTCCCGGTAGCTGGACGGTTCGACCCGGCCGTACTCGAGGAGGCCCCATTCGGGGTCCTTGTGATCCTGGCCGAGCAGATCTCCGTACTTGCGGGCGGAGGTCAGCATCACCGTGTTGGGATCGAAGGTGCCGATACAGGCGGCGTCGAGGGGTACCGCACGCCGCAGCGACTCCACTGTCTCGGCGAAGAAGTCGTCGAGACCGAGACCCGCGTGCGCCACGACGTCGATGTCGCGGCGCACGCGCTCGGTCGTCAGGCTCGAGATCATTCGCCAATCATGTGCCTGAGCTGCTTCGATGTCTATCCCACAAACTTGGGATCATCCGCTCGGAGGACGCCGGAGGGATCATGGCGGCGTCGGATCGTGTCCAGGCGCATCCGCTGCTCGGGAGTCCAGAGCTCCGCGCGCCCGGCGGCGTCGAGTCCGCAGAAGTTCAGCAGCGCACCGGTCGACCACGGTGCAACCGAGCGGGTGACGGCGGCCAGATGCGCTCCGACCTGGTCACCGAGAGGGCCTGCGGGCACGCCGATCGCGATGAGGTTGTAGGCGCCGTGGCGGCCGGCGACGGCGTTGGGTACGCGCTGCGGCTGGGAGAGCGCGCCACCCATCAGACGGACCTCCACGATGGCCAGGGGGCTGGTGACCTGCGGTCCGGCCACCTCGAGGAGGGCGTCGACGGCCGACGCCGGGAACTCGCCGAGGAGAGCGCCGCGCTCGGCACTCGGCATCGGGCCGGGCGGGTCCATGTGCACGGCGTCGAGCGCGGCGGTCGGCAGCACGTCGATGTTCTCGAGCAGGACCGGGCCTGCCGAACGCATCGGGGCGAGAAGTGCTGCGGCGGTTGCCGGGTCGCCGGTGTGGGTGTAGCGGACGTGCACGGCGAGCCGGCCCTGCAGCGGGGCGGGCAGGTTGGGGTCCGGAGGAAGACGCAGGATCGCGACCGAGGTGCCCGCCTCCTCCGGCAGGGTCGGCGCCCATTCGCGCCATGCGTGGAGGACGTCGGCCGCGGCCGAGCCGGCGAAGAAGATACCGCCGCCGTAGACGGTGGGGAGTTCGAAGAGGTCGAACTCGATGGCGGTGACGATGCCGAAGCCGTCGCGTCCGCCGAGAATCGCCCAGTACAGGTCCGAACCGGCGGAGGGGTCGACCGTGCGGATGATCCCGTCCGCCGTCACCAGTTCGATCGACCTGACATGGTCTGCGGCCCAACCGAATCGGCGTCCGAGCGGGCTGAGTCCGCCGCCGAGATGATAGCCGACCACACCCACCGACGACGAGGACCCGACGATGCCGGTCAGACCGTGCGGCGCGGTCACCGCGGCGAGGTCGCGCCAGCGGACGCCGGCACCGACGCGGGCGGTCTTGGCGACCGGGTCGACGGCGATGCCGGTCATGCGCGAGGTGGTCACCACGACCGTGCCGCGCCCTTCGATCGGTGCTCCGTGCCCGGTGGCCCGGGCGCCGACGCGCAGTCCGTTGGAACGTGCGTATCGCACTGCGGCGGCGACGTCTTCGGCACAGGTCGCACCGACGACGACCTGTGCGGCCGGCGCGGCCACCAGATTGAAGCCGGTGAGCTCGGCGGTGTAACCGTCGTCGGCCGGGGTCAGGACGGGGCCGGCGACCGTCGTCGTGAGGGTGTCGAAGTCGGTGAAGTCGATGGGTTCGGAGGTGATGGACACGGTGGTTTCCTTCGGTGGGTCGGGATTTCGAACAACCGGACGTATCGGTGTGTTCATGGCACTCAGATTCGCTGAGCGCCTCTTGTTCCCGCCATCCCTCGAACACCGGAAATCCCGTGACCAGCATTCTGGACGGGTCGTATCCCAGAAAACTGGGGAGTGAATCCGGAAGTCGTTGCGTGCGGCGTTCGCCGGACCGATCAGGAGCTGTGCCTACGATCCTTCTTCGTCTGCCGCCGCGCACCGGCCGCGATTGTCGACGCCTCGTACTTCTTGCGTCCCGGTGATTCTCGCGTCGTGTCGATCCGCGGTCGTCCGGCAGACGAGACCTTCCCCTCGGCGTCGGGGTCGATTTCCGTTGCCGGAGAGGAGGTCCGGGCGCGATCCAGTCGTTCCGCCCTCAGCTCCCGGGCGGCTTCCCGGGACACGGTGGCCAGGCGCGCGCTGACCCGGCTCAGCGACTTCTCGAAGACTTCCGCCCGGGCCGCGTTGTGGACGTTCGCCGCTTTCGCGGCACCGCGACCGCCTTTGGCCTTGACCTTCTTCGCGCCGGCGCGCCGGTACTGCGTCACCGACTTGTTCCGGGCGCGCCGGATACGGGAATGGAGGTCGATCAGATGGTCCTCGTCGAGTCCCGCCATCGCGGACTTCTTCGTCTTCCGCACAAGCTTGTACTCGTCTTCGGACAGGGACTTCAGAACCTTCTTCACCACGAATCCGATCCACGACGAGCCATGGGCTGCGGATCATCCTAGTCGCCGGTGGCCGTTCCCGACGGCGATTCCGCCCACCCGCGGACCGTGATCGCCGGTGCCGGCTCAGGGACGCACGCCTACGAACGTGCCGAGACGATCGACGGCCAGGGCGAGGTCCTCGGTCGAGGCCGCGTAGGAGAGCCGGACGAACCGGTCGGCCCCGGCCGGCCCGAAGTCCTTACCCGGTGTCAGGGCGACGTGCGCCTCGCGCAGGGCACGGTCGCAGAACTCGGCCGCGCTCATCCCGGTGGAACTCACGTCGATGTAGACGTAGAACGCGCCGTCGGGGACCACCGGCACCTCGAGTCCGATGCGGGCGAGGCCCTCGATGACGAGGTGCCGGCGCCGTGCGAACTCCCGCCGGTTGTCCTCGGCGACGGCCAGGGACTCGGGGGTGAAGCAGGCCAGTGCGGCGTACTGGGACGGGGTGGGTGGGCAGACGTAGAAGTTCTGCGCGAGCCGTTCGATGACGCCGACCAGCTCGTCGGGCACGATGCACCAGCCCAGGCGCCAGCCGGTCATGCCGAAGTACTTGGAGAAGCTGTTGATCACGACGGTCTCGGCCGTCCCCGGGGTGTCGGTCGCCAGGATGCTGCGCGGCGCACGCCCATCCGGCCCCGGGTCGGAGAGCCCGAGGTAGATCTCGTCGACGATCGACCAGCCGCCCCGGGCGGCGACGAGATCGGTCATCGCGAGCAGCTCGTCGTAGGGCATCGAGGTGCCGGTGGGATTCGACGGGGTGGCGACGATGACGCCGCGCGTGGTGTCGGTCCACGCCCGCTCGACATCGTCGGTGGTCAGCTGGAACCGCGACGCCGCGGTGGTCTCGATCAGACCGACCTGCGCGCCGAAGGCATGCGCGAACTGGCGGTTGCACGGGTAGGAGGGATCTCCGATGAGGACCTCGTCGCCCGGATCGATGAGCGCGGCGCACGACATGAGCAGTGCGGCGGACGCGCCGGAGGTGACCGCGACCCGTCGAGGGTCGACGTCCGCGCCGAAGTGGCGACCGTAGAAGTCCGCGATCGCGATCCGCAGCTCGGGCAGCCCGAGGGCGCCGGTGTACGCGAGCGGCCTACCGTCGCTGACCTCACGAGCCGCCGCGAGAACCGCCGGCGGCGGTCCGAAGTCGGGTTCGCCGATGTTGAGCTTGACCACGTGGTGGCCCTGCGCTTCCAGCTCGGCCGCGTTCCGCGCGAACTCCATCGCGTAGAACGGGGCGATCCCTTCGGCTCGTCGAGAGATCTTCATGAGTCACATTGTGCGCGCCGCCGAGACGCGCGCCGATGCGTGGGCGGGCAGGATGTGGGGATGCCCATCCCCGACTTCATTCGTGACCTGCGCGCGCAGGTCGGTCATCGCGAACTCTGGCTGTCCGGCGTCAGTGTGGTCGTCCTCGACGCCGACGGCCGGTTGCTGCTCACCCGCCGCGTCGACAACGGACAGTGGGCGGTGGTGTCCGGGGTTCTGGAACCCGGTGAGGAACCGGCGCGTGCGGCGTTGCGGGAGGTGGCCGAGGAGACCGCGGTGACCGCCGAGATCATCCGCCTGACCAGCATCGACGTGACGCCGCTGATCACCTACCCGAATGGCGACCAGTCGCGTTATCTCGACGTCTGCTTCCTCGCACGCCATCTCGACGGCGAACCGCGGGCCGCCGACGACGAGAACTCCGACGTCGCATGGTTCGCGCCCGACGCGCTGCCCGACGATCTCACCGACACCTCGCGCCTGCGGATCTCCAAGGCGCTGAGCGGTGACCCGGAGGCCTGGTTCCAGCGCTAGGCTCCGACCTCAGGGATGTCCCTGAACTTCGCCCCATATACCGGCTGACCTGTCGATTTTCGCGTTCCGGCGGCGGAGACTCGGGGCATGAGCACATCAACGAATTCAGGAATGACGTTCTGGAAGGTCCTCGGGGTCATCGCGGTCGTCCTCATCGCGCTCGCGGTGATCGGCCCGCTCCTCAAGGGGTTGTTCTGGATCGCACTCATCGGACTGGCCCTCTACGGCGGGTACATGCTGTTCCGCTCGAAGTCGAAGGACAATCACCCGACGCCGCTGTGACCCGGCCTCGGTGAAGGCTCAGGGAAGCGGCACCGGGTAGCAGGCCCACGGGGCGCAGATCTGCTCGGGGATCTCGATGTCCGGGAAGCCCGGGACGGTCGGCCTCGCCGGTGTCTCGGGCTCGGGTTCCGGCGCGGTTGGCCCAGCGCCCGGCACGCTCACGCGGATCGGCGCACCCGCCGTCGGGGTCATGTTCGTCAGCGGCGGGTTGGTGCCCCAGAACTGCTCCCGGGCGGTGCCCGGCGGCAGGGTGATGGTGGCGCACCCCCAGTAGATGTCGTAGGTCCCGTCGGGGATCGTCGTGGATCCCGTGGGCTTCGGCGGGGTGCCCGCGGTGACCCGCATCGGCACATTCTTCGACGTGCCGGGCGAGATCAGGGCGCCGAGTTGTTCCGGGGTCTGATAACCGAAAACCACGCCCGATGCGGTGGGGGAGGTATCGGCCTTCACGCCGAAGATCTCGCAGCCGATGCGCTTTCCCGCATTGTTGGAGACCTTGAGGGTGATCGCGTTGCCGGCCACCGAGGGCGAGACGATGACATCGGCCGGGGCTGCCGACGCGGTCGGTGCGAGTGCGGTGGCGAGCGTTGCTACCGCGGCGAATCCCATTCCGGCGGAGAGCTTTCGGAGACGAGTGGTCATGGGTCGAGTGGTCATGACGGTCCTTCCCTCGCGGAAGTCGTGTGGCCGCGGTCGGTGAGATGTGGGTACTACGTGAAACGACGGGAACGTGAATCGACGGGTATTTCCTCGTTTTTCCCGAAATGTGCCGATGGTGTCCGCGCGGTCTCGGCGTGGATGTTCGGCGACGTCATTCTTACAGATTTCGACAATGTCGGCAGATCGGGGTCGATGCGAATCCGCGAGAATCGCCGCTTCCGGACACCAAGCGCGGGTCGCGGCCGCCGATCCCGTCCGAAAGTTGCTCTTCTGGTGGGTGTCGGGTCGTCGGCTCACCTCGAGTTGCCGGTTTGTATATGAAACCGCTGCGGCAGTCGGTGAGTTGGGTAACCAAGATAACTATGTTGCCCGACCTCGGACCGTCAGATGTTCCGCAGGCTGCCGCCGCGAACCGGCCGGCAGATGTTCGAGAACGCCCTCGACAACGGTCTGGACGCCATCGACAATCCGCCGGATGAACTCGTCGCGCTCTTCGAGCACATCGACAATCCGCCGGCCTGGATCACCAGGGAGCGCGTCGACCGTGGCGCGATCGTCGCCAACGAGGTGAGCCCGGCAGGCAAGGCGTCGCTGATCTTCCTCAACACCCTGGCCACCGTGCAGGGCGGTTCGGTGGGGGATGCGGTCGGGACCATGGGGCGCATGCAGCGCAACATGATCAACCGGTCGCTGGAGTCCGCCGAGTTCTGGTTGCACCTGCCGGCTCCCGGCGCGCTGGATCGTTTCGGTACGGCGTTCAAGAACGCCGTCCGGGTGCGGCTGATGCACGCACAGGCTCGTGTCATGCTGCGTAGGAAATGGGGCGAGGAGTGGGTCGCCCAGCACGGCGGGCCGATCTCGAACGCCGAGATGTCCGGCGGCATACCGTCGTTCGGGGTCGCCAACCTGATGTACGACATCAACTACGGTCGCCACTACGACTACCGGGACCTCGAGGATCTCAACATCTTCTGGTCGTACATCGGTCACATCATGGGCATCCGTGAGGCGATGATCCCGCGCACGTTCGGCGAGGCGGTGGAGCTACTGGACTACGGCTATGCGGTGATGGAGCCGCCGTCGGAGTTCTCCGAGGCACTCAACGAGGTCTCCGAGATGATGCTCAACACCCTCATGGACAAGGTGCGGGTTCCGCTGATCGACGCACAGGTGAAGTCGGCGATCCATCAGACGCTGCACGGCCTGTATTTCTTCATCGGCGGCACGTTCCTCGGGAAGCGCATCACGGGCACCCCGAGCCGACCCGGATCGGACGCATCGCACCGAAACTCATCACCGCGCAGGCGAAGCTCGCGAATCTGGACCGGCGCATCCCCGGCTATTGGAAGCGGGCGGACAAGCGTCGCGCCAACGGCGACACCTGCTGGGCCGTCATGCACGACGCCTTCACCAAGCCGGCCGCCGAGCAGGACGGCGGGCGCGGTCCCACCTTCGCCCACCACGACAAGCGGGTCGAGGCCCTCGGCAAGGCCGGCTGAGAGGAGCGGGCGAGGCCGGCAGAGAGTCGCTGCGGCGGGAGTGCGACCCGGTTAGTCTGATTCGCGACGCAGGCCGCCGACCAGACCGGGGATCCCATGCCGACGGTGATCGCGACCATCAGCCTCAAGGGCGGGGTCGGGAAGACCACGCTCGCGGCCGGTCTCGCCGATTTCCTCGCCGGCGTCTTCGGCAAGAAGGTGCTCCTCGTCGACCTCGACGCCCAGACCAATCTCACGACGATGATGATCGGGGAGAAGGGCTGGGAGGCCTGCAATGTCCGCGGACACACCGTCGCGACCCTGTTCGCCGACGTCCTCGACGGCACCCGGCGCTTCGATCTCGAGAGCACAGTTCAACGCGATGTCTCCTCGGTCGACGGGCTTACCGGGATCGATCTCCTCCCGTCGTCGCTCGACCTGATCGACCTGCAGGAGGAGATGAGTGCGCGTCGTGTGGCCGCCGACGACCATCTCGCGGCGGTCGAGGTGCTGCGGGGAGCGTTGGCCCCGATCATGTCCCGGTACGACTATGTGTTGATCGACTGTCCGCCGAACGTCGGTCCGTTCAGCCTCAACGGATTGTTCCTGGCGGGCGGCTATCTCATTCCGACGATCCCGGATGTGTTGTCCACCTATGCGATTCCGCACATTCAGCGGCAGGTCGTGGAATTCGGTGCCGAGATCGGCCGCACCATAGTCGAATTGGGTGTCGTCATCACGAAGTACCGTGCGTCGTCGTCGCTGCACCGGGACACCGTCCATCGCCTCCGTCGCGATCCGACGATCCAGAATATCCTGCCGGCCTACCTCCATGAGGCCAACGCGATCGGCGCGGCCGCCGACCACACCCGGTGGTCGAGCCTGCACGCGAAATACGGATATCACGGGCACTACGAACAGTTTCGCGATCTGACTCGCGCGGTCATGGTCGAGGCCGAGGCGAAACTGATGCCGATCGGCTGAGGTGGTCTCGCCGTGTGCCAAAGGACCCGAGAATACGGACATTTGCGTGCCAACCCCCAGCTCAAGGGCTAGATTCTTCTCAGTCCGCCACCCGGCGGCGTTCACGACTGCCCAGGAGTTCCCATGATGAACAAGGCGCACATCGCTTCAATCCTCGGCGCGGCGGCGCTGGCCGTGGCCGTCACCGCGTGCGGATCGGACGACTCGGGATCCGGGAGTGCCGACGGTGAGGCATCGGTGACCGTCGACGGCAAGGAGGTGGACCTGGCGGACAATTCGGTCGGCTGCACCGACGCCGGCGGCAAGGTGACCATCGGTATCGGTTCCGGCTCGGGGACATCCGGCGTCGGTGTGGTGCTGACATCGGGCGATTCGCCGGAGGTGGAATCGGTCGGCCTCGGGTCCGTGGATGGTGTCACGCTGGGATTCCAGATGGGAGGGGGCGACGGCAAGGCCGAGGTCACCAAGGACGGTAAGACCTACACGATCACCGGGGAGGCCACCGGTATCGATCTCGCCAACCCGACCCAGAGGGTCACCAAGCCGTATGAGATCAAGGTGACCTGCCCCTGACCTCGCGGCTCTCCCGGGACCGGGCCCTTCGCTGCCGACGAAGGTCTCGGCATGAGGTGTCCGAGGGTCTCGATGTGCATACGGATCAACCGGTCAGGTTTGAAACGTGTGCGCCCTGGGTACGTTCCGTGTTGTAGCAATCGAACGATCTGGACGATTCGGACGATTTACACACGCAGGATCAACAAAGACCTAGGAGGAAGACATGCTGGGAATTGGCATCATTGCGTGGATCATCATCGGTGGCCTGGCCGGCTGGATCGCCAGCAAGATCATGAAGACCGATGCGCAGCAGGGCATCATCCTCAACATCGTGGTCGGAGTCATCGGCGGCCTCCTCGGAGGCTTCATCCTGAAACTGTTCGGCGTCGATGTCGAAGGCGCCGGATGGATCTTCAGCTTCATCACCTGCCTGGCCGGCGCGTGCATCCTGCTGTTCCTGGTCAAGCTCGTGACCGGGCGCGGCCGGACTCGCGTCTGATCGCAGCACCCCCGAACCCCGCCCCGGAACCCGACGCACCCCGCGTCGGACCGGGGCGGTGCCGTTCGCCGGTGCGTACGTTGGGAGTTGTACGTGCGTTCCTCGACTTCGAAAGTGAGCAACCAGTGACCCGAGTGGCCATCATCGGTGGACACGGCAAGATCGCGCTGCGCCTGGCGAAGATCTTGACCGACCGAGGCGATCAGGTGACCTCGATCATCCGCAATCCCGAACACGCACAAGACGTCGCCGACACCGGTGCGGTCCCCGTCGTGGCCGACGTGGAGACCCTCGACACCACCGGGATCGCCACGGCGATCTCCGAGCACGACGCCGTCGTCTGGTCGGCGGGTGCCGGCGGTGGCGACCCGGCGCGGACGTATGCCGTCGATCGCGACGCCGCGATCCGTTCAATGGATGCCGCGGCGAAGGTCGGGATCAACCGGTACGTGATGGTCTCCTACTTCGGTGCCGGTCCGGATCACGGGGTTCCCGAGGACAATTCGTTCCACGCGTACGCCGAGGCCAAGGCGGCCGCCGACACCTACCTGAAGTCCGGAGACCTCGACTGGACGATCCTGGGCCCCAGCCGGCTCACCGACGAGCCCGGAACGGGGAGAATCGACGTCGGCGGGACCCGCGGCGGTGGTGACGAGGTAAGCCGCGACAACGTCGCCGCGGTCGCCGCAGCCGTTCTCGCCGAACCCGCGACCGTGCGCAAGGTCATCGAGTTCAACGACGGGGACACCCCGATCACCGACGCGGTCGCACAGGTCTGACGCCATGCCCGCGCGTGCGGACGCCCTGCTGACGCAACTGCGGGACGCGGTCGGCGAGGGCAACGTCCTCACCGACCCCGACACCATCGAGGGTTTCCTCGTGGACTGGACCGGCCGATACCGGGGTGAGGCGGATGCGGTGGTGCGGCCGCGCACCACCGAGGAGGTCTCCCGGGTGGTCGGCGAATGCGCCTCCGTCGGCGCCCGAATCTGCGTGCAGGGCGGGAACACCGGGCTGGTGGGCGGGTCGGTGCCACCGGCGCGCGACGACACCGGAGCGCCGGTGATCGTGCTGTCGACGGCCAGGATGACCGACATCGACGAGGTCGACACGGTCGGCCGCTGCGTCGGCGCGCAGGCCGGTGCGACCGTCGACGCCATCGACACGCACGCCGGCAAGGTGGGGCTCGCGTTTCCCGTCGACCTCGCCTCGCGGGAGTCGGCCACCGCCGGGGGAGTCGTCTCGACAAATGCCGGTGGCATCCGGATGATCCGCCGCGGCAACGCACGTTCGCAGGTACTCGGGATCGAGGCGGTCCTCGCCGACGGTCGCATACTGCGGCGGTGGACCTCCCTGGTCAAAGACAATGTGGGATACGACCTTCCGGCACTCCTGGCCGGCAGCGAGGGCACCCTGGCGGTCATCACCCGCGTGTTGTTCGAACTCGTCGTACCGCCGTCGGCCGCGACCGTCGCGGTCGCCGCTGTCCAGCACGTCGAGAACGCCATCGGACTGATCGGGGCGGCGTCCTCACGCGGTCTCACCGTCGAGGCCGCCGAGCTGATGACCGAGGCCGGCATCGAACTCGTCCACGAACACGGACAGCGTCGGCCGACCGCGACGCCGGGGCCCTTCTACGTCCTCATCGAGGTGTCCGGGGTCGGTGACATCGAGTCGACGATGGCCGAACTGCTCGGCGTCACCGACGGACTCGTCGACGCCGTGCTCGAGCCCGCGCCCGCCCGCGCGCTCTGGGGCGCGCGCGAGAGCCACACCGAGACCATCGCACGGTCGAGTCGGACGCCGGTGGTCAAACTCGACATCTCGGTGCCCATCCGCGCGCTGCCGGAGGCATTCGCCGAACTGGCCGAAGTCGGCGAGTTGAGTGACTTCCCCTGTCGCCCGATTCTTTTCGGACACGTGGGCGACGGCAACGTCCATGTGAACCTGCTGGATGTCCCCGAGGAGCACGCCGGTGCGGTCACCGACCGGGTGTACGGGATCGTCGCGGCCAACGGCGGGTCGATCAGCGCCGAACACGGCATCGGCCGTGCCAAGACGGCCTGGACGCACCTCGGCCGGTCCGACGTCGACCTCGACACGATGCGCGCGGTCAAGGCGGCCTTCGACCCGCAGGGGTTGCTGAATCCGGGTGTTCTCTTCGGTCCTCCCGCACAGGGAGCAGACCCGGCTGAATCCTGAGACGATGACTCCGTGGCTGACGTGAACCCCGAGAGGTTGACCGAACTGGCGCATCGTCACGGTGTGGCCACCAGCTATGTGGGCTGGGACGAGGAGACGCACGACGTGAGCCCGGAGACGCTGATCGCCGTGCTCGCCGCGCTCGACGTCGCCGCGGATTCACCCGAGACGGTCGAGGAGTCGATTCGCGAGGTCGACGAGCGGCCGTGGCGCGAGTTCGTTCCCGCGGTCACCGTCGTGACCGAGGGGACCGGCAGCACCTTCTGCATCCATGTCCCGCACGGGAATCTGGTGAAGGTGTGGATCGCCACCGAGGACGGCCGCGACGTCGCCCCCGAACAACTCGATGTGTGGGTGGATCCGCGCGAGATCGACGGCGCGCTCGTCGGTCGCGCCACCTTCGCGATCCCGGACGGCCTCGAACCCGGGTACCACAAGATCAAGGCTCTGAACCTCGACGACTCGACGGCGTCGAGCGGATCGCTGATCGTCACCCCGCGCCGGTTGCACACCGCGGATCGCCTGCTCGGGCGGCAGCGCTGGGGGCTGGCCGTGCAGTTGTACTCGATCCGTTCGGCGGATTCGTGGGGCGTCGGCGACTTCGCCGACCTGACCGGGGTCTGCGAGGTGGCGGGCAGCTCCTACGGTGCCGATTTCGTGCAGGTCAACCCGTTGCACGCGGCGCAGCCGCACCCCCCGATCGAGGCGTCGCCGTATCTGCCGGTCACCCGCCGGTTCCTCAACCCGATCTACATCCGCGTCACCGACATCCCCGAACTCGACGGACTGTCGAAGGCCCAACGCAAGTGGGTGGGCAAACTCGCCCGCGGGTTCATGGGCGAGAACACCGCCACCGACAAGATCCGGCGCAACAAGTCCTACCGGGCCAAGCTCGAAGCCCTCGAACTGATCTACGACGTGCCGTTGAGTCCCGCGCGCAAGACGGCCCTGCGGGAGTTCCGGCAACGGGAGGGCAAGGGCCTCAAACGTTTCGCCACCTGGTGCGCGCTGGCCGAACGCTACGACGCCGGCGACCCCCGCTGGCAGGACAAATTCCTCGATCCCACCTACGTGAAGAAGAAGCGGCGAAAGCTGGCCCGGCGCGTCGACTTCCACATGTGGCTGCAATGGATCTGCGACGAACAGCTCGCCACCGCGGCGCACGCGGCGAAGTCCGCCGGGATGTCGATCGGGGTCATGGCCGACCTCGCCGTGGGTGTGGGCAGGCACAGTGCCGACGCCTGGGCGCTCGGCCACGTGCTCGCGTCGGGGGCGACGGTGGGCGCGCCGCCGGACGGCTTCAATCAGCAGGGGCAGGGCTGGGATCAGCCGCCCTGGCATCCGCGTCGTCTCGCCGAGGCCGGTTACGAGCCCTACCGCGACATGCTCCGCACCGTGCTGCGGCATGCCGGTGGGGTCCGCGTCGACCACATCCTGGGCCTGTTCCGGCTCTGGTGGATTCCCGACGGCATGGGTCCGGCCGGCGGCACCTACGTGCGCTATGACAGCGAGGCCCTCATCGGCATCCTGGCGCTCGAAGCGCTGCGGGCCGATGCGGTGGTCGTCGGTGAGGACCTCGGAGTATTCGAACCGACGGTGCAGGAGACGTTGCGCGAGCGCGGAATCCTGGGCACCTCGATCCTGTGGTTCGAGCAGGACCGCAATGCCGCGATCGCGCCGGAACGCTACCGCGAACTGTGCCTGACGTCGGTGACGACGCACGACCTGCCGCCGACGTCGGGGTACCTGGCCGGCGACCACATCGAACTGCGAGCGCGGTTGGGTCTGCTCGAGACGGGCGAGGCGGCCGAACGGGAGCGCAACGAACGCGAACGTGACGCCGTCCTCGAACTCGCCTACGAGCGTGGCCTGCTGTCGCGGGACACCCCGCTGTCGGATCCGAAGGTCGTCGACGCCCTGTATGCCGTCATCGCGCAGACGCCGTCGGTGCTGCTGAGCGTGGCGCTGGTGGATGCGGTGGGGGAGCGACGGATTCAGAACCAGCCCGGTACCAACGCCCGGCAGTACCCGAACTGGTGCATCCCGCTGGCCAACGCCGACGGCGAGGTGGTGCTCGTCGAGGACCTCGTCAGCAGCACGCGGTTCCGACGGTTGGTGAACGTGCTCAACGAGTCGGGCGTTCCAGGCGCCTGACGGCGATGATGGTCAGGATCAGCGCGATCAGGGACAGTGCGGCGACACCACAGTTCAGCGCGATGCCTGCGGGACGCAGTCCCCATCTGTCGGCGGCCATGCCCTGCGCGATGATCGGGATCGAGATCGCGACGTAGGCGACGACGAAGAAGGTCGAGGTGACCTCGGCGCGACGCGCCGGCGGGCTCGCGGCGACCACCGACGCCAGCCCCTTGCTGAACGACATCCCCTGGCCGATTCCGCAGACGATGGCGCCGAGGAACAGCGCCGCCAGCGAATTGATGACCATGCCCAGGATCGACAGTCCCGAGCCGGCGATGAGGACCGCGCATCCCGCGATCAGAGCGGGTTCGGTGGTCATGCGGCGCACGATGATCTGGGTCGCGGCCGACGCCGAGAACAGGGCGAAGACCAGCACCCCGATCAGTGCGTCGTTGTCGATGCCGAGTTCGTGGGTGACGAATGTCGGCATCACCCCGGTGAAGGTCCCGAGGACGGCGAAGCCGGCGAACGCGGCGATGGCCGCGCGGGTGAAGACCCCGCGCATGGCGGTGGGGACGGACAGGCGCTGCACGCGCAGCCGGGCCCCGGGTTGCACGTCGACCGTCTCCCGCAGGCGCCAGATGCCGATGAAGACGAGTGCCAGCAGGGCGAGATCGATGATGAAGACGGTTCGCAGTGGCGCGCCGACGTACTGGGCGAGAAGGCCTGCGAGCAACGGTCCCAACCCCAGGCCGCCGATGTTTGCGGCCGTCGCGACCGCTGGGGCACGGTCCTTCCACGACGGCGGGGCCAGCTCGATGACGGCGTTGGTCGCCGCGCCGGCGTAGATACCCGCCGAGAGTCCGGAGAGGACGCGCCCGACCATGAGCTGCCACACCGGCCCCGCCGTCAGGAACACGACGGCGCTGATCGCCGAGAGTGCGGCTCCGGCGATGAGCAGTTTGCGACGCCCGACGACGTCGGACCACTGGCCGAAGGTGACGAGCGCGGCGATCACCCCGGCGGCGTACACCGCGAAGATGAGTGTCGTGGTCATGACGCCGAAATCGAGTTCCGCACCGTAGGTCGAGTACAGCGGGGTCGGCAGGGTGGTGCCCAGCATGACCACTGCGAACGCATAGACGGCCGCGAGGAACGACGCGCCGGACGCGGTGCGGGCACTGGCACTGGCACTGCTCGGCTTGGTCACCCCTAGACGGTACGCCCAGTCCATCGATGATCTCCGGGGACCGGCTGCGCCGGAAACGGCGCAATCCCGACGCGGGGAGAATCGCGTCGCTACCGTCGTTGGCATGACCGCTTCCTCGCCCCGCATCCTGGTCACCACGTCCCGCATGCCCTTCGCCGTCGACGAGATCCACAAGCTCGGTGAGGCCGGCCGGGACGTGACCGCGGCGGACACGTTCGGGGCGGCGCCGGGCAGCCACTCGCGCGGCGCGCGGCGGCATCTGGTGCTCCCCGCACCCACCCAGCAGACCACGGCCTTCGTCGACGCGGTGATCGACGCGATCGGTGAGTACGACATCACCTGGCTCCTCCCGATGTTCGAGGAGGTCTTCTACCTCGCCAGGCATCGCGACCGCATCTCCGCGGCGCATCCGGACGTCGAACTGTTCTTCCCCGACTTCGAGACCCTGGCCCGCGTCCACGACAAGGTCGGATTCACCGCCCTGTGCCGCGAATTCGGACTGCCGGCCGCGGCGTCGGTGACGACGACGAGCCGCGACGAACTGCGCGAGGCCACCCGGCAGTGGCCGCACTGGTTCGCCCGGGCCGCCTTCGGGCGAGGCGGACTCGACGTCCTCACCAACACCGGGCCGCTGGCCGGGGAGTCCTCGATCGACGACATCACCCCGACGCCCGACTATCCGTGGCTCGTCCAGGAGTACCTCGCGGGCGTCGACCGGTGTAGCTGGAGCATCGCCCATCACGGCGAGATCGTGCTCCACTCCTGCTACGAGCATCCGCTCGCGATCGACGACCGCGGCGGCATCGTCTTCGCTTCCGTCGACTCGCCGGAATCGCTCGCCGCGGCGCAGACCATCGCACGAGAACTCAACTGGCATGGGCAGATCAGCTTCGACTACCTCGTCACCGACGACGGCGTCCATCACATGGTCGAGTGCAATCCGCGACCGACCGCGGGGTGCACCGTCGCGACCTCCGCGGAGTTCGACACCGCCCTGTTCGATCCCGGCGAACTCGTCATCGTCCCGGCGGGGCGCAAGAAGATGATCAAGGCGGCGGTGCTGCGTGATGCGCTGCAGCATCCGTCGCATCTGCGCCGGGACCTGGCCGCCGCCAAGGGGGCGGGCGGCGTATACGACCAACCGCACGACCACCTGCCGCTGCTCTACTCGGCCCTGTCGCTGCAGCACATCGCGGCATATCGGAAAGAGCTCGGCATGGACCGCAACAAGAGCGAGGAGCTGATGGCGACGCAGTTCTTCGACGTGCTGTGGGACGGAACTGCGATCGCCTGACCGGTTGCCGCGGGCCGCGAATCTTGTCGGTGGTCGGGTCCACATTGGTGGTCAGTAGGTGATCCAGTCGAACGGGCTGGCGCTGCAACACTTCTGGGGGCAGGGTGTCGGGCGATCGGGCTGATCGACCGGGCGGGTGTTTCGCCGGGGTCGATCCTGCCCACCCGTACGAGGCCGACATGTACGAGTTGATGGAGGAGCTGGCGCAGTCGCAACGCCGCGATTCTCACGAGGACTGGTCACGGTAGCAAGTGGGCACCAGTCCCGAACGTGCTAAGACCACCCCTGTGGGACGCATAGAGGTCGGCGACCTAACCGTTGTGGTCGACGGCAAGTGGGTACTCACCGTCTACAAGACGGTCGACCGCAGTGGCAACCCCATTCGTGGCTTCGCCCGGACGGAGCGTGAGTCATGAGGCGCACCTCCACCCTCGCCGTTCGCGACCCTTCGCTGCACGTCGACGACCCGCGCCGCAAAGGCGTTGAGCCCCAACGACTGTGTTTGCCCCAACATGGGAGACAGTGTCGTCGAGGACCACCACTCCCGAACGCGGTGACGCCGATCAGGTTGGTGATCTGTGGATGGACTTCGAGTTGTCCACCGCCGATGGTTGATCGGTCACCTGAAACGAAGTCGCGCGCGATGTCGATCCGGCGGGGCGACTTCCACCGAGGTCGCAGATCCGGATCGATGTCGCGTGCGACTTCAGTTCGGCGAATCCGGTTGCTGCGCAACCGCGTAGCGATCCGATCCGGCGGAAGGGGATCCGGTCTTGTCGGTGGTCGGGTCTACATTGGTAGTCAGTAAGTGATCCAGTCGAAGGGGCCGGCGCTGCAACACTTCTGGGGGCAGGGTGTCGGGGGATCGGGCTGATCGATCGGGCGGGTCTTTCGCCGGGGTTGATCCTGCCCACCCCTATGAAGCCGACATGTACTCGTTGATGGAAGAGTTGGCGCAGTCGCAACGCCGGCAGTCTCGCGAGGACTGGCGGCGGTACGGAATGGTCACCGCGATCGCCGAGCGCTGTATCGCGGTGCGCAGCACCATCGATGGCGGGATCGTCGTCAGCGGCGACACGGATTGTGTGATCCGGGTGGCCCGCCAACTGTCCCTCACCCGACGCCAGGCCGAGATCCTGGTCGACGAGGCGATCGGCCTGCGGGAATCGCTGCCCGAGGTCCTCGACACGCTCCGCGACGGGATCACCACCCGCTGGCAGCTGCAGGTGATCCTGTCGCGCACCGCGCTCGTACCGTACGAGTCGTCGATCACCCCGACCCTCGACGCCGAGATCGCCGCCACCCTGCGGTCGAAGAAAGGCTCCTGGACGCGCGCCCGGTTGCGGGACGAGGTCGACCGCCTCGTTTTCCGGCACGACCCCGACCTCGTCCGGGAACGCCGCAAAGAAGCGCTCGACAACCGTGGCATGTGGACGCACACCCTCGACGACGGGACCGCCGAGCTCACCGGGGTGATGGCTGCGGGAATGTGCGGATTGCGGCGAAAGCCGTTCGTGTACTGGACGATTCGGTGTGCAAGCACGGTTGGTCAGCGTAATTCGGATGCGATGTTCGCGTTGTTGACCGGCACCGTGTTCGAGTGCCTGTGTGATCGCGAGGACTGCACCGCGGAGGTTCTCGAACCGGATGCGGTGGTCGCTGCGGTGCGCAGCGAGGTCGTCATTCACGTCGTCACTGATCAGGCGACTCTCAACGGGGTTCCGGGGATCGGCTGGGTCGATGGGCATGGCGTCATCTCCGATGAGCATGTCCGCGACCTCGCCACCCGGCCTGATGCAACGATCACACCGGTCACCCCGACACGTACAGCGCCCATAGGTGTTGCCGCCGAAGCACCGTCGTCGGATGTCGTCGTCATCTTCCCCGGCTCGCAACCTTCTGATCCCTATCGCCCGACGACGGCGTGCGCGGACTTCGTGCGCATCCGTGACGGGTACTGCACCGAACCCGGCTGCGAAAAGTCAGCATTCGGCTGCGACCTCGACCACGTCACCGAATGCGACCGCCAGCGCCCCACCCGCGGCGGTCTCACCTCGAGTGAGAACCTCAACGCCAAGTGCCGGTTCGGGCATCTGCACAAGACGTTCGGCGACTGGGTCGATGTGCAGTACCGCGACGAGGACGGTCGCCTGGTCACCGAGTACGTCACCCCGAGCGTTACCGCATCCGCGGTGACGCCGAAACCCTGGAAGACCTGTTCCCCAACCTGCGTCGCATCCGCTTCGAACAACCCGCCCAAGCCCCACCCACACCGCGAGTCATCACCGGTGACGACACCCCGCCACCGAACAACCGAACCGCCGCGAAACACGCCCGGCGGCGAGCCGAACGCGCCCGCAACCAGCGCGAACGCGAACGACGCGAGCAAGCAGACGGACCCGCACCGTTCTGATCGTTCCGGAGCAATTCCAGGCCGGGCGATCTGTGTGCTACGTTACAGTAACTGTCGGTAACAGTTATCGGGGAATCTCCATGCAACCTGCACACGACGCCTCTGCTCACGAGGCTCCGGCTCACGACGTCCTGATCGTCGGCGCCGGCTTCGGTGGGATGGGTGCGGCCATCGCATTCAAACGACTGGGCATCGACGACATCGCGATCCTCGAGCGGGAGGACGATCTCGGCGGGACCTGGCATGTCAACCACTATCCCGGTCTCGCCGTCGACATCGCGTCGGTCACCTACTCGTACTCCTTCGAGCCCAATCCGTACTGGTCGCGACTGTTCGCCCCCGGTCCCGAACTCAAGCGCTACGCGCACCATGTCGCCGACAAGTACGACCTCAAGCGGCACATGGAGTTCGGGACGAGCGTCGACTCCGCCGAGTGGGACGACGCCGGGCGGCTGTGGCGGGTGCGCACCGGGGACGGAACCGAGCGCACGGCCCGATATCTGGTGACCGCGACCGGCTTCCTCTCCCAGCCGCACGTCCCGGACTTCCCGGGGATCAAGAACTTCCAGGGTTCGATCCTGCACACGGCGGCGTGGCAGGACGGCTTCGATTTCGCCGGCAAGAAGGTCGCGGTCATCGGCACCGGGGCGACGGCGGTGCAGTTGATACCCGAGATCGCCGAACGCGCCGACGCGCTCACCGTCTTCCAGCGAACGCCGATCTGGGTGGTGCCCAAGGTCGACTTCGCGATCCCGGCGCTCGTGCAGCAGCTCTTCCGGCGAATCCCGTTGACACAGCGGGCGGCGCGGCTCGTCAACACCTCACTGCTGGAGCTGCTGATGGTCGCCGGCGTCCTGCATTTCAAGCAGCTCAAGCCCGGAAACAAGCTGGCCGCACGCCTCGCCAAGGCGCACCTGCGGTCCCAGGTCGCCGATCCGGAGCTGCGACGGAAACTGACCCCCGACTACGACTTCGGCTGCAAGCGGCCGACATTCTCCAACACCTACTTCGCCAGTTTCACCAAACCGAACGTGACGTTGGAGACCAGCGGGATCGCCCGTCTCGAGGCGGACGGCATCCTCGCCGGTGACGGCGCGAAGACCGAGATCGACACCCTCGTGCTGGCAACCGGATTCAACCTCTGGGACGTGAACTTCCCGGCCTTCGAGATCATCGGCCGAGACGGGCGGAACCTCGGAAAGTTCTGGCGCGAAGGCCGTTTTCAGGCCTACGAAGGTGTGGCGGTGCCGAAGTTCCCCAACTTCATCTCGCTCAACAGCCCGTACTCGTACAGCGGCCTGTCGTACTTCACCACGATCGAGGGCAGATGAAGCACATCACCCGCCTCTTCGGTGAGCTCCGACGCCGCGGGCAGGACACCTTCGAGGTCACCGAGACCGCCAACGACGCCTTCCTCGACAAGGCGACCGACCGCCTGCAGTCGTCGGTGTTCTACAACGGCAACTGCGCCGGCTCGCGCAGCTACTACTTCAACCAGCACGGCGAGGCGACGCTCCTCCGGCCGGCCTCGACGCTGCGGACGCTCCACGAGATGGACTCGTTCCCGTTGTCCGACTACGCCTTCCGCTGAACCGATCCGGGCCGGTCGTCGGGAAGCCCGAGGTAGCCGCCGATCAGCCGGCGGATCATCTCGGTGATCTCCGACCCGTTGGCCGTCGAAGGTGTCCTGGGTGGGTTCTCGGAATGTTCGGCTCCCAGTGACCTGCACGCCTGGACGATCATCGAGTCGATCAGCTGGGCGACCTCGAGCGGACGCGGCTCGCCGTGGGCCGTGAGGGCTTCGACGAGCGGCTCCTGGAGTTCCCGGTGGAACCGTTGCATCGGCTCCTGCAGGACGCTCGGATCGACGATTCGGACGAGCGCGTTGGCCACTGCCTGTTCCGACCCGACGAACAGCTCGACGTTCGCACAGATGTATCCCCAGATCTGCTGTCCCGGTTCGGTCTGTGCGCCGACACGATCGCGGACGAACCGATCCCAACTGGGGAGGAGATCGGCCAGGACCGCAGCCACGAGTTGCTCGCTGGACGGGTAGTACTGGTAGACGCTGGAGCGGGCGAGGCCCACGCGCTTACCGACCGCGGCCAGGGTCGGTGCCTCGCCGGTCTCCGCGAGGATGGCCTTCGCGCCATCGAGGATCGCCTGCTCCTGCTGGCCTCGGTGTTCGGCGACGGTGGGCGCCTGGATGCGTGGCAAACGCCCACCTCCTCAGCTCATGCGGACGCCGCAGACCCCGGGTTCAGATGTCCGTCGACCATCTCGTACACCTTGTCACGGTGTAGGAGAACGTCCTGGTCATGGGTCATCATGACCGTCGCGACGCCGTGTTCGTGGGCCTCTCGTGCGAGCAGTTCGACGATCTCGTGACTGCGCCGCCGGTCGAGGGCCGCGGTGGGCTCGTCGACGAGGAGGACGTCCGGTCGGGTCATCAGCGCCCGCGCGATACCGACGCGCTGTCGTTCCCCGCCCGACAACTGATGGGGGCGGCGCTTCGCCTTGTGCGACATACCGACGCCGGCGAGGAGTTCGGCAGGTGAGCGGGACTCGGTGGCGCGACCGAAGGTCAGCGGCAATCTCAGCTGGTCCTCGACGGTCAGCGCGTCGAGCAGGTTGCCGCTCTGGAAGACGAACCCGATGTGTTCGCGACGAATCCGGGTCAGCTCGCGCTTCGACGCGGTCCCCAGGTCGGCGTCGCCGACGGTGACCTTCCCCGACGTGGGGGTGATGAGACCGCCTGCGACGGCCAGGAGGCTGGACTTGCCCGATCCGGAGGGGCCCACGACGGCGACGAACTCGCCGGCGGCGACCTCGAGGTTCACTGCGTCGAGCGCGGTGACCAGGTCCTCCCCGTCGCCGTGGACAAGGCTGACGTCGGTGAGTACGAGCGCGGTCATCGGTTGCCTCCCAAGGCGGTCAGGGGGTCGACCCGGGTGATGCGGAGCACCGCGACGGCGGCGCCGATCATGCCGAACAGGATCAGCAGACCGCCCGCTGCGGCGATTGCACCGGTTTCCAGGGCGAAGGGCATCGGGGTGGAACCGATGGCGGCACCGAGGCCGACGCCGATCCCGATGCCGATTCCGGCGGAGACGAGCAGCAGGATGAACGACTGCATGAGCGAATCGCGCAGGAGGTAACCGGTCGAGGCGCCCATCGCCCGCATCACGGCGATCTCCTGCCTGCGCTGGATCGTCCAGACGGTGAAGAACGCCCCGACGACCAGCGCCGAGATCGCGTACAGGAACGCCTGGATCAACATGAGGGTCGAGGTCTCGGCGGTGTATCCCGGTGAAGCGCCGAAAGATTCGTCGAGAGTGAGCGAGGTGGTGTCCGCGGCGGCGTCGCCGGCGGCCAGGTCCACGGATTTGTCGGCCTTCACCGCGACGGCGGTGATGTCCTCGTAGACGCGCGGCGGCACCGGCTCGCCGGGACGAGCCCCGGCGCGGATCTCCGGCCACGTCTTCAGCGGAACGAACGCGACGTCGACGTGCCCGAAGGTGCTCTGACCGTCGAGGATTCCGACGACCCGCAGCTGTGTGCCGAGCGGCTCGACGGTGACCGTGTCGCCGATCGACAGTCCGTCCTCGGCGGCGGTCTCGCTGATGACGAGCTCACCGGGAGCGTTCGACAGCGACTCGCCCTCGGAGGCGGTGGGACTGACGAAGCTGCCCGGTTCGACACCGAACAGGGCGAGGTCGATGTCCACGCCGGTGTTGGTCCGGCCGTTGATCAGGGTGTTGCCGAACGGTGCGGCATCCTCGAACGCCCGGCTGCTCGGCCCATTTCCCGACCGCCGACGTCGTCACCAGGGAGCGGGAGAACGCGGAGTCGGTCGCGATGTCCTTCTGGAAGGCGAAGGAGGTCACCGGCAGTTTCTTCAACCCGGAGACACCGTCGTTGACCAGACCCACCGACAGGCCGCTCAGCAGCACCATCAGGATGGCGATGAGCGCGACCAGCGACCCCATCAGGGCGAATCGTCCGCGTGCGAATGAGAGTTCACGTAGGGCTAGGAACACGTCACTGCCCTCGCATGTTTACCGACACCATGTCGGCAACGGTGCCGACACTGTGTCGGGATGTTTACTCCGTCTGGTGTGAGACCGGTTATGGACAACACCACCCCGTGTGGTGCGGCCGGGTTTAGCCTGGAGAACGTGCGTGCTTGGGCAGTGACCGAGCCGGGTCCGATCGACACCCGACCGCTACGACTCGTCGACAAGCCGGAACCGGTGCCCGGTGCGGGCGAGTTGCTGGTCCGGGTCCGCGCCTGCGGGGTCTGTCGCACCGATCTGCACGTCGCCGAGGAGGATCTTCCGGTCCGTCGTCCCGATGTGACGCCTGGACACGAGGTGGTCGGCGAGGTCGTCGACCTCGGCCCGGACGCCGCCGGCTTCACGCTCGGAGACCGCGTCGGTGTCGCGTGGCTGCACAGCACCGACGGAACCTGTGATCGTTGTGCCCGCGGCGCCGAGAACCTCTGCGCGGCATCGGTCTACACCGGATGGGATGTCGACGGCGGATATGCAGAGTTCGTCACCGTGCCCGCCGCGTTCGCGTATCCGCTGCCGGCCGGGATCGACGACGTCTCGCTCGCCCCGCTGCTGTGCGCCGGGATCATCGGCTATCGCGCGCTGCGGCGGACCGGCCTGCTCGAGGACCTCGGGACGGGCGTCGGACATCCGAAGAGGTTGGGGCTCTACGGTTTCGGTGGCAGCGCGCATCTGTGCGCCCAGCTGGCGATCTCGCTCGGCATCGAGGTGCACGTCCTCACGCGCGGGGAGCAGTCGAGGCGGCTCGCCGCCGACCTCGGTGCGGCGTCCGTCGGCGGTGCCACCGACGCGCCGCCGGTGCCTCTCGATGCCGCCATCACCTTCGCCCCGGTCGGTGAGCTGGTTCCGGTCGCGATGCGCGCGCTCGACCGCGGCGGCGTCCTGTCGATCGCGGGCATCCATCTCAGCGACATCCCGCCTCTCGACTACGAGCGGGAGCTGTTCTATGAGAAGGAGATCCGTTCGGTGACCGCCAACACGCGCGCCGACGGCACCGAGTTCCTGACGCTGGCCGCCCAGCACGGCGTGCGGGCGACCACCCACGAGTACCCGATGTCGCAGGCCGATCGCGCGCTCGCCGACCTGGCGGCCGGTCGGTTCGACGGCGCCGCGGTGCTCGTCACAGAGGGTTGAGCAGCTCCGGCCCGTTGTTGGCGACCCGGTTGACCAGCGGCGCGACCTCGCGGATGTCGATCGCCTCCGCGAGACGCTCCGCGGGCGCCGCGAACAGGTCGTCCGGTGCCCGGTGGTCGGGATCGAGCCAGGCATCCCAGTTGTCGAAGGGCATGATCAGCGGCATCCGGTCGTGCACATCGCGCAGTTTGCCCACGGCATCGGTGGTGAGGATCGAGCAGCTCAGCAACGGCGGCGCGTCGTCGGAATTCTTGTCGTGCCAGACCGACCACAGCCCGGCCATGAACAACCGTGTGCCGTCCTGCGGGGACATGTAGAACGGGATCTTGGTGGGCTTGCCCTTGCTGTCGAGCGGGCCCTTCTTCCACTCGTACCAACCGTCCATCGGCACCAGACACCGCTTCGACTTCACCGACGCGCGGAACGAACTCTTCTCCGCGGCGCTCTCGGCCCGGGCGTTGAACAGCAGCGGACCCTTGCCGAGCTCCTTGGTCCACGGCGGAACGAGACCCCACCGCATCGCGCGGATGCGCAGCAGTGGGTCGTCGTCGGGGTCTTCCGGTGAATGCCTCTTGACCACGGTCATCACCGTGGTGGTGGGCGCCACGTTGTAGTTCGGGCCGAGCGCGCGGGGTTTGGGGGTGTCCAGGTCGAGGGAGTCGGGATCGGCGGGTTCCTCCGCCGGCTCGGGAACCTCGTTGACCGCGTCGATCTCCGCCGCCAGCTTCGCCGGATCGGTGGTCACCGCATAACGTCCGCACATGGTGACCATGCTGCCCTACACCTGCGACATCGGGGACCTCACACGGCGATGTCGGCGACCACTGCCGTCGTCATCGCGACGAGGTCTGCAGGTGCCAGCGCGATCTCCAGGCCGCGCTTGCCGGCACTGCAGAGGATCCGGTCGAACTCGAGCGCCGAGGCGTCGATGACCGTGGGCAGAGCGGTGCGCTGACCGACGGGGGAGACGCCACCGAGGACGTAGCCGGTGGTCCGGGTGACGGCCTTGGCCTCGGCCATCTGGACCTTCGACGCGCCGAGCGCGGCGGCCGCCGCCTTCAGCGACAGCTTGCGGGGGACCGGGACCACGGCGACGGCGAGACCGGGACGGTCGGCGCCCGACAGTTCGACGACGAGCGTCTTGAAGATCTGCTCGCCGACCACCCCGAGCGATTCGGCGAGCGCCTCGACGGCCTCGGCCCCGTAGGCCTCCGACCGCGGATCGTGGTCGTAGCGGTGCACGGTGTGCGCGATCTGCGCGCGTTCGAGGGCAGCGATCGCCGGTGTTGCCGCCATGGTCGGGTGCCTCCTGGTGGGGACAGGTCGGGGTGACCGGGTCGGATTGTGACGTGGAGAGCGTATGCGACCCAGCGGGAACAAACTGCCCGTCGCGCCCTGTTGTCACTGGTTGCGACGTGATGACCGGGAGCGCATGCGAGGAGGGAGAACCGGAATGAGCACAACGGCGGTACTCGAGCCACCGGCACTCGTGGAGGTGATGCCTCTCCTGCCCGGGCCGGGGTCGGTAAGCTTGACCGGCAACGTCCCAGTGACGCCTCTCATCGAAGGGATCGTAGTGGCCGAAGCCGAGTCAGCCGACACCGAGAAGGGGTCTGCCGAGAAGAGCGCGCCTCGTCGGGCCGATCCGAGCGAGTCCCCCGAGCAGCTCACCGAACGGTTCGAGCGCGACGCCCTGCCGTTGCTCGACCAGATGTACGGTGCGGCGCTGCGGATGACCCGCAATCCCGCCGATGCCGAGGACCTGGTCCAGGAGACCTACATCAAGGCGTTCACCGCATTCGCGTCGTTCCGGGAGGGCACCAACCTCAAGGCGTGGCTCTACCGGATCCTGACCAACACCTACATCAACGGCTACCGCAAGAAACAGCGCCAACCCGCGCAGTACCCGACCGACGAGATCACCGACTGGCAGCTCGCCGCCACCGCCGAACACACCTCCCAGGGATTGCGCTCGGCGGAGATCGAGGCCCTCGACGCACTTCCGGACGACGAGATCAAGGCCGCGCTGCAGGAGCTTCCGGAGGACTTCCGGATGGCGGTGTACTACGCCGACGTGGAAGGCCTGCCGTACAAGGAGATCGCCGAGATCATGGACACCCCCATCGGCACCGTCATGTCCCGACTCCACCGAGGACGCCGCCAGCTGCGTGAACTGCTGGCCGACGTCGCCCGGGAGCGTGGATTCAACCGATCCGCCGGCGCCAAGGGTGCGGAGGTGGCGCGATGAGCGACATCGATCCGGAACTGACCCAGCTCGACTGCTCCGCGGTCATCGCCGACGTCTGGCTGCTGCTGGACAACGAGTGCGACGAGAACGCCCGCCGGCGACTCCAGGGCCATCTCGACACCTGCCCGTCCTGCCTGGCCCACTACGGCATCGAGCAGCAGCTGAAGGCCCTCGTCAACCGCAAGTGCGGTGGCGACCAGGCACCTCAGGGATTGCGCGACCGTCTCCGTGTGGAGATCCGCAAGACTGTCATCATCCAGGAGATCACCGAGACCGAACGCTGAAAAACCCCACCTCACCTCCGGAAACCGGAGGTGAGGGCACGAAAAAGCCCGGGCGGCCAGATGGCCGGACCCGGGCGTTTTTCTTGGTGCTCGCTCGCCGAACCCCGCCGTGAGGCGAAGATCAGGCGTTGGGACGCTTGCCGTGGTTGGCAGCGTTCTTCTTACGAGCGCGCTTCTTGCGTCCGCGCTTTCCCATGACGCATCTCCTTTTTCCGACGGATGGGGACATCACAGTGTCTCAGGCATTCTCCCACGTGCCAAAACCCGCCCGGCCCCGACCCTGCCCCGACCGATCGTCGGCCGTCACCTCGTGGGCTAACTTGTGTGCATGGCAGAAGACGTGGTGGCAGAGATCGTCGCGAGTGTCCTCGAGGTCCTGGTTGCCCCCGGGCAGCAGCTCGAGGTCGGTGACACCCTGGTGCTACTCGAGTCGATGAAGATGGAGATCCCCGTTCTCGCAGAGGAACCGGGCACCGTCGCCGACATCAAGGTGAAGGTGGGTGACGTCATCCAGGCCGGCGACGTCATCGCCACCTTCGAGTAGCCACACCACACCCCTCCGCGAACCCGGGGCCTTCTCGATGTCGACACTTGCCGACCTGCTCGCCGAGCACACCACCCTCTCCGACGCCGCTGCCGCGCATCTGCAGCGCCTGGTCGCCGAGTGGCAGTTGCTCGCCGACCTGTCCTTCGCGGATCTCCTCCTGTCGGTGCGCACCGACGAGGGCGCCGTGGTCACCGTCGCACAGTGCCGGCCCAACACGGCGTCGACGGTGTTCCCCACCGACGAGGTGGGCCGCGTCATCGACACCGCGGTACATCCGCAGGTGCTCCGCGCCTTCGACTCCGACAAGGTCCTCCGCGACGAGGATCCGACCTGGTTCGGCGCGACGGCCATGCGGCAGGAGGCGGTCCCGGTCGGCTTCGAGGGGGAGGTGATCGGCGTCCTGACCCGTGCCGTCGACCTCACCCACCCGCGGTTGCCGTCGCCTCTGGAGCTCGCCTATCAGGACTCGGCGGACGACCTGTGCCAGATGGTCGCCGACGGCACGTTCCCGCACGAGGAGGGCAATCCGCGGGGTCTGTCGACGCCTCGCGCGGGTGACGGGTTCATCCGCCTCGACCGGACCGGCACGGTCACCTACACCAGCCCCAACGCCCTCTCCGCGTTCCACCGCATGGGATGGACTGCCGAGCTCAACCACACCCGGCTCTCCGACGTCGTCAAACAACTGGTCACCGAGCCGTTCGAGGCCGACGACGTCGCGATGATGCTCGACATCGCGGCCGGGGTGGCACAGGTGCCCACCGGCCCGTACCGCGACATCGGCATGCGGGTGGAGGCCGACGCCCGACGCGCGACGGTGCTCATCCGGGCGGTGCCGCTCCGCCCGAAAGGCCAGGAATCCGGGACAGTTGTGCTGATCCGCGACGTCACCGAGGTCAAGCGGCGCGATCGTGCACTGATCAGCAAGGACGCGACCATCCGGGAGATCCACCACCGGGTGAAGAACAATCTGCAGTCTGTCTCAGCGCTCCTGCGCCTGCAGGCCCGGCGCACCTCCAACACCGACGCGCGCGAGGCCCTCAACGAGGCCGTGCGCCGCGTCGCCTCGATCGCCCTCGTGCACGAGCTGTTGTCCGGCAGCGTCGACGAGGAGGTCGATCTCGACGAGGTCGTCGACCGTCTCGTCCCGATCCTGGTCGACGTGGCGTCCAACGAGTCTCGGGTGACGGTGCGTCATCGCGACCGTCTCGGGGTGCTCACCGCCGAGCTCGCGATGCCGTTGGTGATGGTGCTCACCGAGCTCATCCAGAACGCGATCGAGCACGGCTTCGACGGCTCGCCCCGATCGGACGCCGAGATCGCCGTCATCGCCGAGCGTGATGTGCGAAACCTGCGGATCGCCGTGCGCGACAACGGCTCCGGGCTTCCGGAGAGCTTCGACCTGGCAACCTCGGACCACCTCGGACTGCAGATCGTCAAGACGCTCGTGTCGATCGAGCTCAGCGGCGAGCTGGACGTCCGACCCAATCCGGAGGGCGCGGGAACCGAAGTCGGGGTGAACATTCCGCTGCGGTCCTGATCGTCGGCCGGGAAAACCGTTGCCGGACACGAAAAAACCCGGCCGTGGCCGGGTTTCTTCGAATCCGGGCGAACGCCGGCTCGGGTGAGCCTAGACGCTGCTGCGGGTGCGGGTGCGTGCGGTACGACGCTTCAGCGCGCGACGCTCGTCCTCGCTCATGCCGCCCCAGACGCCTGCATCCTGGCCCGACTCGAGGGCCCACGAGAGGCAGTCGGCGGTGACGGGGCACCGTGCACAGACGAGCTTCGCGTCGGCGACCTGTGCGATGGCCGGACCGCTGGTTCCCACGGGGAAGAACAGCTCCGGATCCTCGTCGCGACAGATGGCCTTGTGACGCCAGTCCATTCCACTACTCCTTCAGGCGCGTTTCCGCGCACCATCGATTGGCTGATTGCCTGCTGATTGTTTGGCTGGTAACTCTCAGTTCACGCGGGCGCACCGAATGTTTCCGCGTTGTTGCTTGTGAATACTTTCACGAATCCAGCCGAAGTCAATGGTTCTTGGTTAACACGTGGGCAACATCACGTCCCGCGCCTACCACTCCGGCCGAAGCCGCCCCCATGGGGGGTATGGACAGCGGGTTCGCCGTCCGTGTAGTAGTCTACGCGCACCCCGCGGGCGCTGTCGATGAGTTTCCGCAGGTGGCGACCCTGAGAAGGGGCAAAATTCCTCGTGACGTGGAGAGACGCAGCAGGTACTCTTGCTCACATGCGTCGACGATGTTGATCCACACCACGCCGGCCGGGCGGTCGTGGCCCGGGTTCGCAGCGCCGTCTGGCCGTCTGCGCCGTGGGTGCCGCCCTCCTCGAGGACCTGATCCCGCTCTACCCGGTCTACGCGATCCTGTTCGCCGACACGACGATCCCGGGAGCCGGGCTGTCGGCCGCCGAGATCAGCGCACTGTTCGCGCTGTGGTCGGTCTCGACGGTGATCGTCGAAGTGCCCACCGGCATCCTCGCCGACCGGTACTCACGCCGCCGCCTCCTCGTCGCCGGACCCCTGGTCACCGGTGCAGGCTTCGCGCTCTGGACGTTCGCTCCGTCGTTCCTGTCCTTCGCCGCCGGCTTCGTCCTGTGGGCGATCGGCGGCTCGCTGCGCTCCGGCACGAACCAGGCGCTCGTCTACGACGAACTCGCACATCTGGGCAGGTCGCAGGACTATGCGCGGCTCGCGGGCGCCATGCGCGCGGCGGCCGCGGTCGGGGTCATCGGCGGGACGGCCCTGGCGGTGCCGCTCCTCGGGTGGGGCGGATACACGGCGGTGGGTGCCGCGAGCGTCGGGGCCTGCGTGCTCTGCGCGATCGCATCCGCGGGGCTGCCCGAGACCGGCGCCCGAACCGCTGATCTCGACGATGCCGATCTCGACGACGCCGATCTCGGCGACGAGCCGACCGGCTGGATCGCGATCCTCCGCAGCGGACTGCACGACCTTCGCGACCAGCCGGTTGCACGCCGATTGCTGATGCTCGTCATCGCCCTGACCTGGGTCGCGGCCCTCGACGAGTACCTGCCGCTGTTGGTCGAGTCCTTCCTGGCCGGCCCGGGGTCGGGCACCACCCCGCAGGCGGTCGCGCTGCTCATGATCGTGGTCGCGGTCGGCGACATCTGCGGTTCACTCGCGGCCCGGCGCATCCGCCGACCGTCTGCGATCGGTCCGGCGGTGGGCATCGGTGCCGTCGCGCTCGTCCTCGCCTCGCTCTGGGGTCATCCGGCCGGGGTCGTCGGAATCGCCGTGGCCTTCGGGATCTTCGGCTGGGCGCTCGTCGTCGCCGACGCGGCCCTGCAGGACCGGCTGAGCTCGGGGTCGCGGGCGACGGTCACCTCGATCGCCGGCATGGGGGAGGAGGTGGTCGCGATCCTCGCGTTCGCCGGCTGGGCGGCGGGTTCGACGCACCTCGGGCCGGCGACCATGTTCGCGATCGCCGCGCTGCCCTACGCGGTGGTGGCCGGTGCGATGACGGTGAGGGCGTCGCGCCGATGGCGAAAACGTATGTCGCGGAACGCGCCTATGTAGTCGCCGTCCATCTGCACGTCGATCGGCGCCTCGGCGATGAACCGGACCTCGTCGACGTCGTCGTCGCGAAACAGGTGGCGCGCCTTGGGATCTGCCTGCGACAGCAGCCGGGTGGCGAGTGGCAGGTTACGCAGGACGCCGGTCGAGGTGGCCACGAAGATGCCGAGACCGGTGTCGAATCCGGTGTTCGGGTTCGTGCGGATCTCACGAGGGCCGAGATAGGTCCACGGACTCGTGTTGGAGACGAAACCGAAACGGGCGCCGACGATCCGGTCGCGGCCGGGGATCTCGACGTCGAAGGTCGCCGAGCTGCCCGCCTGCTTGAGGAAGCTGCTGACGGTGGTCCACAGGTAGCGCGCGGGGGTGGCCGCCTTGCCCGCGTGCCGCTTGTCCTCCATCGCGTGCACCACGACGGCGTCCATGCCCATGCCCGTGTTGAACAGGAACCATCGGTCGTCGGTGTGACCGAGGCCGATGCGTCGACTCTCCCCGGCGTCGAGGAGCGTGATGATCTGCTGGGTCGCGAGCAGCGGGTCGGGATCGATGCCGAGGGTGCGCGCGAAGACGTTCGCGCTGCCGCCCGGGATGACGGCGAGGCCGGGCCGGCGACGCGAGGGATCGCTCTTCCCCGGCGGATCGAGGAGGCCGTTCGTCGCCTCGTTCACCGAGCCGTCACCGCCGTGGACGATGACCGTATCGAAATTCTCGGCGGCCGCGCGTGCGGCGAGTTCGAAGGCGTGCCCGCGGTGGGTGGTGAGCTCGACGTCGAGGTCGAAGTGCGCGCTGAGGGTGTGCACGAGAGCATCGCGCCCGGCCGGACTGGTCGCGGTGGCGAAGGGGTTGACGATGAGCATGACGCGCACGACACCCGAGGATATGGGGTAGGGGGCGTCCCCGCGCAATCCGCCCGGCCGGTAGTGGCGTGGGATACGTCGCCGTGGGGTGGACAGCGGCCTCGCGACCCGCACCAAATACCCTGGACGGGTGAGCACCGAGAAGGACCGCCCGGAGCAGGACCGGCAGGAGATCGACGTCGATCCGTCGGTGACGCCCACCCAGATCAAGGTGGCCGGCGCGGTGACCACCGTCGAGGGCCTGCTCGGCGTCGCGGTGGCGGTGATCCTGGTGATCCGCGCACTCGCCGGGCACGAGGAGACGGCCATCAGCGGCTACGGCACCGCCATCTGGTTCGGGATCATCGGCGGCGGCGTCCTCGTCGGCGGCGTGGCCCTGTTGGCGGGTCGGCGCTGGGGTCGATCGATCGCGATGGTCGCCCAGATCCTGCTGCTCCCGGTCGCGTACTACCTGTACACCAGCGGCTGGCCGGTGTTCAGCGTGCCGTTGGCGCTCGCGGCGATCGCGGGGCTGGTGATGCTGTTCAGCCCGGCCGCCGTCCGGTGGCTCGCGAGCGACGTCGGGCCCGATCACTGACCTGATCGCGGCCGCGACATCGGGCTTCCCGATCAGTTGACCCAGTTGTTACCACGACGCTGACTCTTATCCGTCGACGCCACGGCAGGCGCCCGTACAGTAGGGCCCATGACGCGCATCCTCGCGATTGCCAATCAGAAGGGTGGGGTCGCCAAGACCACCACGGTCGAGTCCCTCGGAGCAGCTCTCGCCGATCTCGACGTGTCGGTGCTCGTCGTCGATCTCGATCCGCAGGGCTGTCTCACGTTCTCGCTGGGTCATGATCCCGACCAGCTCCAGAGCTCGGTACACGACGTGCTCCTCGGCGACGAGGAGATCGCCGATGTGCTCCTCGACACCGAGGACAAGGTGACCCTGCTTCCCGCCACCATCGACCTGGCCGGCGCCGAGGCGCTGCTGCTGATGCGGCCGGGCCGCGAATACGCGCTCAAGCGGGCGCTGGCCGAGGTGGGGCAGGACTTCGACGTCATCATCGTCGACTGCCCGCCGTCGCTGGGTGTGCTCACGCTCAACGGCCTCACCGCCGCCGACGAGGTGATCGTCCCCCTCCAGTGCGAGACCCTCGCGCATCGCGGTGTCGGGCAGCTGCTGCGCACCGTTGGTGAGGTCCAGCAGATCACCAACCCCGACCTCACGATGCTCGGTGCGGTCGCCACGCTGTTCGACGCGCGGACCACGCACAGCCGGGACGTCCTCTCCGACGTCGCCGATCGTTATGACCTACCGGTCCTGAACCCGCCCATTCCGCGTACCGTCCGGTTCGCGGAGGCCTCCGCCTCCGGAACCTCGGTGATGCGTGGCCGAAAGAACAAGGGCGCCAGCGCATATCGCGAACTCGCGGAGAACCTGTGGAAGCACTGGGACGCGGGAGAGGGCGTGCGGACCCTCGAGTTCTGAGGTCGCCGCACCGGGTGGGGGTCAGGCGGGGCCGAATGCCTCGATCGTCGTCCCGCGCTGCTCGACGACGACGTCGCCGAGCACCCGCAGACTCACCACACCGTCCGGCGCGCTGCTCCGCGTGAGCGGGATGGAGCGGATCTCACGGCCGGTGGCGACGTCGCGCACGCTGATCCCAGCGGTGCTCGGCAGCAGGAGTTGGCCGGCCATCACCTGGCCGGGACCCAGCGTGCCGGGCACCTGGTAGATCGGTTTGAGGCTCTGCGCGTCCAGCACGACCGTGGACTTGCCGGTCCAGTAGGTGACGACGCCGCTCCCGTCGATCGGCACGCTGCCCGACGGCGGTGCCGCGTCCCCGGACACGGTGTTCGAGCCGGTCGCCACCCCCTCGGTGTCGAAGCGGCGGATGGACGGCCCGCTCTCGCCGCCGAGCGCCGGGGGTTCGGCGGGACTCGCCCCACCGTCGTAGACGGCGATACCCGACGACGACATCGCGATCACCACCGGAGGCGGACCGCTCACGTCGCCGGTGATCAGCGTCGAGCCGTGTTGCTCGACTCTCTCGTCGTCGTCGAGGAGGGCTCCGAGCACGGTCAGCCGGTACCCCGGGTCGTCGGCACAGCGTTCGACGACGGACATGCGGTCGCCGGTGATGGCCGAGGAGAAGATCTCACAGTCCCGGCGCTTCGCCTCGTCCTCCGGACGGACGGGCGCCTCCACGCGTCCGTACTCGATACCGCGCACCAGATTGGAGCCCCACGTCTCGAGTCGGCGAGGACCCTGGGCGACGACATACCCGTAGTCGCTGACGAGCCGCAGCTGATCGTCGGCATCGCTGGTCCGGGTACCCTTGCGCGCGCCGGTCTTCGCGTCGAGCGCGGTGACCTCGGAACAGCCTCGGGAGTTCCGGTAGACGGCCAGTGCCAGGTCGGTGCTGGCGGTCCACGCGGTGTCGACCACGCACAGATCCAGATCCCGGCGGTAGGACCACACCTGGGCGCCGGATGCCGGATCGTGTCCGATGACGGTGCCGCCGTTGCCGGTCACCACCACCGAGTCGGCGATGGCCGGGGTGACGGTGGCGTCGGAAGCAGCCTGCCAGCGGGGCGCGAAGGCCGCGGGGACCGCCGCGGGTTGTTCGACCTCGGGTGGTGCGGACCGCGCCTGGACGCTGGTCGTTCCGCGCACCGGGCTGATCAGCCAGGCGATCAGCCCGACAGCGGCGACGACCACGACGATGATCGCGCTGATCGCGAGATCTATCGGCCGGCGCCGCTCCGGTTTGACGCGTGCCACGCGTGGACTCGTGGTGGGTTACTCGGCTGCTGCCGGTGCGGTCTGGGCGGCGACCGGCGTCGACTCGCCTGCGCCCGAACCCTCGCCCTCGGGCTTCCGGTTGGCGCCACCACGACGACGGCGACGACGACGCGGCTTCGAGGTGCCGTCGGCATCGGCGTCGTCGGTGGCCTTGGTATCGGTGGCCTTGGTATCGGTCGCCTTGGTGTCGGCGGTCTCGGTGGCAGTGTTCTCGGTGCCCGCGTCATCGCCGCCCTGGCCGCCGCGGGTACGGCGACGGGTGCGGGTCGAGCGCTTGCGCGGTTCCCGGTCCTCACGCGTCTCGCGGGTCTCGTTCGGGTCGCGGGCGGGCTTGGCGGCCACGATCCGGCCGGTGGCCGAGTCCGGGATCGACATCTCCTCATGCAGGTGCTCTGAGGTGGAGTAGGTCTCCGCGGGCTCGGGGATACCGAGTCCGAGGGCCTTGTCGATGAGCTCCCAGCGGTGCAGCTCGTCCCAGTCCACGAGCGTCACCGCGATACCGGTGCGGCCCGCGCGGCCGGTACGGCCGATGCGGTGCACGTAGGTCTTGTCGTCCTCGGGGCACTGGTAGTTGATCACGTGGGTCACGTCGTCGATGTCGATACCCCGGGCGGCGACGTCGGTCGCGACGAGGACGTCGATCGAGCCGTTCCGGAACCGTCCGAGGGCCTTCTCGCGGGCGACCTGGCCGAGGTCGCCGTGCACGGCGCCCACCTTGAAACCGCGCTCGGCGAGGTCGTCGGCGACCTTCTGGGCCGTGCGCTTGGTACGCGTGAAGATCATCGTCGCGCCGCGGCCCTCGGCCTGCAGGATGCGGGCGACGAGCTCGGCCTTGTCCAGCGCGTGCGCGCGGTAGGCGTACTGCTTCGTGCGGTCGTGCACCGCCGAGTCGTTGGCGTTCTCGGCCCGGATGTGGGTCGGACGGTGCAGGAAGGTGCGGGCCAGGGTGACGATCGGGCCGGGCATGGTCGCCGAGAACAGCATCGTCTGGCGCGGGGTCGGCAGTGCCGACATGATCCGCTCGATGTCCGGGAGGAAGCCGAGGTCGAGCATCTCGTCGGCCTCGTCGAGGACGAGGATCGAGACCTTGCCGAGCACGAGGTGGCCCTGCTGGGCGAGATCGAGGAGGCGGCCCGGGGTGCCGACGACGACGTCGACGCCGGACTGCAGTTCGGCGATCTGTGCCTCGTAGGGACGGCCGCCGTAGATCGAGGTGATCTTCAGCATGCGGTTGGTGCCGTCGGCGAGGGTGACGTCGGTCTTCTTCGCGGCGATCTCGAGGTCGCTGGTGACCTGCACGCAGAGCTCACGGGTGGGCACGATGATCAGCGCGCGCGGGGTGTTGTCGAGCGGGCGGACCCCGGTGGCCTCGGCGTTGGCGAGGCGATGGAGCAGCGGGATGCCGAATCCGTAGGTCTTGCCCATGCCGGTGCGGGCCTGACCGATCAGGTCGTCGCCGCCGAGGGCGAGCGGAAGGGTCAGTTCCTGGATCGCGAACGTCTGGGTCTTGCCGTCGTCGGCGAGGGCCGAGACGATACGCTCGTCCACGCCGAGTTCGGCGAAGGTGGGGGCGGTGTGGGTTTCGTCGACGATGGTCGTCTGCACGGCCGTATCGGTCATGTGCGGTTGTTGCCTTTCTGGCCAGTCTCTTGCGCGCGTGTGATTCCTGCGCGCACGAGGAAAGCTCGAAAGTGCGCGCGCAAATGTCGTAGTGGCACCGGGGATCCGACCGGGGTGTCAGGACACGAACTCTTTCGATCCCGCGAGAGACTCGCGAGGGGTCGTCGTCTCATCCACACGGTCGCATCCACACGCTCGCGCCGGCGAGCACGCGATGATCACGCAGCTCAGCGGGCAAGCGACGGGGGTCCCGTCGGAGTGCACCGCCATCGAGTGTACTTGGTGCTTCCTGAGGGGCCGCTACCATCACCTCATGGCGCCTGCATCCGACCCTTCCGAGTACAGCCCCGCGTCCACGCCGGTGGCTGCGATCGAGACCCAGGACCGAGTGGTCGGGAAGCTGTTCGCAGTGCTGCTCGCCGGCGAGTTCGCCGCTTTCCACCGGCTCATCGAGGAGTCGGCGATGGCTCCCGACGTGCCCAGCAAGATCGCCATCGCGCGCATGGCCGCCTCCGAGGTCGCCCACTTCGACCGGCTCGCCGAGCGGGTCGAGACGATGACCACGCT
Source organism: Gordonia westfalica (assembly GCF_900105725.1). Lineage (NCBI taxonomy): Bacteria > Bacillati > Actinomycetota > Actinomycetes > Mycobacteriales > Gordoniaceae > Gordonia > Gordonia westfalica. The sequence continues at coordinate 1,061,851 of NZ_FNLM01000036.1, forward strand.
GACCGCCGCCGAAGCCGTCGAACGCTACCGATCGGTCTTCGACCAGTACCACCGGGCCACCACCCCGAAGACCTGGTACGAGGCCCTGGTGAAGGCGTACGTCGGTGACGGTCTGGCCTCCGACTTCTACGTCGAACTGTCCGACATGCTCCCGCCCGACTCCCGCACCGCCATGGCCGAGGTGATGGCCGAGACCGCGAACTCGGCGTTCGCCCGCGACCAGGTCCGGGCCGCCGTCGAGGCGGACCCGTCGATCAAGTCGGCGCTGGTCCTGTGGGGCCGTCGTCTCCTCGGCGAGGCGATCACGCACGCGCAGTGGGTGCTCGCGGCCGAGGAGGAGGTCACCGACCTGCTCTTCGCCGAGGCTTCGTCGCTGTCCGGCGTCGCGCATTTCTTCGACGCGGTCGCGGCGAAACACGCCGAGCGTATGGCCGATCTCGGACTCGACTGACCAGGCCTCGCGGTCCCCGGCTTTTCGCTGTCAGCGGAGCGGCTGTCCGGTCCGGCGGCCGCTGGACTAGCCTTGTGCGGCAAGCGTTGTTGACACCGGAGGAGGGCGGCACATGGCCGTGGAAGTGAAGATCGGCATCACCGACAGCCCGCGTGAGCTGACCATCGCGACGTCGCTGACCAGCGACAAGGCCTACGCCGAGGTCGAGGCGGCACTCGGCGGCAAGCAGCAGTTGCTGGCCCTGGTCGACGAGAAGGGTGCCCGCTACCTCATCCCGGTCACCAAGATCGCCTACGTCGAGGTCGGGGCGTCGGAGAACCGTCGCGTCGGATTCGGTTCCTGAGGCGGGTCCACACCACGAACAAGGGTCCTTCTGCGACGTCCGCGAGTGAACGCGGGGCGTCGCAGAAGGACCCTTGTCGTCTGCTGGTGTGACTCAGGCGGAGTCGTCTCGAGCCGGAGCGTTGTCCGTCTCGTCCGCGGCGGCGGCGTCGTTCTGCGGGACGGCCTGACGCGGGAAGTGGGACAGACCGCCCCAGAGCAGGGCGACGGTGGTGTCGACGGCGGTCTGCTTGTCGACCGGACGCTTGGCCTCGAGCCAGTAGCGCGCGTTGACCTGGCTGGCACCGACGAGCCCGGAGGCGAGCATGCGGGACCGGTACGGATCGAGCCCGGAATCGTGCATGACCAGGCCGTACACCGCGTCGACGCAGGCCTCGGTGGCGCCCTCGACGCGTCGGATGACGGCGGGATCGGAGGCGTCGGAGGAGAAGATCAGCCGGTAACCGGAGTTGTCCTGGTCGATGAAATCGAAGAACGCCTCGACGGCCGCACGCACACGCTTGCGGTTGTCGGTGGAGGTGCGCAGGGCCGTGTTCACGTCGCTGACGAGCTTCTCTGCATGCGAGTCGACGACCGCGATGTAGAGGTCGAGCTTGGACGGGAAGTGCTGATAGAGGACGGGTTTGCTCACGCCCGCGTGCACGGCGATCTCATCCATGCCGGCGGCGTGGTAGCCGCGTTCGACGAAGATCTCACTGGCCGCGTCGAGCAACTGCATCCGCCGTGCACTGCGCGGCAGGCGCGTACTGCGCCCGGGTACTGCGGACGCGTTGGTTGCGGTCGACATGGCCAAGATCGTACTCGGCAGACCTTCCTGCGCAGTATCGGCGGTCCGCTGTGAGAAAGTTAGTCCGTGAGCCGCACAGAGGATGGTGGCCCCGGCCTTGATCATGGACCGGTGCGCACCAAGGACGTCGGCCCGAGATCGTCGGGACGTCCCAACCCGGACCAGCCGCTGCGTGCGCGCTGGGATCCGACCGATGACAGCGGCCGGCCCCGCGTCGACCGCGATGCGCAGCCCGAGTACAAGAAGCAGTCGGCCCTCGGCCGTTTCGTCTCGACCTACGGGTGGCGCGCCTACGCCATCCCGGTTCTGACCATCCTCACGATCGCGCTGATCGTGGTGACCATCCAGGACGGCCGGAGCGCCGATCTGGCCCCGACCGCGGCGGTCAACCCCGACTCGGCCGCCCGCAACACCGACATCAGTACCGAGACGCGGCCGATCGGCGCCCCGACCGGCGACATCCAGGCCGCGGCACTGCCCGCGGGCACCCTGCCCCAGGGCGGCCCGTTCACCGTGCAGGGCCGGCAGACCTTCCGGGTGCTGCGCGGCGCCGGTGAGAAGGTCGGAACCGGCGGGCAGGAGTACACCTACACCGTCGAGGTGGAGAACGGTCTCAACCCGCAGGACTACGGCGGCGACCCGACCTTCGCGAAGATGGTCGACACGACGCTCGCCAATCCGCGCAGCTGGATCGGCGACGGTCGCGTGAGCTTCCGGCGCATCGACCGCGGCGAGCCGGACCTGCGTATCACGCTGGTCTCCACCGGCACCACGCGCGAGCTCTGCGGATACCAGATCAAGCTGGAGACCTCCTGTTACTACCCGCCTCAGCAGCGCGTGACCCTGAACGAGGCGCGCTGGGTCCGCGGCGCGCTGTCATATCAGGGTGACGACGTCGCCTACCGCCAGTACCTCGTCAACCACGAGGTCGGGCACGGGCTCGGTTACGCATCGCATGAGCCGTGCCGCGAGGACGGCGCGCTCGCGCCGGTGATGATGCAGCAGTCCTTCGGTACCGCCAACTCCGAGATCATGGCTCTCGATCCGGACATGAAGGCCGATCGCACGTTCGTCTGCCGACCGAATCCCTGGCCGTTCCCCAAGCGTTAGTTCTGCTGGTCGAGCGGGCCTCTCTGCTGGTTGAGCTTGTCGAAACCCCCCGGGAATGACACGGCCATCGCGGTGGTTGTCCCAAGAGTCCGTGTTTCTCGCCGAATTCTGGAGGCGTTCGTGTCGTCGCAAGGGTCGCTCACCGGGTCACTGCCACCGCTGGTGGAACCGGCAGCCGAGCTGAGCAATGAAGAGGTGGCCCGATACAGCCGCCACCTGATCATCCCGGACGTCGGGATGGACGGTCAGAAGCGTCTGAAGAACGCGAAGGTGCTGGTGATCGGTGCCGGCGGACTCGGCTCGCCGACGCTCCTGTACCTCGCCGCCGCGGGTGTCGGCACGATCGGCATCGTCGAATTCGACATCGTCGACGAGTCCAATCTGCAGCGCCAGGTCATCCACGGACAGTCCGACATCGGGCGTCCCAAGGCCGAGAGCGCGCGGGACTCGATCCTCGAGATCAATCCCTACGTCACGGTGAACCTGCACGACCAGCGTCTCGAACCCGAGGGTGCGATCGAGCTGTTCTCGCAGTACGACCTCATCCTGGACGGCACCGACAACTTCGCGACCCGCTACCTGGTCAACGACGCCGCAGTCCTCGCGCACAAGCCCTACGTGTGGGGCTCGATCTACCGCTTCGAGGGTCAGGCGTCGGTGTTCTGGGAGGACGCCCCCGACGGCCGCGGCCTCAACTACCGCGACCTCTATCCGCAGGCCCCGCCGCCCGGCATGGTGCCGTCGTGCGCCGAGGGCGGTGTGCTCGGCATCCTGTGCGCCTCGATCGGTTCGATCATGGGCACCGAGGCCATCAAACTCATCTGCGGTATCGGCGAGCCGCTGCTCGGCCGGCTGATGGTGTACGACGCCCTCGACATGACCTACCGCACCATCCGGATTCGCAAGGACCCGGAGGGCGAGCGCGTCGCGGGCCTCATCGACTACGACGACTTCTGCGGTGTGGTCTCCAGTGAGGCCTCCGACGCCGCGGCCGGGTCCACGCTCACCGCGGTCGAGCTAAAGCAGAAGATCGACGCGGGGGAGAAGGTCGCGATCATCGACGTGCGCGAGCCGGTCGAGTGGGACATCGTCCGGATCGAGGGCGCGACCCTCATCCCCAAGGGAGACATCCTCTCCGGGGAGGGGCTGGCGAAGGTGCCGCAGGACCGGCCGACGGTCCTCTACTGCAAGACCGGTATCCGGTCGGCGGAGGCGCTCGCCGCACTCAAGCGGGCCGGGTTCGCCGACGCCACGCATCTGCAGGGCGGGGTGACCGCCTGGGCCAACCAGGTCGACAAGACACTGCCGGTCTACTGAGCCCCATCCGCGCAGGTGCCGCGTGCCTCATCTCGGGCGCGGCACCGCGTGCCTCATCGAATAGGTCAACCACGCTCGGTAATCTGGCCTGGTGAATACCGTCGAGCCCCCCGAACATGTGCTGAACACGTTCGGGCTCACCGCGCATCCGCCCGTCGCCATGGGCGACTCCTGGATCGGTGGCTGGCGCGTCGGTGAGGTCGTGCTGTCGCTGGTGCCCGATCATGCGCGCGCCGCCTGGTCGGCCTCGGTCCGCGAGACGCTGTTCGTCGAGGGCATGCGGATCGCCCGCCCGTTCCGTGCCACCGACGGCCGCTACGTCGTCTCGGGATGGCGCGCCGACACCTACATCGCCGGCACACCCGAGCCGCGCCACGACGAGGTGGTCCTCGTCGCCGACCGGCTGCACGAGGCCACCGCGGCCCTGGAACGTCCGCGTTTCCTGCTGCAGCCGCCCGCCCCGCCGCACACCGACGTCGACGTCTTCACCGCCGCCGACCGTGCGGCGTGGGAGGAGGTCCCGCTGCGTTCGGCGCGTGCGGCGGGCATGGCCGAGCCGACCGCACCCGACGGTGTGCAGAGCGTCGAGATGCTGAGAACCCTTGCGAAGCTTCGTAAGCCGGTCGATCTGCCGTCCCAGGTCGTGCACGGTGACCTCTTCGGCACCGTGCTCTTCGCCGGTGCCGCGGCACCCGGCATCACCGACATCGTCCCGTACTGGCGGCCGGCCCCGTGGGCCGCTGCGGTGGCGGTGGTCGACGCCCTCGCCTGGGGTGGCGCCGACACCGAGCTCATCCAGCGATGGTCCGATCAGCCGGAGTGGCCGCAGATGATGCTGCGGGCGACGATGTTCCGACTGGCGGTGCATGCGCTGCACCCGCGGTCCACCTCCGGCGCACTGCCCGGGTTGCAGCGGGTCGTCGAACTGGTACGTTTGCTCGTATAACCGCAGCTCACAGCCGCGTTCGGCGATTGTCGGAGTTCTCACACGCCTGGTGTGACGAAGTGAGAACAACGTGACGGTCCGGTCACCTCGCGGAAAATCCGCGCAACACGCCCCCTGGATGCTTGGTCTCAAGTCGCACGACATCGGTGTCGGAATGACAGACCGCACTGCTCGTGCAGTGACCACCAAGCATCGGAAGACGGGGACGCATGGCCTTCGCAGACCTCAGAGCACAGCTCACTCGTGACCACACCATCACCGGCTGGGACCCGGAAGATCGCGTCGCCTGGGACAACGGCAACGCCGCGATCGCCAAGCGCAATCTCGTCTGGTCGGTGATCTGCGAACACGTCGGCTTCTCCATCTGGTCGCTGTTCTCGGTGATGGCCCTGTTCATGGGTCCCGAGTACGGCATCAGCATGGACCAGAAGTTCGTCATCGCCGCGACCGCGACCCTCGTCGGGTCGTGCCTGCGCATTCCCTACACCCAGGCGACCGCGAGGTTCGGCGGGCGTAACTGGGCCATCTTCTCCGCCATCGTGCTCCTCATCCCGACGGGGCTGACGATGATGCTGATGATGAACCCGGGTGAGTTCGGATTCGGCTGGTTCCTGGCGGTCGCGGCCATCACCGGTTTCGGCGGCGGCAACTTCGCCTCCTCGATGACCAACATCAACGCCTTCTACCCGCAGCGGCTCAAGGGTTGGGCGCTCGGACTCAACGCCGGCGGCGGCAACATCGGTGTCCCCGTCGTGCAGGTCATCGGCCTGCTGGTCATCTGGCTGTTCGCCGACCAGCCCGAGATCGTGTGTTCGATCTACCTTGTCGCACTTGCCGTCGCGGGTGTGGGCGCCGCCATCTACATGGACAACCTCGACCATCAGACCGCCAGCGGCAAGGCGATGATCGACTGCCTGAAGTACCGCGACACGTGGCTCATCTGCCTGCTCTACATCGGCACCTTCGGCTCGTTCATCGGTTTCGGTTTCGCGTTCAGCCAGGTGCTCAACATCAGCTTCACCTCCGCCGGTGCGTCCAAGCCCGCCCTCGCCGCGGCTCAGATCGCCTGGATCGGACCGCTTCTCGGCTCGATCGCGCGTCCCTACGGCGGCAAGCTCGCCGACCGCATCGGCGGCGGCAAGGTGACGCTGTACTGCTTCATCGCGATGGCCGCATCGGCATCGATCCTCGTGGTCGCCGGTATGTCCGCCGACGCGAACGGCAAGGTGATCACCGGCGGCGTCCTCGCCGCCTTCATCACCGGCTTCATCCTGCTGTTCCTGATCTCCGGGATCGCCAACGGCTCGGTGTACAAGATCATCCCGACGATCTGGGAGCACAAGTCGCAGTCGCTGTCGGGCCTGAACGCCTTCGGCAAGACCACCTGGTCGCGCAGCATGTCCGGCGCGCTGATCGGTATCGCCGGTGCGGCCGGTGGCCTCGGGGGCGTCGGTATCAACCTGGTCCTCCGGTCCAGCTACAAGTCCAATCAGTCGGCCACACAGGCTTTCTGGGTGTTCCTCACCTTCTATGTGGTGGCCGCGGTGGTCACCTGGTGGTTCTACGCACGACGCCCGATCGTCGTCGGCGAGACGACCGACCTGCCGGTCGCGGACACCGCAGGCACCGCCACCACCACCGGGGCGCCGGCCGGCAAGGAAGCGCTGGCCTGAGTTCGCCCGCGGCAACTCGACCACCACCGCATGGCAGTAGGGAGTAGACATGAGCAGCGAGACCAACACGGGTCAGAACACCGTCGTCGTCGTCGGACACGGCATGGTCGGACACCGCTTCGTGCAGGAGATGCGGCAGCGGGACACCGACAACCGGTGGCGCGTCGAGATCGTGTGCGAGGAGACCGATCCGGCCTACGACCGCGTGGGACTGTCCTCCTACGTCGGTGCGTGGCAGCGGGATTCGCTGGCGCTCGACGGCAACACGTACGCGGGTGACGATCTCGTGGTCACCCACCTGGGCGAGGCGGTCACCGGGATCGACCGGGCACAGCGTCGTGTCGTGACCTCCTCGGGGCGCGAGATCGCCTACGACGCACTGGTGCTCGCGACCGGTTCGTACGCCTTCGTGCCGCCGGTCCCGGGTCACGACAACTCCAAGTGCTTCGTCTACCGCACCCTCGACGACCTCGACGACATCCGGGCGGCCGCCGACGCGGCCGGCCCCGGTGCGACGGGCGTCGTGGTCGGCGGTGGCCTGCTCGGGCTCGAGGCGGCCAACGCGCTCAAACTGATGGGCCTCAAGCCGCACGTGGTCGAGTTCGCGCCGCGTCTGATGCCGATGCAGGTCGACGCCGGCGGCGGGGCGATCCTGAAGAACCTCGTCACCGACCTCGGTCTCGAGGTCCACACCGGGGCCGGCACCTCGGAGATCGCCGACGGCGAGAACGGCGGCCTGCAGGTCACCCTCTCCGACGAGTCGCTGATCGACGCCTCGCTGGTCGTCTTCTCGGCCGGCGTCCGGCCGCGCGATCAGCTCGCCCGTGACGCGGGCCTGGCGGTCGCGGAACGCGGCGGTGTCCTCGTCGACACGAACTGTGTCACCGACGACGAGAGCATCTACGCGATCGGTGAGGTCGCCGCGGTCGAGGGTCGGTGCTACGGACTCGTCGCACCCGGCTACTCGACCGCCGAGGTCGTCGCCGACCGCCTGCTCGGCGGTTCGTCGACCTTCCCGGGCGCCGACATGTCGACCAAGCTGAAGCTCCTCGGCGTCGACGTCGCCAGCTTCGGCGATGCGTTCGCGACCACCGAGAACGCCCTCGAGATCACCTACCACGACGCCGTCGCCGGCAAGTACGCGAAGATCGTCGTCAGCGACGACGCGAAGACCCTGCTCGGCGGCATCCTGGTCGGCGACGCATCGGCGTACGCGTTGCTCAAGCCGATGGTCGGGCGCGAGATCCCCGGCGATCCGGCGGCGCTCATCGCACCCGAGGGCGGCGCGGCGGTCGGTATGGACGCGCTGCCCGACGACGCGGAGATCTGCTCCTGCAACGGGGTGTCGAAGGGTTCGATCTGCTCGGCGATCGCCGACGGGGCCTGCGACATCGCCTCGATCAAGGGCTGCACCTCGGCCGGCACGACCTGCGGCGGTTGCGTGCCGAGCATCAAGCAGTTGCTCGAGGCATCGGGAGTGGAACTCAGCAAGTCGCTGTGTGATCACTTCACCCAGTCCCGTGCCGAATTGTTCGAGATCGTCGCCGTCACCGGTATCCGGACCTTCTCCGAGCTCATCGAGCGTCACGGCACGGGTCAGGGGTGTGAGATCTGCAAGCCGACCGTGGCCTCGATCCTCGCCTCGACGTCGAGCGATCACATCCTCGACGGGGAGCAGGCGGGACTGCAGGACACCAACGACCACTTCCTGGCGAATATGCAGAAGAACGGGTCGTATTCGGTGGTGCCGCGCATGCCCGGCGGTGAGGTCACCCCCGAGCAGCTCATCGTGATCGGCGAGATCGCCCGCGACTACGGCCTGTACACCAAGATCACCGGCGGTCAGCGTATCGACCTGTTCGGCGCCCGCGTCGACCAGTTGCCCGAGATCTGGCGCCGCCTCGTCGACGCCGGGATGGAGTCCGGGCACGCGTACGGCAAGAGCCTGCGCACGGTGAAGAGCTGCGTCGGCTCCACCTGGTGCCGGTTCGGCGTGCAGGACTCGGTCGGCATGGCGGTCCTCCTGGAGAAGCGGTACCGGGGTCTCCGATCGCCGCACAAGCTCAAGATCGGGGTCTCGGGATGTGCCCGCGAATGCGCGGAGGCGCGCGGCAAGGACGTCGGCGTGATCGCCACCGAGAACGGCTGGAACCTGTACGTCGGCGGCAACGGCGGACAGAGCCCCAAGCATGCGCAGCTGCTGGCGGGCGGAGTGGATGACGACACGCTGGTCGCCTACATTGATCGGTACCTCATGTTCTACGTCCGGACTGCCGACCGACTGCAGCGCACAGCCCCGTGGCTGGAGTCACTCGAAGGCGGTCTGGACCATCTCAAGGCCGTGGTCTGCGAGGACAGCCTGGGACTCGCCGCCGAACTCGAGGACGCGATGGCCCGGCACGTGGCCGGATACACCGACGAATGGGCGGCGGTGCTCGATGACGAGGACAAGTTGAAGCGGTTCGTGTCGTTCGTGAACGCGCCCGACGTGGTCGACCCGACCATCCGGTTCGCCGAAAACGAACGTAAGGTGCCGGTGCTGCTCGACTTGCCGCGGGTGCGGCCGGGAGCGGACGTGGACACCGGGCCGATTGTGGACGCAGCGCCGGTGAAGGAAGGAGTGCCGACATGACCATCGCACCAGACGAGACCGGGCAGATGCCCGGGACGGTCGAGGGGACCTGGGTGCGGGCCTGCCCGATCGACGACCTGATCGTCGGCCGCGGCGTCGCGGTGCTCGGTCCCGACGGGGTGCAGGCGGCGCTGTTCCGGCTGCCCGCCGCCGAGACCGATCGTGAGGCGGCGCCGGGCCGCTCCCGCCTGTACGCGATCGGCAACATCGATCCGTTCGGTCGGGCCGCGGTGCTCTCGCGCGGACTCACCGGTGACCGCGCCGGCGAGCCGACGGTCGCCTCTCCGCTGGGTAAGCAGGTGTTCGCGCTGCGGACCGGTATCTGCCTGGACGACGAGTCCGTTTCCGTGCCGAGCTACGGCGTGCGCGTCGTCGAGCGGATCGTCGAGGTGTTCTTTCCCGCGTGAACGCCATCAATCTTCCCGGGGACGCGGCCGACACCGAATCGCTGCCCGCCGACCAATTGCCACTGACCGGATTCACCATCGGGATCACCGCCGCCCGCCGCGCCGAGGAGTTCGCCGCGCTGCTCGAACGACGCGGTGCGCGGGTCGTGCAGGCGCCGACCATCCGCATCCTGCCGCTGGTCGACGACACCGAGCTCGAGCGGGTGACCGAGGAGATCATCGCCTCGCCGCCGCAGATCATGGTCGCGACCACCGGAATCGGTTTCCGCGGCTGGATCGAGGCGGCCGACGGCTGGGGCAACGCCGAGGACGTGCTGCGCTCGCTGTCGCAGAGCAGGCTGATCGCGCGCGGTCCCAAGGCGAAGGGCGCCATCCGGGCCGCGGGACTGCGCGAGGAGTGGTCGCCGGAGAGCGAATCCTCCTCGGAGGTGCTCGACCATCTGCTCGCCGACGGCGTCGAGGGCGTGCGGATCGCCGTCCAGCTGCACGGCGCGACGAGCGAGTGGGAGCCGCTGCCGGACTTCTGCACCGTCCTGCGGGCCGCGGGCGCCGTGGTCGTGCCGATCCCGGTCTACCGCTGGAACATGCATCCCGACGTGGCGCGCATCGACAAGATGATCGCGCAGGTGCTGCGCGGTGATCTCGACGCGATCACCTTCACCAGTGCGCCGGCGGCGGCGTCGATCCTCACCCGCGCCAAGGAACTCGGCAAGCTGCAGCCGTTCGTCCACGCGCTGCGCACCGCGGTTCCGGTGATGTGCGTGGGATCGGTCACCGCCAGCCCGCTGGAGGCGCTGCAGATCCCGACGACATATCCGCGCCGGTTCCGGCTCGGTGCGCTCGCGCGCCTGATCACCGACGAACTCCCGCGCCGCACCCACGTGCTGCGCGTCGCCGGACACGACACCGCGATCCGCGGGCAGGCCGTCGTCGTCGACGGGGAGCTGAAGGACCTGTCGGCGACGGGGCTCCTGCTGCTGAAACTGCTGGCCCGCAATCCCGGTCGGGTGGTGTCGCGGCAGGAGATGCTCGCGGTGCTGCCCGGCGACAGCTCCGACACCCATGCCGTGGAGGTCGCGGTCGCGCGACTCCGTGCGGCACTGGGGGATTCGAAGATGGTGCAGACCGTCGTGAAACGCGGTTACCGCCTGGCCGTCGACCTCGAGTACGACGCCGAAGACGAATGACCACATCCAGGGGAGGACACATGCGAGAGAACCACGTACGGCTCCCGCACGGCGATCGCCTGCGCGGCGTCAGCCCGGTGCTGGTGGCTCACGGCACCCGGAACCCGCACGGCGTCAACGTTATCGCCGAGATCGCCGAGGCGGTCGGTGCGCGGATCGGGCTCACCCGCACCGCCTTCGTCGACGTTCTCGGACCGACTCCGAGCGAGGTGATCGCCGACCTCGACCGTCCGGCCGTGCTGGTGCCGGCCTTCCTGGCATCGGGTTACCACGTCCGCAAGGACCTCCCGGAGCACGTCGCGCTGGCGGGCCGCTCCGACACCGTCGTGACCCGGGCGCTCGGGCCGGACCCGGCGATCGCCGCGGTGGCCCGCCTGCGACTAGCCGAGGCCGGTTGGGAACCCGGCGACGCGGTCGTCCTCGCCGCCGCCGGATCGTCGGACGAAAGTGCCTGCGCCCAGGTGTATCTGGCTGCGCGGCAACTGGAATCGCTGATCGGTGGACGTGTGGAGGTCGGGTTCATCACCACCGCGCAGCCGTCCGTGCCCGAGGCGATCGAACGGGCGCGCCGCAGCGGCCGTCGCGTCGTGGTCGCCAGTTACCTGCTCGCGCCGGGACTGTTCCACCAGCGGCTCGAGACCTACGGCGCCGACGCGGTGGCCGCACCCCTCGGACCCGACCCGCGCATCGTCGACCTCATCGTCACGCGCATGCGTGCCGCGATCAGCCCGTACCGTCGTACATCGGTGCCGCGGCTCGTCTGAGCTGTCCTGCAAACCCACCCTTTTTCGGCATATCCACCACCCTCCGAGGGGGTGGAAACGCCGAAAAAGGGTGGGTTTGCGGAGCGGTCACTCGATCGCCCACCGGCACTCGCGCAACCGGATTCGTCCATCGCTGATCGGAACTCCCTCGGCGGCAAGCCGTTCGAGCTGGCGGGTCGCGAGATGCGGTGCGGGACGGCCACTCGCGGGCACCACGCGGTGCCAGGGCAGGTCGGCGGTGTCGGTTCGCATGATCCAGCCGACGATCCGGGGACTGGACAACCCGGCCGCGCCGGCGAGGTCGCCGTAGGTGCTCACCTGCCCGGCCGGGATGGCGGCGACCAGCGCGCGGACGGCCTCGACCTGTTCCTCGGTGATCGCAGCCATCTCGGAGCCGTCCTCAGAGCAGCGAGCGGATCAGCGACGCGGACAGTTCGGGTTCGAGGAACGGCACCATGTGGGCGCAGTCGACGTGGTGCACGGTCACGTCGTCACCGCGTTCGCTCGCGCACGCCTCCAGGAACGCGGGCCGCACGAACGGCGGCTGCACCTGGTCGGCGACGACGATGTGCGTCGGCACGCCCGGCGGCGGAAGCACTGCGGGCCTGGCCATCTCGCTCCACGACGCGGCGGCCGCGGGCGCGCTGACCCGCCAGCCGACCCGGCCGTGCGGGCGGGGGATGAGGTGCTCGGCGAGCTCGGCCTCCAGGATGTCGTCGGGAACGTCCGCCCAGCCCTCGGCGCGCTTCGCGGCGCGGGCCGCGTCGGCATTCGCGTAGTCCCAGTTGTCGAGACTGTCGGTGGCGACCTGGAGTGCGAACTCGGGGTCGAGGCCCTGCGCGGGGTCCAGCAGGACCAGACCCTTGACCGCGTCGGGCCGATGCGTCGCCAGATGCAGGGCGAGTGCGCCGCCGAACGAGTGACCCACGACGACGGGCCGGCCGTCGGGAACATGGGCGTCGAGAACCGCCGACAGCGCACGCACATGGTGCTCGATGCTCCACGGCGGTCGCCACGGCGAGCTCCCGTGGCCGATGAGGTCCGGTGCGACGATGCGGACGCCGCTCAGATGCCGTGCCAGCGGCTCCCACCGGCGGCCGTGGCCCGTCAGGCCGTGGATGGCGAGGACCGTCGGGGTGCTCTCCGCCGAGCCGCCGCCGAAGACATACGTGTTGAGAGCTGTCACCCGTTCATCCTGCCGTATGCGCGCGTCCGGACCCCGACCCACCCGTTGGACACCTCGGGCCCGCCGGACTCGTCGGTGGTACATGATTCGATGGAGCCCATGAGTCGGAAACCGGGCACCCAGGCGTCGCGCAGCGCCCTGCGCGCACGGCTCGTCGCGGCACCCGAGGCCGCGGACCGGCCCCGCGAGTGGCCGCCGGTGATCACGCAGGTCATCGACCCGGCCGGGAGCACGCCGGCCGGCGAGGAACAGCAGGCCTGGCGCCCGGTTCGCGTCCACGGCGGCCCGGGCAGCGGCAAGACGGCGCTGATCGTCGACGCCGCGGTAGCGCGCCTGCTCGACCCGGCCACCGACCCGGACTCGGTCCTCGTCCTCGCATCGAGCCGTCGTGCGGCGGTGGCGCTGCGCGAGGAGATCACCCGCCGCGTGCTCTCGGCGAATGCGGCCGGACGCCGCGTGCTGGGCGGCGCGCTCCGCGAACCGCTCGTCCGCACCGTGCACTCCTACGCCTTCGCGATCCTGCGCCTGCAGGCCAGTGCCCACGGCAATCCGCCCCCGCGGCTCATCACCGGGTCGGAGCAGGACGTCGTGCTCCGCGAGCTGCTCGCCGGCGACATCGAGGACGGGGCGGAGTACTGGCCGGCGCATCTGCGGCCCGCCCTGGGAACGGACGGCTTCGCGCAGGCCCTGCGCGACCTGATGATGCGTGCCGCCGAGCGCGGCGTCGGACCCGAGGAACTCGCGGCACTCGGCCGTGAACACAAACACCCGGAGTGGACGGCAGCCGCGCGCGCCTACGCGCAGTACGAGCAGAACATGCTCCTGCGCGGTGCGGTCGGCCTCGAGACACCCGGTGCGTCGGCGCCGGCCGTCGACGCCGCCGAGTTGATCGGCTCGGCTCTGTCGGCCTTTGCCACCGACCCGGAACTGCTGAGCGGTGAACGACGCCGCATCCGCCACCTGCTCGTCGACGACGCCCAGCACCTGGATCCCCAGGCCGCGCAACTCATCCGACTGGTCGGCACCGGCACCACGTCGACGATCATCGCGGCCGACACCGACCAGTCGGTCTTCGGTTTCCGCGGCGCCAGTCCGCGGTTCGCCGACGAACTCGCCGAACCGGGATCCGAGCGCGACATCGTCCTCGAACACGACTTCCGCTCCCATCCCGACCTCGCACGCCTGGGGCGGGCGATCGCCGCGCGTCTTCCCGGCGCCCGGCCGCACCGGTATCCGCAACCGGTGCAGGCGGAGTCCGATGCCGACGCGCCGCGCGACGCCGCAGCCGTTCGCGTCTACGGCTCGGCGGCCAAGGAGGCCACCGCGATCGCCGATCTGCTCCGCCGGGCGCACCTGTTCGACGGTGTCCCGTGGTCGCAGATGGCGGTGATCGTGCGGTCGGTGTCCCTGGCCCTGCCGCCGCTTCGCCGCGCGTTCCGCTCCGTCGGCGTCCCGGTGACCACGCCTGCGAGTGATCTGCCGCTGCACCGCCAGCGCGCGGTGATCGCCCTGATGCTGGTGCTGCGCGTGGTCGCCGCCCGCCGTGACGACCCGGCAACCCGTGGCCCGGCGACCCCGGAGGCCGAGCTGTTCACCACCGAGGACACGCTCACGCTGCTGTCGGGTCCGGTCGGCGCGGCCGACCCCGGGGCGATGCGACGACTGCGGCGTGGCATCCGGCGCCTCGACGAGAAGAAGGACCCGACCGCACAACCGGATTCGCTGACCTCGCTGACCCGCGCCATCCTGGACCCCGAGCTGGGCGGACGGTACCGGCGCGCCCTGACCGAGACCGAGGCGGCGCCGCTGGCCCGCGTGCTCGACGTCGTGGCTGCCGGGCAGCGGGCGCACGACGCCGGTCGCGGCGTCGAGGAGACGCTGTGGGCGTCCTGGCAGGCGACCGGTCTGGAACGTCGCTGGGCGGCGTCGGCGGTCCGGGGTGGTCCGGCCGGGGAGCAGGCCGATCGCGACCTCGACGCCGTGATGGCGATGTTCGAGTCGGCGGCCAACTTCGCCGACACCCTGCCCGCTGCCGGGCCGGCCGGATTCGTCCACTACCTCTCCCAGCTGCAGATCCCGCGTGACAGCCGAACCGCAACGGCGGCAATCGAATCGGTGACCGTGCTGTCCGCGCACGCCGCGGTGGGCCGCGAATGGGAGGTCGTCGCGGTGGCCGGTGTCCAGGATGGCCTGTGGCCGTCGCTGCGCAGCCGCGGCGGCGTGCTGTCCACCGGGGCGCTGGTCGACATCCTCGACGGCATGGACGCCGGCGCGGTCGACACCGTCGCCCGCGGTGCGACGGCACTCGCCGACGAGCGCCGGCTGTTCCTGGTCGCGTGCACGCGTGCGCGCAGCCGGCTGCTGGTCACCGCGGTGGAGGATGGCAGCGGTGACGCCTCGCCCTCCCGGTTCCTCACCGAACTCGCCGATCTCGTCGACGATCCCGACGACGAGGCGCCCCAGGCCGAACTCCGGCTCGACCCGGGTGTGGACCGCGTGCTGTCGCTGCCCTCGCTGGTCGCCACGCTGCGCTCGGTGGTGATGGCCGGCTCGACCGAACCCGATGACCGGACCCGGGCCGCGGCCCGCCTGCTCGCCGAACTCGCCGACTCCGACATCCCGGGTGCCCACCCGCGCGACTGGTTCGGGCTGGCCGCCCCCAGCACCGACGCGCCGCTGTGGACGGCGGACAACGGGCCCGTCGTGCTCTCGCCGTCGAATGTCGAGGCGCTGAACCGGTGCTCGCTGCGCTGGGTACTCGAACGCAACGGCGGCCGCGACGGGGACGGAACACCTGCGCTCACCGGAAGCCTGGTGCACACACTCGTGCAGGCCGTTGCGGGACAGCTGGATCCGGCCGAGGTGACCGCGGCGCTGCGGGGGATCTGGGACCGGGTCGACACCGGCGCCGGGTGGTATTCGGCCCGGGAACTCGAACGCGCAGAGAACATGCTCGGCCACTTCCGCGACTGGCTGCGCATCTCGCGTGCCGACCTCGACGAGGTGGGCGTCGAATTGCCGGTCGACGCAACCATTCCCGGTGGTCCCACCGGCGAACCCGACTCCGAGGATGCACCCGACGTGCGTCTGCGCGGCCGGGTCGACCGTCTCGAGACGGATTCGGCGGGCCGGCCGGTGGTGGTTGACGTCAAGACGTCGAAGACCCCCATCACCAAGGCCGACGCCGACGAACACGCCCAGATGGCGGCCTACCAGGTCGCGCTGGCACATGGGGGAGTCCCGCAGTTCGGCGATGTCCCGCCGGGTGGCGCCCGACTGGTGTACGTGTCCACCGCGAACCGCAATTCCGGTGCGGCCGAACGTGTCCAGTCACCGCTGACGCCGGAGATGCTCGACGAGTGGATCGGTGTGGTGCGCCGGGCGGCCCGGGCCAGCATCGGCCCGGTCTTCTCCGCGACACCGAACGCTGGATGCGTGCACTGCAATCTCACCACCAGTTGTCCCGCCAAGATCCCCGGAAAGGCGGTGACCGATGACTAGCGGAACCCAGACCGATGGACTCGCGACCGGCCGGGCGATGATCGGCGCGAAGTCGCTGGCCGCGGCGCTCGGCCTGCCCGATCCGACACCGGAACAGGTTGCGGTGATCGAGGCGCCGGTCGAACCGATGCTCGTCGTCGCCGGTGCCGGGGCGGGCAAGACCGAGACGATGGCGTCGCGCGTGGTGTGGCTCGTCGCCAACCAGATCGTGGCGCCCGACGAGATCCTGGGCCTCACCTTCACCCGCAAGGCCGCCAGCGAACTCGGTGCACGCATCCGCCGTCGCCTGTCGATGCTGTCCGGTGCACCGGCACTGCGGACGTGGGATCCCGACGGCTCGCTGGCCGCACGCCTGCGCGGCGCCGACCCGGAGGTCAGCACCTATCACGCCTACGCGGGTCGGCTCATCGCCGACTACGGCCTGCTGCTGCCCGTCGAACCGTCGTCGATGCTGCTCACCGAGACCGAACTCTGGCAGCTGGCGTTCTCGCTCGTGTCGTCGTGGCCGGGGGAGCTCAACACCAGGAAGGTTCCCGCCAGCGTCACCGAATCCGTCCTCAAGCTGTACGGGGAGCTGTCGGAGCACCTCGTCGACGTCGAGGACCTCGCGAAGGCCGGTTCGCGGTTGTACGAGCTCATCGACACCCTGCCGAAGGGTCCGAAGCAACGCGACAAGCCGACACAGGCGCTGCTGAAGGTCCAGGAGGTCATCGACGAGCGTCGCGAACTGATCCCGATGGTCATCGCGCTCGGCGAGACGATGCGGGCGCAGTCCGCGTTGGACTTCGGCAGCCAGATGTCGCTCGCCGCACGGCTCGTCGTGTCGAATCCCGAGGTCGTGGCGGCCGAGCGCAAGGCGTTCCGCGCGGTCCTCCTCGACGAATACCAGGACACCGGGCACTCGCAGCGCGTGTTGCTCTCGACGCTGTTCGGCGGCCACGATCCGTCCGGCGGGTCCGTGGCGGTCACCGCGGTCGGCGACCCGATCCAGTCCATCTACGGGTGGCGAGGTGCGTCCGCGGCGAACCTGCCGCGTTTCGCCCGGGACTTCCCGCGCCCGGACGGCACTCCCGCCGAACGCCGCGAACTCCTCACCAGCTGGCGCAATGCGGCGCAGGGCCTCCGCCTGGCCAACCAGATCTCCGAAGAGCTACGGCGGCGCGGTATCCCGGTCAGCATCCTGCGGCCGCGGCCCGACGCCCCGCACGGCACCGCGACCATCGCCCTCACCGAAACCGTGATCGACGAACGGAACTGGATAGCCGACGAGATCGAGACGCGCTACCGTGCGGCCGAGTCCGCCGGCGAGACGCCCCCGACCACCGCGATCCTGGTGCGGCGCAACGAGGATTCGGCGCCGCTGGCCGCCGAACTGGAGAGCCGCGGCATCCCCACCGAGGTCGTCGGCATCGGCGGACTGCTGCACGTCCCGGAGATCGAGGACATCGTCGCGACCCTGCGCGTGATGGCCGACCCGATGGCGGGCACCGCGGTCATGCGGCTCCTCACCGGTGCCCGCTGGCGACTCGGGGCCAAAGATCTTGCCGCGCTGTGGCGTCGGGCCACGACCCTCGCCGCGGAGAGCTTCGCCGAGGCGGGCGGCGTCGTCACCAGCCGGGAGGAACTCGACGCGGCGCTCGACGCGGTGCTGCCCACCGAGATCGTCGACCGCGCCGGAATCGCGGATGCCGTCGTCGATCCGGGCGATCCGGGCGACTACAGCCTCGAGGGATACGCCCGGATCCGGGCGTTCGGCGCGCAACTGGAATCCCTCCGGCGCCGCATCGGACAGCCACTGCCCGAGCTCGTCGCCGACGTGGAGAACACCATCGGCGTGGGTGTGGAGGCCCAGATCCGTGCCCGGCGCATGCGCGGCGCGATCACCGGCCGCGAGCATCTCGACGCGTTCGCCGACTACGTGAGTCACTATGCGGATCGTCCCGGCGCGAATCTGCCCGGGCTGCTGGCATTCCTCGACGCCGCCGAATCCATCGAGAAGGGGCTCGAGCCCGGCAAGATCGAGGTCGCCGAACAGCGTGTGCAGATCCTCACCGTGCATGCGGCGAAGGGCTTGGAATGGGATGTCGTCGCCATCCCGCACCTGGCCAAGGGCATCTTCCCGAGCGCCAAGGCCGACACCACCTGGCTCGGCAGCGCGCGTGAACTGCCCGCCGACCTGCGTGGCGACCTCGCGATCCCGGCCGAGTCGGCCGACGGTGCGGCCGAGGGCTTCCCGCTGCTGAAGATCGACACCGTCGGGGACCGCAAACAGCTCGAGGACGCCCTGTCCGACCACAAGGCGGCGATCGGCGAACGCCGTCTCGAGGAAGACCGCCGACTCCTGTACGTCGCCCTCACCCGCGCCCGGCACGACCTGCTGATCTCGGCCCACCACTGGTCGGAGACCGGCGACAAGCCGCGCGGCGGTTCGGATTTCTTCGACGAGCTGATGGTCGCCGTCGACGAGGCCATCACCGACCCCGCCGTCGACTCGACCGGCCTGTCCATCGCGGTGCGCACCCCGCCGCCCGCCGAGGAGACGACCAATCCGCTGGCCGAACGTGTTGTCGCACAGCCGTGGCCGCGCGACCCGCTCGCCGGTCGACGCGACTCGGTGCAGGCGGCCGCCGACCTGGTTCTCGAGGCCATCGCGGACCGCGAGGCGCCCGCACTGTTCGAGGCCCCGGCCGCCTCGGCCGATCCGAAGACCCTTCCGGTGCCGCCGGATCCCGAGGACGAGGTCGCGGCCTGGGAGGCAGAGGTCTCGGCGCTCCTCGCCGAACACCATCAGGCGAACCAGGCGCTCGTCGAGGTGACGCTGCCGACGCACCTGTCGGTCAGCCAACTCGTCGAACTCGACGCCGACGAGGCCGAGTTCGCTCGCCGGCTGCGGCGTCCGACGCCGTTCCGGCCGAACCCGATGGCCCGGCGCGGCACCGCATTCCACGCCTGGGTGGAGCGTTGGTTCGGCGCCACCCGGCTCCTCGACATCGACGAACTGCCCGGTGCCGCCGATGCCACGGCCAGCCCCGACGCCGACCTCGACGCGTTGCGCGACGCCTTCCTGGCCTCACGGTGGGCCAATCGCAGTCCGACCGAGGTGGAGGTGCCTTTCGAGACCGTCATCGGCGGCATCGTCGTGCGCGGCCGGATCGACGCGGTGTTCGCCGAGAAGGACGGCGCGTGGACCGTCGTGGACTGGAAGACCGGCGTCGTACCCGAACCGGCGAAACGGGAGTCGCTGTTCATCCAGCTCGCCGCCTACCGGATCGCCTGGGCGCAGCTCGCCGGTGTCCCGGTCGAGAAGGTGCGCGCGGCATTCCACTATGTGCGTGACGGACACACCCTCGAGGCCGACGACCTGCCCGACGAGGCGACCCTGGCCGCCAAGCTCGCCAAATGAGCTATCGGCTCGCTGCGTGGGTTACATTTCAGCGTGTGAGCGAACTCCAGGAGCGCAAACGTGCCAGTGCGTAGCCGCTTCCGCGGCCGCTTCGGCTCCACCGAGCTGGCCAACCGGCCCGACCATGCCCTGGTCGGTGTCGTCCGGATCCCCGAGATGCAGCAGAGTCCCAGTCGGGCGATCGGCAGGCGTGTCCTGTGGGCGACCCTGGCGCTCCTGTTCACCTCGGTCGTCGTCTGGCTCGACCGCGACGGCTATCGCGACGCGCAGAACAGTGAACTGTCCTACCTCGACGCCCTGTACTACTCGGCGGTGACGTTGTCCACCACGGGATACGGCGACATCACCCCGATCAGCCCGTTCGCCCGTTTCATCAACCTCGTACTCATCACGCCGCTACGTGTGCTGTTCCTGATCGTCCTGATCGGCACCACGCTCGAGGTGCTCACCGAGCGGTCCCGGCAGGCGCTCAAGATCCAGCGTTGGAGGAATACCGTGCGCAATCACACCGTGGTCATCGGTTACGGCACCAAGGGCCGCACCGCGGTCGACGCCATGCGCGGCGACGGCATCAAGCCCTCCGAGATCGTGGTCGTCGACTCCGACCCGACCGTCCTCGAGGCCGCCGCCTCCAACGGCCTGGTCACCGTCCGCGGCGACGCGACCAAGTCCGACGTCCTGCGCCTGGCCGGCGTGGCGCACGCGACGAGCATCGTCGTGGCAACCAGTCGCGACGACACCGCGGTCCTCGCGACGCTCACCGCACGCGAGATCAACCCCCGGGCGAAGATCGTGGCGTCGATCCGGGAATCGGAGAACACCCACCTGATGCGTCAGTCGGGCGCGAACTCGGTGGTCGTCTCGTCGGAGACGGCCGGCCGCCTGCTCGGCATCGCGACGATGACCCCGTCGGTCGTCGAGGTCATCGAGGATCTCCTCACGCCCGACGCCGGTTACGCCATCGCCGAACGCGAGGTCGATCCGACGGAGACCGGCGGCTCGCCCGCCCACACCCGCGACATCGTGCTCGGTGTCGTCCGCAACGGGGTCCTGCACCGCGTCGACGACAGCGAGGTCGAGCAGATCGAGGTCGGCGACCGGCTGCTCTACGTCCGCAAGAGCCCCGGCGACGACTAGATCCGTCGACCCACCGAGCATCCAGCACCGACCACCGCAAAGGGACACACCGACGTGCACTTCGAACTGGTCCAGCAGCCGCTGCTGTCACGCGCGACCTTCCACCGCGCCGACGAGATCCGCGACGACGCCGAGCGGATGCTGGCCGGATGGCCGGAGGCGATGGTGCTGCTGATCGACTCCAGCGGCCGCTATCCGGTCGGGGATTCCGGTGCGCTGCACTGGGTCCCGGCGGTGGCCGTCGCCGAGGCGCCGCCGGCCGACGCGGTGATCCTGGGGATAGTGGACGGCATCGATCGGTGGGCGCGCCGGGTCGATCACATCGACGGACCCATCGACGACGCGCGGCGCGGTGCGATACATCTGACGCCGGACGAGGCGGGCCTTCTGGTCACGGCCCTGGGAATCCTGAATTGGCATGAGACGGCGCGGCATTCGCCGGTCGACGGGACCGCGACGCAGCCGGCGCGCGGCGGGTGGGTGCGCCGCAGCGTCGAGTCCGGCCGCGATGAGTTCCCGCGCACCGACCCCGCGATCATCACCGTCGTACACGACGGTGCCGACCGGATTCTGCTGGGGCGCCAGGCCGTCTGGCCCGACGGCTGGTACTCGACCCTCGCCGGTTTCGTCGAACCGGGGGAATCCCTCGAACAGTGCGTGCTGCGCGAAGTCCACGAAGAAGTCGGCATCGTGGTGCGTGAGCCGCGCTATCTGGGCAGTCAGCCGTGGCCGTTCCCGCGGTCGCTGATGCTCGGCTTCGCCGCGATCGGTGACCCTGCCGACGAACTGGCTTTCCTCGACGGCGAGATCGGCGACGCCCAGTGGTTCCACCGTGACGAGGTGCGCGAAGCGTTGTCGCGGGACGGGTGGACACGCGCCGATGCCGGTCCGGCCGGGGACGCGCCCCGCCTGCAACTGCCCGGCTCGATCTCGATCGCACGCACCCTGATCGAGTCGTGGGCGGCAGGATAGACCCGTCAGAGTAGAAGAACCCGGGCCGGCGAGAGCCGGGCCCGGGTCTTCAGAGATCACGAGTTCAGACGCCCAGCTTCTTCTTGACGTCGGCGATCGAGGGATTGGTCGCGGTCGTGCCGTCGGCGTAGAGCACGGTGGGGACGACGTGATTGCCCCCGTTGACGCTGCCGACGAACTCGGCGGCGTCGGGGTTCAGCTCGATGTCGATCTCCTGCCACGGGATCCCGCTGGCCTTCAGGCCCGTCTTCAGGCGGGCGCAGTAGCCGCACCACGAGGTGGTGTACATGGTCAGTTCGCCGGTGTCGGAGGTGCGGGCGCCGGCCTCGTCGTCGATCACGTTGCTCATGGAATCCATAACACCACGCCCCGGCGGGCTGTTCCCGGTGGTGTGGCGATCCACAGGGTGGGGCGCGTCACGCACACCGGCGATCGCCGGTGGGGCGGCGTCGGTGGGTGGTGACATAGTGGAGTCCGTGCGCCACCCGACCTCTCCCGCGAACCCCGATGCCCGCTCCCGCGATGCCGGTGCGGTCGAGGGGCTCGACCCGGAACAGTCCGCGGCGGTCCTCGCGCCCCGCGGGCCGGTGTGTGTGCTCGCGGGTGCGGGTACGGGCAAGACGCGCACCATCACGCGCCGGATCGCGCACCTCGTCGACACCGGCCAGGTGAATCCCGGCCAGGTCCTCGCGGTGACGTTCACCGCCCGCGCGGCGGGGGAGATGCGGACCCGGTTGCGCAGCCTCGGCGTCGGCGGCCCGAACGGCAATGTCGCCGCGCAGACCTTCCACGCCGCCGCGATGCGGCAGCTGCGCTACTTCTGGCCGCGCGCCTTCGGCGACGCCCGGTGGGAGCTGCTCGACAACAAGTTCCCGCTCATCTCGCGGGCCGCACGGCGGGCCGGGCTCGACACCGCTACCGACACACTGCGCGACCTGTCGTCGGAGATCGAGTGGGCCAAGGCCACGCTGATCTCGCCGGAGAACTACGTGGAGGCGGTGGGTCGCCTCGGCCGGGAATCGCCTGCACCCCCGCAGAAGGTCGCCGCGGTCTACGGGTATTACGAGGACTCCAAGGTCTCGCCCGACGGCGACCACCTCCTCGACTTCGACGACATGCTGATCTACATGACCCAGATCCTGACCATCGAACCCGGCGCGGCCGACGAATTCCGTTCGCGCTACCGGTGTTTCGTCGTCGACGAGTACCAGGACGTGACGCCGGTCCAGCAGGGTCTGCTCGACGCCTGGCTCGGCGAGCGCGACGACCTGACCGTGGTCGGCGACGCCAACCAGACGATCTACACGTTCACCGGCGCGTCCCCGAACTACCTGCTCGACTTCAGCCGCCGCTTCCCGGAGGCGACGGTCGTCCGGCTGGAACGCGACTACCGTTCCACGCCCGAGGTCGTCGACCTCGCCAATCGCGTGATCGGTGCCGCCAAGGGGCGGATCGCCGGCACCCGACTCCGGCTCATCGGCCAGCGCCCGCCCGGCCCGGCGCCGCAGTTCGCCGAGTACGACGACGAGCCTGCTGCCGCCACGTCGATCGCGATCGAGATCAAACACCTCATCAAGTCCGGTGTCTCGCCGGCCGAGATCGCGATCCTCTATCGCGTCAACGCGCAGTCGGAGAACTACGAGCAGGCGCTGACCGAGGCCGGAATCCCGTATCAGGTGCGCGGCGGTGAGGCGTTCTTCGCCCGCACCGAGGTCCGGCAGGCGATGCGACAGATCGCCACGGTCGCCGGGCGCGAGGTGAAGCCCGGTGTCGCGACGATCGACGTCGTGCGTGCGGTTCTCGGCGAACTCGGACTCAGCGAGGAGGAACCGTCGGGTGCGCAGGCGCGTGCGCGGTGGGAGTCGCTGAAGGCCTTGGTGCAACTGACCGAGGACATGGTCGCGGAGAATGCCGAGCTCACGCTGCCGCAGTTGTCCGCGGAACTCACGACCCGCTCCGAGGCGCGCCACCCACCGACCGTGCAGGGCGTCACGCTGTCGTCGCTGCACGCGGCGAAGGGACTCGAGTGGGACGCGGTCTACCTGGTGGGGCTGACCGACGGCTCGTTGCCGATCAGTCAGGCCATCAAGGGCTCCTGGGAGGACGTCGAAGAGGAGCGTCGCCTGTTCTACGTGGGCGTGACCCGTGCTCGCGAGCATCTGCACCTGTCGTGGGCGCTGGCCCGCAACGAGGGGGGCCGCGCACGCCGCCGTTCGCGGTTCCTGACCGATCTCATCCCCGACGATTCGCCGGCCTCGAAGATCGCCAAGGAACGCACACCCCGGAAGGGGCCGACCTGCCGTGTCTGCGGCTCGCGGCTCATGGATTCGACGGCGACTCTGCTCGGTCGCTGCGCCGGATGCCCATCCGACCTCGACGAGAACCTGCTGGTCGCCCTCAAGGACTGGCGTCGGGCACGCGCACAGGCGAAGAAGGTGCCGCCCTTCGTCGTGTTCTCCGACAAGACGCTCACCGCGATCGCCGAACAACGCCCCACCGATACCGCTGCGCTGGTGTCGATCTCGGGGATCGGCGCGCAGAAACTCGACGAGTACGGCGAGGATCTCCTCGAACTCGTCAAAACCGCAGGTCAAAAATAGGTTGTGCGCTTTCCGGCGCACCGTTTAGGCTGATCTCCGTCAGCACGGGTGGGAGAAATCCCTGTGCCCGGCGGACACCGGATATGTTGTATCCGTCAGGAGCCCATCGCCATGTGGGAGCCATCGAGAAGAGAAAGGAGCGGATCAGTGAACGGAAGCATCGTGAACCAGGCCGGCATCGCCGTGCCTGCGGCCAAGCCGAATCAGGCGCACGCCGTCGTTCTGCGCGCCCGTCGCAACCGCTCCTGGATTCCGGCCGTCTGTGCACGGCCGGCCGCCACTCGAGCGATGGCAGCGGCACTGCCCCCGGCGGCAGTGCATCCGGCAGCAGCGCACGTAGCGCTCGTCGCCCCGCCGGCGGCAGCAGCCGCAGCAGCCCCCGCGCCGCATGGGTTCCCCGTTCTGACACGAATTCCACGGAGTTAGACCTCCGAGATATTCGGGCCACGGGCGAATCGCAGAGGCGAAACCCGTGGCCCTCTTTTTTGTCACCGATCACCATCCCCGGCAGGGGGTTTCGGATCGACAGCCACATCGAGGACATGGGTCACCAAACCCAAACGAGCAGATGTGGAGAAACCAATGACCGTCGATTGCGTCCTCGAGTCCTGTCTCGAGGCGGACCGCGCAGCGACCGCCCGGCTCGACCTGCCCTGTCAGGTGTCCGACGCAGATCTGTGGTTCGCCGACAACCCCCGTGACCTCGAGCGTGCCAAGGCGATGTGCGCCGACTGCCCGCTGAAGACCCAGTGCCTGCAGGCGGCGCTGGATCGCGCCGAGCCCTGGGGCGTGTGGGGTGGCGAGATCTTCGAACGCGGTGCGGTGATCGCACGCAAGCGGCCACGTGGCCGGCCGCGCAAGAACGCCGCAGCCTGACATCCGAGAACCGGAAACAGCGACGCCGCGAGCATCTGCTCGCGGCGTCGCTGTTGGTGTTCCGGTGGGGGATCAGTCGCCCAGGCCGGGCACCCATTCCTCCATGATCGCGCGATACGGCGCGTGCGCCTCGAGCTGCGAGGCGATACCGACGCAGCCGCCGAGCACGCGGAAGACCATCACGAACCGCTTGGGCACGTTGAGGTTCCGCGAGGTCTTGTAGACGTCGCCGCGCACGTCGGTGGCCTTGCCGGCGGCGCGCTGCATCCACTTGCGGGTGAAGTGGAACGACTCGGAGTACAGCGGGTCGACGTACGGCCGCAGGTAAGCCTCGAGGTCGGCGCTGGTGACCTTCGACGCGTGCGACGGGCGGATGAACTCCGCCTCGACCATGAGCTCCTTGAGCTCGTCGTACTTCTTGTCGCGGGCCAGACGCAGGATCGGGCCGGTCTCCGGCGGCAGCCCGCCGGGGTAGTGGCCGACGGCGCCGAAGTCGAGGACGCCGAACCGGCCGTCGTCGGCGATGAAGAAGTTGCCCGGATGCGGATCGCCGTGGAGCAGCCCGACGCGGTACGGCGAACTGACCTCGAACTCGGCCATCTTCGCGGCCGCGTTGTCGCGGGTCTTCTGGTCGCCGGTCGTGATGATCTTCGACAGGGCCACACCGTCGACCCACTCCGACACCACGACCTTGGGTGCGCTGGCGACGACCTTGGGGATCAGGAAGTCCGGATGCCCGTCGTACGCCTTGGCGAAGGCCCGCTGGTTCTCGGCTTCACCGAGGTAGTCGAGTTCGGCCTCGGTGCGGTCGATGAGTTCGTCCATCATCGCCTTGACGTCGGTGCCCGGCGAGAGTCGCTGCAGGAGTCCGGACATGCGCGACAACGTCTTCAGGTCGGCCTTGAGGGCATGGTCGGCGCCCGGGTACTGCACCTTGACCGCGACCTCGCGGCCGTCGGACCACACGCCCTTGTGGACCTGACCGATCGACGCCGACGCCGCCGGCTCGTCGGAGAACTCCTTGAACCGCTCACGCCAGCGGGTGCCGAGCTGCTGGTCGAGCACCTTGTGGACCTTGTCGGCCGACATCGGCGGTGCGTCGGCCTGGAGCTTGGTGAGTGCCTCCCGGAACGGCTCGCCGAATTCGTCGGGGATCGCGGCCTCCATGATGGACAGCGCCTGACCCACCTTCATGGCGCCGCCCTTGAGCTCACCGAGGACCGCGAACAGTTGTTCCGCGGACTTCTCGAGGAGCTCCTGGTTCACCTCGTCCTTGTCTTTGCCGACCATGCGTTTTCCGAGCCCCGCCGCCGCACGTCCGGCCATACCGATGGGGAGGGACGCCAACTTCGCATTGCGACGACCCTGCCCCCGAGTGATGTCGGTCATAGCATCCTTTCCGCGTCACACAATAGACGACTTGAGCTGTTCGTCTCCCACCGGACGACAATCGCAGCTCGGGTGGGGTAACCATTCTCGGCGGTCCACCCGCGCCGGATCATCGCGAAACTCCAACACCTGATTCAACAGCTGCGGCGCGCGTCGTGCTGCGGCGGGGGTTGGCCGCTGCAGCCCGGTCACCAGACGTTCGATCTGACCATGCGCGATCGCGGCGGTGGGCCGCACGATCGCGGGGTCGGGATCGCCCGGCGCGCGAATGAGTTGTACCGCCATCATCGGCCATTCCGGGTCGGCGTCGGAGCGATGGTGGTCGGCGCACATCAGGCAACTGGAGAGGCCCGGCAGGACGAGGGGGCCGACGATCCCGACTCCGTCGCGCACCCGCACCAGCAGATGCGGGATACGGGCCCTCGTCAGTGCGAAGACGACCCGTGGGTCGTGGACGAGGAAGTCGCTGAGGATCACGAGCCGGGTGTCGACGGTGTCGAGCGACCCGTCGGCGCGCCGCCGCATCGTGCGGTGGACGTGCAGTCCCTGTGCGCGCAACGAGGTTCCCAGCAGATCCGACAGCGGTCCCTGGCCGTGGATCTGAATCCGGAAGTCGGTGAGATCCGGACTCTCCGAGGAGGATTCGGCCGGGGGCGCAGGGACGGTTCGTCCCGCGGCGGCCAGACCGTCGAGCAAGGTCCGGATCTCGTCGTCGGCCAGTCCGGCCGCCGTCGCCCGGCGGATGAGCAGTTCCGGCGTGCACGGGCGTTCCAGCGACCGCAGCATCGTGGCGACCGAATGCGCCGAGATCCCGGCGTCGAGCTCGATGATCACGCTGCCGGCCGGATCGATCCCCACATGTACCCGGTTGCCGGGCCGCACCAGGATCGGTGTTCCGGGCCGGATGCGCGGAACCGTGATGGACATGGCGCAACTCTGCCAGCGAAAGGACCTCCCCGGCGTCGTTCGGGCCGGTTATCCACAACATGGTCGGGTTCGGCGGCGACTGTGGAGTTATGAGCCGGTCTGCCCGGGGTTCGGGCCGTCGTCTCCGGAGTCGGCCTCTCCCTTTTCGACCCCGTCCTGCTCGGCGAGCGACTTCTCGAGCTGCGCGATCGCGTCGTCGAGGTCGGTGTCCTTGTGCAGCAGACGGTCGATGAACGCCGCCGGGTTGTCCAGGTCGTCGGAGTCGGGCAGCAGGTCCGGGTGAGCCCAGACACCGTCGCGAGTGGACAGATCGGTGGCCTCCAACACCCGGCGCCACAGCTCCGACGCCTCCCGCACCTTGCGCGGGCGCAGTTCGAGGCCGACGAGGGTCGCGAAGGTCTGCTCGGCAGGGCCGCCCGAGGCGCGTCGGCGCCGGATGGTCTCGGTCAGTGCGCCGGTGCTGGGGATGCGATCGCCCAGTGCCCGGGTCACCACCTGCTCCACCCAGCCCTCGATGAGCGCCAGGAGCGTCTCGAGGCGGCCGAGGGCCGCCTTCTGCTCGGGCGTGGTGGTCGGTTCGAAGGACGTCGACGAGCTGATGAGCTCCTCGATCTTCGACGGATCGGACAGCAGTTCGGTGGGGTCGATGTTCGACGTGGCGTCGGTGATCCCGCTGAAGTCGATGCTGATCCCGCGGGCGTATTCCTCGACCGTCGCCAGCAGACGCTGCCGCAGCCACCCGACGTGCGTGAAGAGGCGGACGTGGGCGGCCTCGCGTGCGGCGAGGAAGACGATGATCTCCTGGCCGGGCTGCTCGAGGCCCTCGGCGAACTTCGCGATCGCTTCGGGGAGGAGGACCGCGATCCCTTCGGGCGCCAGCGGCAGACCGATGTCGGTGGAGGTGAGCACCTCCTTGGCGAGCTGGCCGAGACCCTGGCCGAGCTGGGTTCCGAAGGCCATGCCGCTCATCTGGGTCAGCATGCCCAGCATCGGGCCGGCGAACTGGGCGGCCTCCGCGGGCAGGTTGTCCTGCCAGGTGCGGGCGAGCTGTTCGGCGACCGGGTTGCACAGACCCTTCCAGGTGTCCATGGACTCCTCGAGCCATTGCACCGGGGTCCACGCGACGGTCTGGGTGACGCCGCTGGGGAAGGTCGTCGCGTCGTCGAGCCAGACGTCGGCGAGGCGCACGGCGTCGGCCGACGCGGAGATCTCCTTGTCCAGAATCGGCGTGAACGAACCGATCTGCTGGCGGGCGAGGTTCATGGCGACCTGGTAGTTCACCGGACCGCCGCCGCCACCGGCCATGCCGGCGCCCATGCCGCTGAACATGCTGCCGAGTTGGGAGAACATCTGGCCGAGCATGTTCGGGTCGAGGTTCGACGGGTCGAAGTCGCCGAAGCCCTGTCCGCCGCCCAATCCCTGTCCGCCCACGTTGAATCCGAACGGGTTGGCCCCACCGCCGGGGTTGCCGCCGGGGTTGTCGCCCGGCTTGTTCTGGTCGCCGCTGTTCTTGTCGCGGTCGTCGTCGCCGTTGCCTGACGCCGAGAAGCCGAAGGGCAGATCACTCATATGTCCACCGTACCGCCCGGACAGGCGCGATCCCGGCGTCGGATGTTCGCCGTGCGCGTAGCGCCGCCGCAAGTGCGTGGCCGGCCGTCGGTGCCTGTGGCGGGCGCGACGTAGAGACCGTCCCCGGAGGTCGGGGCACTATCGTGTGCGGAATGAGTTCGAGCCCCCGCTTCCGCCGGATCGCCACCGCCGCGGTCAGCGCGCTGGTGTTGCTGGCGTTGCTCGTCGTCGGCACACAGGTGCAGGTGCCCTATGCAGCGCTCGGTCCCGGTCCGACGCTGAACACGCTGGGCACCACGAAGGTCGAGCAGGACGGCAAGGTCGTCGAACGCCGGGTAGTGCAGATCGACGGCGCGCCGCTCGACAAGACGACCGGCAACCTCAACCTGACCACGGTGTCGGTGAGCGACGGGCTGACACTGTTCGATGCCCTGGGCATGTGGATGTCCGGGAAGTACGCGCTCACCCCGCGCGACGAGGTGTATCCGCCGGATCGCACCACCGAGCAGGTCCAGGAGGAGAACGCCCAGCAGATGGCCGGGTCGGAGGAGAACGCGACCGTCGCCGCGCTGCGTTTCCTCGACCGTCCGACGGTCCTGCGCATCGCCGGCGTGGGCGCCGACGGCCCGTCGGCCGATGTCCTGAAGGCCGGTGACGTGGTCACCAGGGTCGGGGGAGTCGAGGTCGAGACGAGCAAGGAACTGCGCGACGTCGTGTCGAAGAACCCGCCGGGCACGGTGTTACCGCTGGAGATCGTGCGGCAGGGCACGCCGCAGACGGTGTCGGTCACGCTCGCCGCGCATCCCGACGACCCGAAGGCCGGATTCCTCGGGGTCGCGGCCGAGGTCGCCAACGCCGACCCGTCGCTGAAGGTGACCTACACCGTCGGCGACATCGGTGGACCGTCGGCCGGAATGATGCTGGCGCTGTCGGTCGTCGACCAGCTGAGCCCGGGCGAGTTGACCCACGGCAAGTTCATCGCGGGCACGGGCACGATCACCGATGACGGTCAGGTCGGACCGATCGGCGGCATCACCCACAAGACCCGCGCGGCCAAGGACGCCGGTGCAACGGTGTTTCTGGTGCCCGCCCGCAACTGCGCGGAGGCCGTCTCCGACCGCCCCGACGGCATCGAACTGGTCAAGGTCGAGACACTCGACGGCGCCGTCGACGCCCTGGACGCCATCGGCTCGGGACGTCCGGCCCCGACCTGCTGATCGACGAGCGGTAGCGGCTCTCAGGACTCCGGGGTGTCGGGAGAGAAGGTACCCGCGAGCGCGGCTCGCAACTCGGTCCCGAGCCGGGGATGGGTGAGCGTCTCGACGTCCTCGCCCGGTTGACGGCGCAGCCGCATGATGGCCAGATCCTTGCCGTTGCGCAGTACGCCGACGACCAGGCGCGCCGGGTTCGGCTCCGACGCACCGTCGTGTCCGCCTGCGGCTGCCGCACCGGATTCGCCGACGACATAACGAGGGGACCCGTCGTCCCCGGGAGCCGGGGGAGCGACCACGATCTCGATGGCCACCGCGGCGCCCGCGACGGCGTCGGGCCAGACCGCCGACGCCAGGAAGGCGTCGAGGTCGGGGCATTCCTGCACGATCGGGGTGAACACCGACTCGGCGGCGTCGCCGAGAACGTCCGGTGCCTGTTCGGCCAGGACCGAGGTCGGGACGAGGGCGAACACCGACGGTGACTGGCCCCAGCCGGCGGTGTCGACGTGGTCGATGATCTCGCTCAGGGCGCTTCCGAGGTCCTCGGTGGAGAAGCCGCGCGGGGTGATCGGGTTGTCGGGCATCCGCTCATCTTGCCCCGCCGGGAGGAGACCGGGAACCGCGGTAGGTCGACGATCGTTGGGCAGGCACCTGAGCGAGTTCGCTCACTCGGGCGGTGCCAGTACAGTGGGCACCACGCCAGGCTTGCTCGTCACGCAGGGCGTTGTCCGGATTGAGAGCTTTGGAGAGTGGGTCTGGTGGGCGTCCGAGGGCCGGCAGGAATGCCGACACTGTCACGCAGGAGCAAGATCGTCATCGGACTCGGCGTTGCCGTGCTGGTCCTCTTGCTGATCGGACCACGACTGATCGGTCTCGCGACCGACTGGCTGTGGTTCCGCGACGTCGGGTACTCGAGCGTGTTCAGCACGGTCATCTGGACCCGCGTCATCCTCTTCCTGATCACGACGCTCGTCGTCGGCCTGATCATCTTCGGTGCGGTCGCCCTGGCCTACCGGTCCCGGCCGGTGTTCGTGCCGACCGCGGGACCCAACGATCCGCTCGCGCGCTACCGGACCGCCATCATG
This sequence comes from Gordonia westfalica, assembly GCF_900105725.1. NCBI lineage: Bacteria > Bacillati > Actinomycetota > Actinomycetes > Mycobacteriales > Gordoniaceae > Gordonia > Gordonia westfalica. Next base: position 1,093,323 of record NZ_FNLM01000036.1, read on the forward strand.
ACGAAGGTCCGCTGGTTCGCGGTGGTGCCGGCGCTGATCATCGGCGCCCTCGCCGGTCTGGTCGCGCAGGGTTCCTGGGGCACGGTCCAGATGTTCCTGCACGGGACCTCCTTCGGTGAGAAGGACCCGCAGTTCAACCTCGACATCGGCTTCTACGCCTTCGACCTGCCGTTCTACCGGTTCGTGCTGAACCTGCTGTTCGTCGTGGTCGTCGTGGCGTTCCTCGCCAACCTGGTGACCCACTACCTCTTCGGGGGCATCCGCCTCGGCCAGGGCGGTGGCTCGGTCACCATGGCGGCGCGCATCCAGCTCGCGGTACTGGCCGGAACCTTCCTGCTGCTCAAGGCGGCGGCGTACTGGCTCGACCGGTACAACCTGCTGTCGAGTCAGCGGAAAGCCGAGATCTTCCCGGGCGCGAGCTACACCGACATCAACGCGGTCCTGCCGTCCAAGCTCATCCTGATGGCGATCGCCATCATCTGTGCCGTCGCGTTCTTCGCCGCGATCGTGCTGCGCGACCTGCGCATCCCCGCCCTCGCCACCGTGCTGATGCTGTTCTCGGCACTCCTGATCGGCGTCGGCTGGCCGCTCACCATGGAGCAGTTCTCCGTCAAGCCGAACGCCGCGCAGAAGGAAGCCGAATACATCCAGCGGGCCATCAACTCCACCCGGGACGCCTACGGCATCGGACCGGACAAGGTCATCACGCAGAAGGACTGGACCGCCGAGCCCGCGAACCCCGCGCTCGTCAACGGGGACATCCCGACGCTGTCGAACGTCCGCATCCTCGACCCGAATGTGGTCTCGCCGACGTTCATCCAGCAGCAGCAGCGCCAGAACTTCTACGGCTTCCCGACGCAGCTCGCGGTCGACCGCTACAAGATCGACGGCGAACTCCGTGATTTCGTGGTCGCGGTGCGTGAGCTCGATCCGAGCCGCTACCTCGAGAACCAGCAGAACTGGCTGAACAAGCATCTCGTGTACACGCACGGCAACGGCTTCGTCGCCGCGCCGGCGAACCGGGTCAACGAGTCGGTCGACGAGAACGACATCGACGGCGGCGGCGACCCGTTCTACTACGTCAGCGACACCACGAACTACCAGACCGAGGCGTACAAGCGCGACGCCCCGATCAAGGTGACGCAGCCGCGCATCTACTTCGGTGAGCTGCTGGCCAAGATCGACCCCGACTACGCCATCGTCGGTTCCGAGGGCGGTGAACCCCGCGAGCACGACATGGGCGACGCCAAGTACACCTACCAGGGCCCGGCCGGCGTCGGACTCGGCAACTGGTTCACCCGCCTCCTGTACGCGGGCAAGTACGCGGAGCGGAACTTCCTGCTCTCGGGTGAGATCACCTCGGCGTCGAAGATCATCTACAACCGCGATCCGCGGGACCGCGTCAAGCAGGTCGCGCCGTGGCTGACCATGGACTCCAAGACGTACCCGGCTGTCATGGAAGACGGCTCGATCAAGTGGATCGTCGACGGTTACACCACGCTCGACAACTTCCCGTACTCGCAGCCGACGTCGCTGCAGAGTGCGACCGCCGATGCCCAGGACCTCAACCCCGGCCAGACCGGACGCACGCAGGTCAACAAGACCGTGTCGTACGTGCGGAACTCGGTGAAGGCAACGGTCGATGCCTACACCGGTGAGGTCAAGCTGTACGAGGTCGACACCGAGGACCCCGTTCTGAAGACCTGGATGAAGGTCTTCCCGGGAACGGTCGCCTCTCGTGCCGAGTTCGACAAGCAGACCTCGCTGCGCGAGCACGTCCGGTACCCGGAGGATCTGTTCAAGATCCAGCGGGCACTGCTGACGCGCTACCACGTCGACTCGCCGCAGACGTTCTTCCAGGCAAACGACTTCTGGTCGGTGCCCTCCGACCCGACGAGCACCGACGCCGAACAGCGTGGACTCGATCAGCCGCCGTACTACTTCGTGGCCTCGGACCCGGAGAGCAAGCAGGCATCGTTCCAGCTCACCTCGGTCCTCACCCGACTCAATCGGCCGATCCTCGGTGCCTACATCACCGTCTCCTCGGACCCGTCGAACTATGGGCAGATCACCGTCAAGGAGCTGCCCGGCAACAACCAGCGGTCGGGACCGAAGCAGGCGTTCAACCCGATGAAGACCGATGGTCGGGTCGCCGAGTCGCTCAAGTCCCTGGAGAACACGGCCAAGGTGACGTTCGGCAATCTGCTGACGCTGCCGGTCGGTGACAACGGAATCCTGTACGTCGTCCCGATGTATGCGCAGGCCCAGGGCGAGGAGGCCTTCCCGCGCCTGTTCCGGGTGATCACCCGGTACGAGCCGAAGGAACGCGAGGCCCGGATCGGATATGCGCCGACGACGGCCGAGGCGCTGCGCCAGGTCGGGATCACACCGGCCGCCGGTGTTGTTCCCGGTGAACAGCAACCCGCTGACGAGGGCAACCAGCCCGGTCAGCAGAGTGGGACGACGACTCCGCAGCTGCCGAACCCGCCGCAGGGCGGTACGCCGGAGCGCGATGCCGCGGTGAAGGCCATCGGGGATGCACTCGGAGCCCTGCGCGATGCGCAGACCAAGGGTGACTTCTCCGGTTACGGTGCGGCCCTCGATCAGCTGAACAAGGCTGTCGCACAGTACGAGTCACTGCCAGAACAGAACTGATGGAGTCGGTCGATGCGCCCTGGGATCAGGGTGCATCGACCGGCGTCAACGAGAAACCGAGCGCTTCAGTGGGCGGTACGCCCGGCTCCGCGATACTTGCGGATGTAGCGCTCGGTTTCTGCTTTTGTGTTGTCTGGGAGGACCGGGCTGTGGTGGTACCGGCGGCTGATCGTGAAAAAGATCGAGATCGCGCAAGCGAAGGCCACGAGCGTCAGCCCGGCGAACAGGGCTGCGTATCCGTTGTTGCCGGCCGCCATGTGGACCAGCCACAGTGCGGCTGACAGGAAACCGCCGAGTGCGAGTAGGAAACCGACGAAACTGAGCGGGTGATTGCCGTGGCTCTCATAGTGGAAGTGGGCGGACATGGTTCCCTCCTCGGTGGTGGGTCGGCCCGGTTCGGGTAGCGCCGAGTCTACGCCCGTAAGTGACCCAGCTCACAGGTCTGCGGGTGTGCAGATACCCGTCGGATACGGCGTCGTGACCTGTGGTTCACGATGGTCCGTGACCGCGATCACTCACGTTTGACCAGTTCAGAGTTGGTTTCCGGAGCGATTTGCGTCGCTGACGAACGCATGTGTAACGTGGTCTTCACCAACGCGGGGTGGAGCAGCTCGGTAGCTCGCTGGGCTCATAACCCAGAGGTCGCAGGTTCAAATCCTGTCCCCGCTACCAACACAAGAACCCCCGCCCGGGGACTCCCGGGCGGGGGTTCTTGCATATCTGCCGGTGGTGGTCTGATCGCCGGCCTCACGGAGTGGCTTCGCCTCCCGGAACCGGCGTCCGCCTTCAGGGCCGTCCCTGCAATGCAAACCGCCCCTGCAAACCACCCTGAGTGGCGACGCCGGCGACATGGTGTCGCCGGTCGGCCTATGGAGGGTGGGTTCCAGGGGCGTTCTTCATCTCGAAGTGCACGAAGTTCATCTCTGGGTGCACAAGATCGGGGGTTGATCCGCCGGCACCGCCTCTGACCAGGCGATTTGACGCCGCCGACCCACGTGCGTAACTTATGTCGAGTCAGCGAGCCACGGCGCCGCCCCGGAGGACCTGCGAGGGTCTGAAGGCGGGGAGTGGAGACCGGGTTTCGCGGGCCGCCCCGAACTTCTTGTCCGAGACTTCGTGTCTTGGTCGTGTTGTGTGGGGTTGCTGGATGTCTTCGGGCCGACGAACTTCGGGTTTGCGGGTCGTGGAGATGGTCTGGTAGGCTGGAAGAGTTGCCCCGGAGACGGGGTGGCGATGGATAGTCAGAACCAAGTCTGCTGGTGAAAGCCCTTGTGGGGGTGAGTGGCTGGTGGGTGTGTGTTCTTTGAGAACTCGATAGTGTGATGATGAATTGTCTGATGCCATATTGTGGCATCGAGCATCTTTTGTGGATGTAGATGTTTATTTTGTGTGTGGCGCTCGGCCCCGTCTGGGTGTCACACGAAAAGCTAGTTTTGGATTGGTCAGGTTTTGCTTTCCTGATTGTGTTGAAACGCCGGCGCCTTTTGGGGTGTTGGTTTTGTTTCGCTATTTTTTCATGGAGAGTTTGATCCTGGCTCAGGACGAACGCTGGCGGCGTGCTTAACACATGCAAGTCGAACGGAAAGGCCCAGCTTGCTGGGTACTCGAGTGGCGAACGGGTGAGTAACACGTGGGTGATCTGCCCTGAACTCTGGGATAAGCCTGGGAAACTGGGTCTAATACCGGATATGACCTTGGAGTGCATGCTCTGGGGTGGAAAGCTTTTGCGGTTCAGGATGGGCCCGCGGCCTATCAGCTTGTTGGTGGGGTAATGGCCTACCAAGGCGACGACGGGTAGCCGACCTGAGAGGGTGATCGGCCACACTGGGACTGAGACACGGCCCAGACTCCTACGGGAGGCAGCAGTGGGGAATATTGCACAATGGGCGCAAGCCTGATGCAGCGACGCCGCGTGAGGGATGACGGCCTTCGGGTTGTAAACCTCTTTCACCAGGGACGAAGCGTGAGTGACGGTACCTGGAGAAGAAGCACCGGCCAACTACGTGCCAGCAGCCGCGGTAATACGTAGGGTGCGAGCGTTGTCCGGAATTACTGGGCGTAAAGAGCTCGTAGGCGGTTTGTCGCGTCGTCTGTGAAATTCTGCAACTCAATTGTAGGCGTGCAGGCGATACGGGCAGACTTGAGTACTACAGGGGAGACTGGAATTCCTGGTGTAGCGGTGAAATGCGCAGATATCAGGAGGAACACCGGTGGCGAAGGCGGGTCTCTGGGTAGTAACTGACGCTGAGGAGCGAAAGCGTGGGTAGCGAACAGGATTAGATACCCTGGTAGTCCACGCCGTAAACGGTGGGTACTAGGTGTGGGGCTCATTTCACGAGTTCCGTGCCGTAGCTAACGCATTAAGTACCCCGCCTGGGGAGTACGGCCGCAAGGCTAAAACTCAAAGGAATTGACGGGGGCCCGCACAAGCGGCGGAGCATGTGGATTAATTCGATGCAACGCGAAGAACCTTACCTGGGTTTGACATACACCAGACGCATGTAGAGATACATGTTCCCTTGTGGTTGGTGTACAGGTGGTGCATGGCTGTCGTCAGCTCGTGTCGTGAGATGTTGGGTTAAGTCCCGCAACGAGCGCAACCCTTGTCCTGTATTGCCAGCGGGTTATGCCGGGGACTTGCAGGAGACTGCCGGGGTCAACTCGGAGGAAGGTGGGGATGACGTCAAGTCATCATGCCCCTTATGTCCAGGGCTTCACACATGCTACAATGGCTGGTACAGAGGGCTGCGATACCGTGAGGTGGAGCGAATCCCTTAAAGCCAGTCTCAGTTCGGATTGGGGTCTGCAACTCGACCCCATGAAGTCGGAGTCGCTAGTAATCGCAGATCAGCAACGCTGCGGTGAATACGTTCCCGGGCCTTGTACACACCGCCCGTCACGTCATGAAAGTCGGTAACACCCGAAGCCGGTGGCCTAACCCCTTGTGGGAGGGAGCTGTCGAAGGTGGGATCGGCGATTGGGACGAAGTCGTAACAAGGTAGCCGTACCGGAAGGTGCGGCTGGATCACCTCCTTTCTAAGGAGCACAACGCACGGGGGCTTGGTCCCCGTGGACCCCCGCTTCTGTGGCCGAATGTGTCACGGCGGGTGTGTTCGAGGGTGAAACATCAGACAGACTCACCACTTCCGCACCTGTGGGAGGGTTGGGGGTTGCTGCTGCGCTGTGAGGCCGGTGGGTTCATTGTCACGCTATCGGGGTTCTGAGGGAACACGCGTTTTCTCGGTGCTGCATGTGAGATCTGGGTTGTTGAGGTGTTCTGTGATGGGACGCGGAGATGCAGGTTTGTGTGCGGTGTGTGTTGTTTGAGAAGTGCATAGTGGATGCGAGCATCTTTATTTCAAATCAACATTTTTTTGTTGGTCTGTGATTTAGCAGAAATGTTTTTGTGATGTCTACACTGGTGGGGGATTGTGTCTCTTGGTGGGCCCTGGTTTTTGGGGGTTCACGGGGGCGGAGCCCCTGTGGGTGTAGGTGTTGTTGTAAGTGTGTAAGGGCGTTCGGTGGATGCCTTGGTACCAGGAGCCGATGAAGGACGTGGTAGGCCGCGATAGTCCTCGGGGAGTTGTCAAACGAGCTGTGATCCGAGGGTGTCCGAATGGGGAAACCCAGCACGAGTGATGTCGTGTTACCCACCTCTGAATGTATAGGGGGTGTGGAGGGAACGTGGGGAAGTGAAACATCTCAGTACCCATAGGAAGAGAAAACAATATGTGATTCCGTGAGTAGTGGCGAGCGAAAGCGGATGAGGCTAAACCATGCGCATGTGATACCGGGTAGGGGTTGTGTGTGTGGTGTTGTGGGGTTCGTCTTCTTCCATCTGCCTGTGGAAGCGTGAGTCAGAAAATCGTGTGTTAGGTGAAGTGGCCTGGAATGGTCTGCCGTAGACGGTGAGAGTCCGGTAGCTGAAAACACATGGTCTTGCGTGATGGATGCCCAAGTAGCAGCGGGCTCGTGGAATCTGCTGTGAATCTGCCGGGACCACCCGGTAAGCCTGAATACTTCCTGGTGACCGATAGCGGACAAGTACCGTGAGGGAAAGGTGAAAAGTACCCCGGGAGGGGAGTGAAATAGTACCTGAAACCGGACGCTTACAATCCGTCAGAGCCTGTGAACAGTTTGGTCTGTTGTGGGTGATGGCGTGCCTTTTGAAGAATGAGCCTGCGAGTTAGTGCTCGGTGGCGAGGTTAACCCGTGTGGGGTAGCCGTAGCGAAAGCGAGTCTGAATAGGGCGAAAGAGTCGCCGGGTCTAGACCCGAAGCGGAGTGATCTACCCATGGCCAGGGTGAAGCGACGGTAAGACGTCGTGGAGGCCCGAACCCACTTCAGTTGAAAATGGAGGGGATGAGCTGTGGGTAGGGGTGAAAGGCCAATCAAACTCCGTGATAGCTGGTTCTCCCCGAAATGCATTTAGGTGCAGCGTCACATGTTTCTTACCGGAGGTAGAGCTACTGGATGGCCGATGGGCCCCACAGGGTTACTGACGTCAGCCAAACTCCGAATGCCGGTAAGTGAGAGTGTGGCAGTGAGACTGCGGGCGATAAGGTTCGTAGTCGAGAGGGAAACAGCCCAGATCGCCGGCTAAGGCCCCTAAGCGTGTACTAAGTGGAAAAGGATGTGGGGTCGCGAAGACAACCAGGAGGTTGGCTTAGAAGCAGCCACCCTTGAAAGAGTGCGTAATAGCTCACTGGTCAAGTGATCCTGCGCCGACAATGTAGCGGGGCTCAAGTACACCGCCGAAGCCGCGGCACTCACACAACAGCCCGTTGGTTTTCTACGGAGAATCAACCAGGTGTGTGGGTGGGTAGGGGAGCGTCCTGCATCCGTGGAAGCCGCAGAGTGATCTAGTGGTGGAGGGTGTGGGAGTGAGAATGCAGGCATGAGTAGCGAAAGAAGAGTGAGAAACTCTTCCGCCGAATGACCAAGGGTTCCTGGGCCAGGCTAATCCGCCCAGGGTGAGTCGGGACCTAAGGCGAGGCCGACAGGCGTAGTCGATGGACAACGGGTTGATATTCCCGTACCCGTGTATCCGCGCCCATGCTGAATCAGTTGTACTAACCATCCAGATCCCCCGGGAGCACCTTCGGGTGCCGGGTGGGGTGATGCATGGGACCTTGGCTGGTAGTAGGCAAGCGATGGGGTGACGCAGGAAGGTAGTGGGGCCAGTCAGTGGTTGTACTGGTGTAAGCCTGTAGGGCGTGTTCTAGGCAAATCCGGAACACATGCAGCCTGAGAGGTGATGCGTAGCCGAAGTGGTGAATTCCATGATCCTATGCTGCCGAGAAAAGCCTCTAGTGAGTTGGTACACGGCCCGTACCCCAAACCAACACAGGTGGTCAGGTAGAGAATACTAAGGCGATCGAGAGAACTGTGGTTAAGGAACTCGGCAAAATGCCCCCGTAACTTCGGGAGAAGGGGGACCCAGACTGGTGACGATCTTTACGGTTTGAGCTGGTGTGGGTCGCAGAGACCAGAGAGAAGCGACTGTTTACTAAAAACACAGGTCCGTGCGAAGTCGTAAGACGATGTATACGGACTGACGCCTGCCCGGTGCTGGAAGGTTAAGAGGACCGGTTAATCACTTCGGTGGTGAAGCTGAGAATTTAAGCCCCAGTAAACGGCGGTGGTAACTATAACCATCCTAAGGTAGCGAAATTCCTTGTCGGGTAAGTTCCGACCTGCACGAATGGCGTAACGACTTCTCTGCTGTCTCAACCACAGACTCGGCGAAATTGCAGTACGAGTAAAGATGCTCGTTACGCGCGGCAGGACGAAAAGACCCCGGGACCTTCACTATAGCTTGGTATTGGTGTTCGGTTCGGTTTGTGTAGGATAGGTGGGAGACTGTGAAGTGGGCACGCCAGTGTTCATGGAGTCGTTGTTGAAATACCACTCTGATCGTATTGGACTTCTAACCTCGGACCCTGATCGGGTTCAGGGACAGTGCCTGGTGGGTAGTTTAACTGGGGCGGTTGCCTCCCAAAATGTAACGGAGGCGCCCAAAGGTTCCCTCAGCCTGGTTGGCAATCAGGTGTTGAGTGTAAGTGCACAAGGGAGCTTGACTGTGAGACGTACATGTCGAGCAGGGACGAAAGTCGGGACTAGTGATCCGGCACCGGCAAGTGGAAGCGGTGTCGCTCAACGGATAAAAGGTACCCCGGGGATAACAGGCTGATCTTCCCCAAGAGTCCATATCGACGGGATGGTTTGGCACCTCGATGTCGGCTCGTCGCATCCTGGGGCTGGAGTAGGTCCCAAGGGTTGGGCTGTTCGCCCATTAAAGCGGCACGCGAGCTGGGTTTAGAACGTCGTGAGACAGTTCGGTCTCTATCCGCCGCGCGCGTAAGAAACTTGAGGAAACCTGTCCCTAGTACGAGAGGACCGGGACGGACGAACCTCTGGTGTGCCAGTTGTCCTACCAAGGGCACCGCTGGTTAGCTACGTTCGGAAGGGATAACCGCTGAAAGCATCTAAGCGGGAAGCCTGTTCCAAGATGAGGTTTCTCACCCTCTTAGCAGGGTTAAGGCCCCCTACAGACCATGGGGTTGATAGGCCAGAACTGTAAGCACAGTAATGTGTTCAGGTGACTGGTACTAATCGGCCGAGGACTTACCAACAACACTGTTGTTCACACAGCAAGACCCCTACATGTTTTTTTGGGGTTCACGGGGCGTAGCCCCCCGTGTGATCGCATCCACTATGACACTTCTGAAACAACACACAACAAACAAATAGCCTGTTGTGGGTTGTTTTATAGAGTTACGGCGGCCATAGCGGAGGGGAAACGCCCGGCCCCATTCCGAACCCGGAAGCTAAGCCCTCCAGCGCCGATGGTACTGCACCTTAATCAGTGTGGGAGAGTAGGACACCGCCGAACACAATTTCCATTGTGGCCCTACACGAGTAATCGTGTAGGGCCACAATGCATTTCCCGGTGGGTTTCTGCGGCCGGCCCGGCCGGCCGTCTGAGACACAGAAATGCCCGCGACCTCGTCGTCGCGGGGCATTTCCCGTCTCTGAGTACTCAGCTGAGGTGGTGCACTTCGGCCAGGCCGTAGACCGGGGTGTCCAGACCCTCGTACCGTGCCTTGAGCTGCAGTGCCAGGTACAGCGAGTAGTGGCGGGACTGATGCAGATTGCCGCCGTGGAACCAGAGACCCGGCTGCTGCGTCGGCTTCCACATGTTGCGCTGCTCGCCCTCCCACGGACCGGGGTCCTTGGTGGTGTCGGAGCCGAGGCCCCAGACCTTGCCGACGCGATCGCCACGTCCTGACCCATCAGGTCGGCGGCCCAGCCGTTCATCGATCCGAACCCGGTTGCGTAGACCACGACGTCGGCCTCGAGTTCGGTGCCGTCGGAGAGGACGACGGAGGTCTCGGTCAGGTGATCGAGCTGCCCCTGGACCAGTTTGATGGTGCCGTTGGCGATGAGCTCGCTGGCGCCGACGTCGATGTAGTAGCCGAGCCGCGTCGTAGATACTTCATGAACAGACCCGAGTCGTCGTCACCGAAGTCGAGCTTGAAGCCGGCCGCCTCGAGACGGTCGTAGAACTCCTTGTCCTGCTCGCGGATCTGGTTGTACACCGGCACCTGGAATTCGTGCATGATCCGGTAGGGCAGCGACGCGAAGGTGAGATCGGCCTTCTTGGTGGTCATCCCGGAGGCCACCGCTTCCTCGCTGTAGAGCCCGCCGAGAGCAATCGATCGAAGAGAATCCGACTTCACGATGTGCGTCGACGAGCGCTGCACCATCGTGGCGTCGACGCCGTTGTCCACCAGGGCCTTGCAGATGTCGTGAGCGGAGTTGTTCGACCCGATCACGACGACCTTCTTGCCGGCGTAGGCGTCGGGGCCGGGGTGTTGGCTGGAGTGGTGCTGTTCGCCGGCGAAGATGTCCTGACCCGGAACGGTCGGATCGACGGCTTGCCGGACATACCGTGGCCAGCACGAGCTGCGTCGGATGGAGTGTCAGGCGCTCGCCGTCACGGTCGATCTCGACGGTCCAGCGTTCCTGCTCCTCGTCGTAATCGGCGGACAGGCAGGTGGTCTTGCTCCAGTAGGGGACCTCCATGACCTTGGTGTAGAACTCGAGCCAGTCGCCGATCTTGTCCTTGGGAGCGAACACCGGCCAGTTCTCCGGGAAGGGAGGTACGGGAGGTGGTCGTACCAGACCGGGTCGTGCAGGCACAGGGACTGTACCGCTTGCGCCACTGGTCGCCGGGTCGGTCATGACGGTCCACGACGATCGACGGCACCCCTAGCTGGCGGAGGCGTGCTCCCAGCGCGATGCCGCCCTGCCCGCCGCCGATGACGAGGACGTACGGCTGAACGGTGCGACCGAGTTCGAGTTCCTCGTCGGCCTTCTTCTCCGCCCATGAGCGGGTGTCCGGATCGGAGCCGTGTACAGCGCCGAGCACGCGGGTCGGGCCGCGGCGCTCTTCGTGGTCCTTCAGCTCCTGCATCGTGGTGAGGAGCGTCCACGCGCGGTCGGTGCCGTCCGAATCCGGGCGGATACGCACGTGACCCTCGCAGCGTCCGACAGCGGTCTCGAAGGAGATGAACGCCGACGCGACGCCGTCACCGTCGTCGGTGGCGTCCTCGGTCGTCGCGAAGCCGGCGGGACGGGTGTCGGCCAGACGGGCCGTCAGCATGTCGCTGATCTGCTCGTGGCCCTCGACCGTCTTGATGTTCCAGGTGAAGGCGGTGAGGTCGCGCCAGTAGCTGTCGGTGAGGAACGCATTCGTCGCACGACCGACGTCGAGGCCGACAGGGCCGCCTCGAACTCCTCCAGCCACGCGTCGATTCGCTGCTGCGGTGTGCGGTCGGTGCTGACGACCGGCTCCAGCGTCTGGGTCATTGTCTCTCCTCAACAGTTCCGGGTGGGCCGCCGATAGTGACGCGGACCACATTGGTGCTGTGGACAGGAGACGCCCCGTGACCCGCCGCGGCAAGGGTTGCAGCCCGTTGCGACCCCACCCGTCGTTGCACCGGTTCTGTGATGTGACGCACAATCTTGGTGATGATGACTTCCGACCACGTCTCCGATCTCGAGCCGGCCGTCCAGGCCGGCGACGATCCGCGGAGTTCGCGCACGTTCTCAGCGCGGTCCACGATGCGGCGATGTCGGGCGGACGTATGCCGGCACGCCGCGCACGGTGATCGACGATTCCTGGCAGCGGCTCCGCAAGGCGGGCCTCGACCCGGACGCGGACACTGCGGTCGAGCGGG